>DATDLS010000374.1:0-26529 GCA_036519195.1 Occallatibacter sp. | reverse complement strand
CCCCCGGGAGTCCACGATCGGGCCGATCACGACCGTTGCCTTGAACGGCGCCTCTCAATCGCAGGCAGAATTCGGATAGTTAACCGGGATGAGATTGACCGGAATCGGCACGCCTTGGTGTTTTCCTACGTAGTCAATGGGACGACAAGGCCCGCTTATGTAAGGGCCTTAGGTCGGCAGTGGCGAACCAGCCTTGGTCAGTCGTGAACCTTGAGAGGCTTGGCATTGATATCCATGAGATTTATCTCAAGCCAAGCCGGGATGCAAATTTACTCGAGCCTTTTCGATGCCTAGAAAAGCCCCCGTTCCGTTTTTCTACCAAGGATGGACTAAGCATTGATTGGCTCACATAAGGGCCGCATGAAGAGATCATCAAGGCGGCATAGAGATTGTCCAGCTGTCATGAGGGCTGCATAAAGAGATCATCAAATCGGCATAGAGTTTCTGCACTTTATATGGATTCTTCATTACGCGTAGCAATTACTTAAGGACAAGGAAACCCTAAATCGATGGTTTCCTTACCGAATGCTTGCACAAGATATGAGGCTCTCAGAGTGTGCAGGCAATGAATCCCATTTGAAATTGAATTCACAGGAGGTCATTTATGAAATCAGGCACATACGTTCATGTTTCATCTTCGGTCGTTGATGCACATCCTGTTTTGATTCATCATCCGGAACCGATGTCCCTCCTCGCTGAGGCGCCTAAGCGAGCAAGTGCGCGCTTCGAACACCATCGTCGGGCAGTCGGTCGACGCTGGTTCGCTCTTCTCATTGCGGTGATTGTGTTCGCAGCCGCGACGCTCAGTGCGCATGCGCAGTCCACCTTTGGCAGCATTCGCGGCACAGTACAGGACAACTCCGGTGCGGTCGTTCCCGGTGCCAGCATCGTCGTTCACTCTCTCGACGACAACGCCGAGCACACCACCATCTCAAGCACGTCCGGCGAGTTCGTCTTTGAGAACTTGAAAGCTGGCCACTACAAGGTGACCGTACATGGCAGCGGATTCGCCGATGCTCAGGTGTCCTCCGTCCTGCTTGAAGCCCGTCAGGAGCTTCGCCTCCCCATCGCGCTCAGTGTCGCGGCCGAAACCACAACCGTGGAAGTGACCGCGGGCGCGGCGCAAATCAACACCGAGAACGGCACTGTAAGCGACACCATGTCCAACGAAGAAGTGACCCAGCTGCCCATGAACTCGCGCGCCGTTTCATCCAGCCCTCTCGCGTCGCTGGCGCTCTCGCCGAGCGTCGTCACCGACAGCCAGGGAAACATCGCCGTGGGCGGCGCTACTTCCGCGCAGACCGGCTTCTCCGTCGACGGCGTCTCCACCGCCAACGTGCGCTCGAATGGCGCACTTCACGACGCCTATCCTTCATCCGAAGGCATATCCGAAACCAAAGTCACGGCATTCAACAACAATGCCGAGTTCGCGCAGATCGGCGACGTGACCTTTACCACCAAGAGCGGTACCAACAAATGGCACGGCAGCGCATTTGAGTACTTTCAAAATGAAGCGCTCGACGCCACGATCTATGACTTCAATTCCAAGGCCCCCAAGAACTTCAGCACCTTCGGCGGCAGCCTGGGCGGTCCGATGGTCCTCCCGAAATTCGATAAACTGAAGGACAGAACGTTCTTCTTCCTCGACTATGAGGGCAATCGCAAGACCCAATCCGACCCGGAAGAGCTTCTGGTTCCCACCGCGCAGGAGCGCGCCGGAAACCTAAGTGATCTGGTCAATGCGTCCGGCCAGGGAGCCCCGGTGAACAACCCGTTTACGGGCGAAGCCTATGCGAACAACACGATTCCAACCATTAACCCAGTAGCGGCTGCCCTGCTGTCTCACTATCCGCTGCCCAACGCCAACGGCAACGGCTACAACTACCAGACGCTGGTGCCGGTCCCTTCCAACAGCGATGGTTGGGACCTCCGCGTCGACCGGACCATCTCCTCCAAGCAGAGCGTCTTCGCGCGCTTCAGTTGGAAAAACCTTCTCTACACGCAGGGTGGCGGCGGGCTCACCGCGAATCAGTTCCTGCCCAACGTGACCGCGAATGATCAAAACCGCAGCCTCCTGGTCTCGCACAACTTCACCATGCGCAGCAACCTGGTGAATGAATTCCGTTTCGGCTTCACGAATTTCAACGAGAATGACGGCTTCCCCATCCAAGGAAGCACAGCCATTGCCGCACTGGGTCTAACGGGCATCGACCTCAGCGCCCATCCCACCGGCGACGCGTTTCCCACGTTCAGCTTCAACGACGGAACCTTCTCCAATATCGGCCAGGACCGCGTGGGAACCACGATCTCCCAGACCATGGAATTTACCGACAATCTGACATGGCTCGAGGGCAAGCATACTTTCAAGTTCGGCCTCGATGCGCGCCACGTGCGCTACAACGCGCTCATGTTCTTCCAGCCCTCTGACGACTACGGCGAATTCATCTTCTATCCCGGCCTGTTCACTAACTACGCGCTCGGCGATCTGCTGTTGGGCATGCCGCAAGAGTCGTTCTTCGCCATCACCAGCCCGCAGATCAACGCAACCGCGACGCAATGGGGCGTCTATGGCCAGGACGAATGGCAGCTGAACTCGCACCTCACGCTCAACTTCGGCCTGCGTTGGGAACTGCTTCCGCCCTTCGTCGAAAGCCGCGGAGACCTGGGCAGCTTTGACCCCAAAACCAACAGCGTGCTGGTCCCGGACAAATTTCTGGCCCCCGGAAGCTCGACCAAGTCCGCCGATTCGACGCTGCAATCGGTCTATACCGGATTCCTCGACACGTTCAATGCATGTCAGTTGGGGCAAAAGGTGCCACTCCCTCAGTGTTCGAACGTGATCACCGCCAGCCAGGACCACGTCACGCAAGGATTGAGGGAGCTATATAAGTTCGATTTCGATCCGCGCGTCAGCCTCGCCTACCGGCCATTCAGCAACGACAAGACCGTGATTCGCATCGGAGCCGGGCTGTTCACGCAGACGACCTTGGGCCCCATGTCCTTCAACAACGCTGGCAACCCGACCTCGAATCTGCTGACCAATGTGAATGCCGTTTCCGGCGCCAATGGCGGACTCGCCAAGGTTGGGGCGGCCTTCCAATTCCCCTCGACGTCGCCGGCAACTTCGTCGGTCACGCTTGGCGGAGGCAGCCTTGAGCAGGCCAACGATCCCCACTTCCGTGATCCGCAGGCCGCGCAGTGGAACCTGACCATCGAGCGCCAGGTCGCGCCCTCGACCGTCGTCCGTGCCAGTTACGTTGGCATGGCCAACTATCGCTTGCCCGTCACCGTCGACTGGAACCAGATCGCCCCCAGTAACATGCCCTGGGACACTGGGGCCACCGCCGGCCTCTATGTGGACAAGCGCGCCCCTTACCAGAACTGGACGCTGCTGATGTCGTCGGAAAACCTCGGCCACGCCATCTACCAGGCGGGCATCGCCGAAGTGGATCACAAGATGGGTCACGGCCTCGCCCTGCAGGGCACGTACACGCTGGCCAAGGACCTGAGCGATGCGCAAGGCAGTGACGCGCCCACGGTTTTCGGCAGCGAAGAAGCCTATGCGGTCGAGGTCGCCAACCGTTTCGATCTCAAGTCCGACCGCGGAAACGTCGTCGCCACGCCGCGCCACCGCGCGCTCATCAGCGGAACCTATCAGCTTCCCTACGGCGCCGGGCGTGCTTTCAACGGCCCGCACGCTCTGAACGCCGTGCTGGGCGGCTGGGATGTGAGCGCGGTCGCCACTTTGCAGTCGGGCCAGTGGCTCACGCCAACCACCAGTCCGGCCTTCGATCAATCCAACACCGGCATGGCCGTCCGTTCCGGGGGCGGCGCCATTCTCCGTCCGGACTGCGGCTTCGCAGATCCCTATCACAGCGGGGAGCGCGGCATCTTCTTCAATCAGAACGCCTTCGCTGAAACCCCCGCTGGCGCAGGTCGCTTTGGCAACTGCGGCGTAGGCATCCTCGAAGGGCCGAACCTCATCGACGTCAACTCCGGGCTAGCCAAGAACGTGAGCCTGCACGAGCATTACAAGCTCCGCTTCGAGGCCACGTTCACCAACCTCTTCAATCGCTCCAACTTCGTGCCCCCGCAAACCAACATCAGCAACACGGCTACGTTCGGAGCGCTCACAGCTGTTCTTCCCCAAGGCCTGGGCGGCAACCGCACTGGTCAACTCGCGCTCCGGCTCGATTTTTAAAGCGGAATTCTCGATTATTTGCAGGCTGGCGGCTAAATTGTCGCCAGCCTTCTTCGTTTGGAGGATTTCGCTCGAGCATTCGAAGGGCGACGCCGGAAGAACGGTTCAAAAAAAGCTCCAGGAGTCCGGAAGGAGAGCTAATTTCGAATCCCGACGGCCCTGCCCGTTTTCGAGCGGAAATCGGCGTCGATATCAAGAGCGGCGCCAGGCACCTGGCAAGGCGTTGGTTCCTCATGGATGACGGTCGACGAGCCGGCATCCTCGAGATGGCGAAGAAGGCAGCGATTCGGGCCTTTGTGATCTCTTATTTCCGGTTTGCCAACTGCCGTATTGCAAATGAATCAGTTGCCGGGAGCAGAAGACGCCGTCGCGTTCGGAGCCTGTTTCGAAGAGTAGTCCCGGATATTTCTTGCCGGACCGAACCTTCCCAAAGGCAGCGTGAACGAGTCCGAAGCGAGCCTGGCCGCAGTCCTAGCCGATCTTTGTTCGCAAATCGGGGCGGGCGGGGGAGCATACCGGCGAAGTTCGGGGTACTTTTTCAGAGCTCCCCGCGGCTTTGTGTCGAAGCACAATCGTTTTCTGCCGGGCTTATGTGAAATTCACCGCATTTGCCGGGTAAGCCGAATGGCAGGTTGCCGCCCACTTGTGAAAGGTGATATTTAGATAGAACATGTCTGAAAAGTTTGGGTCTGGAGTCACGCGTTCTCCCATCAATCGCCGCAGTTTCCTGAAGGCTGCCGGGTCGGCCGCGATTTTGCCTGCAGTTCTTCCCGCGTTTGCCGCGCAGAGCACCGCCACTTCCGCCAATAACCGCATCAATCTCGGCGTGATCGGCATGGGATGGCAGGGGCCGGGCAATACCAAGGCCTTTCTGGCCTCGGATGATTGCCAGGTTGTCGCAGCATGCGATATCGACAAGGATCATCTGCAGAACGCAATCAAGATGATCAACGACACTTACGGGACCGAGGATTGCAAGGGCTACCACGATTACCGGGAGTTGTTGGCTCGCCCGGACATTGATGCCGTGATGATCGCGGTACCCGATCATTGGCATGAAATCGTCGCTACCGAAGCCGCACGCCAGAAGAAAGACATCTACGCTGAAAAGCCTCTGGCGCATACCATTGCCGAGCAACAGTCGATTGTGCGCGCGGTCCAGCAGAATGGCATTATCTGGCAAATGGGCTCATGGCAGCGCTCGGTTCCCACCTTTCATAAGGCCGCGGAGATCGTGCGAAACGGGCTTATTGGCAACGTGACGCATGTGGAGGTCGGCCTGCCTGGCGGCAATGCGGATTTTGACGGTGCAGGGAAAGATGCGCTGGCCAAACTGGCGTCCGCTGGGGAGACTGTTGCCAGCCTGCAGCAGGTTTTGCCCGGTTCCAAGGCCTGGGATTTGCTGGTCACGGATCCGCCTGCGGAACTGGACTACGAAACATGGGTCGGTCCATCCAAAATGGAGCCCTACATCCGGGCGCGTTCCCATAAAACCTGGCGCTGGAATTACAACACCGGCGGCGGGCAGCTTCTGGACTGGATCGGCCATCATTGCGACATCGCGCACTGGGGACTGGGTTTCGATAACTCCGGTCCGTCAGAAGTGGAAGGCAGCGGCGATCTGCCGCCAGCCACGGCAGTTTGGAATTCTGCGCCACAATACCGCTTTGAACTGAAGTACCCGCAGGGCATCACCATGACCATCGCCGGCGGCCATCCCGACATCAATATGGGCGTGAAATGGATTGGCACCGAGGGCTGGGTCTGGGTGGATCGCGCCGGGTTTGACGCCTCAAATCCTGACTGGAAACAAGGGAAGTATTTGCCCAGAGAACTACGCAAGGTCAAGCTCTACACCTCGTCTAATCACCAGCAGAATTTTCTCGACTGCGTGAGGTCCCGCCAGGCGACCATTACCCCTGTAGAAGTCGGACATCACTCGGCGATTCCCGGTCATCTTTGTCTGATCTCGATGCACACCGGAAAAAAGATCCGCTGGGACGTGAAGGACGAGAAGATCATCGGCGATGCGGAAGCCAGCAAGCTGATGAGGCGCGAATACCGGGCACCCTGGAAGATGAGCTAAACCATTTTTTGACCGCGGCTGTTTTTCGCTCTTCCCGCTGTTTGACGAGGGGAACTTTTTGAACGGATCCGCGGCTCAACCTGCGTATGGACCGAGAGGATATGACCGATTCAACTGAACGAGTGCCGGATCTTGCCGGGAAGGTCCAATGGGATTTCACCTTTGCCTTCCTGGTTTTGCGCCTGTGGCTTGGAGTGCGCGCGTTGCTCGTGGGCTTCGGGAAATTTGGCGTGTACCATTCGGTCGCAATGCCGCTGATCGATCCGGCAACCGGCCAGCCGGATGCGAGCGGCGTGATGGTCAACGTCAACATCAAGTCCTACGCGTTGGCCAACTATGCGGGAATTCCGGCTGCGCTCAGAGACAAGTTCGCCCATGAGCCGCTGTTGCCCAAATTCGCACTCGTGGCATTCGACCGCATCCTCGGGCCGACCTTTATCCTGGCTGGAATTATGCTGCTGATCGGCCTCGGCACGCGCCTGTCGCTGCTTGTCCAGGCGTTGCTCTATATCGCCCTGACTGCCGGCCTGGTTTTGATCGATCAAAACGACGGCGTGGCGTGGCTGGGCATCCATGTGGGTCTGGTTGCCGGCGCTTTGCTGCTGGCACAGAACAATCGGTTTGCGGTTCTCAAAAAATGGTAGATTCTCTTCTGAATCGTCGTGAATTCATTGGCGCAACCGCTGTCGCCGGCGCAGGCCTGTTGCTGAACGGTTGCAAGTCCGATTCCGAGCAGAAGACGGCGCCGGCGAGGAGCGGCTCGCTCAACACCATCCATATCGCTCTGATCGGTTATGGCGAAGAAGGCAAGGTTTTGCTGGAATCGCTGCTGAATATCGAAGGCGTCCGCGTTGTCGCACTGTGCGACATATGGGACTACCACCGCAACGAGGGCGCACGTTACCTGGAGAAACTGGGCAATGAAGTCCGCGGCTACGAGAATTATGAAGACATGCTGGCCAAGGAAAAGGATCTGCAGGCAGTGGTGATCGCAACGCCCGATTTCTGCCATGCGCCGATGACCAACACTTGTCTCAAGGCAGGCCTGCATGTGTACTGCGAAAAGATGATGAGCAACACCATTGACGGCGCGCGGTCCATGGTCAAGACCATGGCAGAGACCGGAAAATTGTTGCAGATCGGCCATCAACGGCGCAGCAATCCGCGCTATCTTTTTACGCTGAACCGCCTGCTTCGGCAGGCGCAGTTCTGCGGGCGCCTCACAGCAGCACAGGGGCAGTGGAACCGCGCCGTCAAGGAAGACTTCGGATGGCCCAAAAAGTACGAGATGCCGGTAAGCCTGCTGGCCAAATACGGCTACAAGGATATGCGTCAGTTTCGTAACTGGCGCTGGTTCAAGGGGCTCGGCGGAGGTCCGCTGTCCGATCTTGGCGCGCATCAGATCGACATTTTCAACTGGTGGCTAGGCTCGCCCAAGTCAGTGATTGCCAGCGGGGGCTTGGACTACTACAAGAATCATGATTGGTATGACAACGCGATGGTCATATACGAGTATCCGCTTCCCCAGGGCGTGGCCCGCGCGATGTATCAAGTGCAGACCACCACCAGCGCTGGCGGCGGCTACTTTGAGATGTTCATGGGCGACGAGGGCACCATCAAGATGTCCGAAGACCCTTCCCTTTGTGCGATTTACCGCGAAGCACGCGCCACGGATGTATCCTGGGACGATTTGACCCAGAAGGGGTACGTTCGCCTCAAGGAGGCTTCCACCGTGGACGCCGCCAAGGTGGACGTGCGCGAAACCGCACAGTTGGCGGAGTACGAGATTCCGGTGTTTTTCAATAAGCCGCCGCACCAGCCTCACCTGGAGAATTTTTTCAATACGATTCGCGGCACGGCGAAATTGAACTGCCCTGGCGATGAGGCTTTCACCAGCGAGTACGTGATTCACAGAGCAAACGATGCGGTTGCCGCGCAGACCAGACTTGCCATCACACCGGAAGAAGTGAAAGCCTGAGGATATGGTGAAAATGTCGACGAAAAATCGCTCCCTTCTCGCGGTGCTGCTTGTTGCCACTGCGGCACTCGCGCAGGACAAGGTCGTATTGAACACCAAGCTGCCGCCGCCGCTTTTTGTGGGGACACCGGTTCCTATCAACGTGCCCAATCTTGAGCCGCCGATACGAGGCAAACGTCCTGATTTTATGGTCCCCGCCGGAACAATCAACCTGGCCAGGAACAAGAAAGTCTCATCGAGCGACAATAGCCCTGACGTTGGAACGCTCGATATGGTCGACGATGAAGACAAGGCCGGCGACGAAGGGTCCTGGGTAGAACTCGGTCCGGGCAAGCAATGGGTCGAGATCGACCTGGCGAAGAAAGCCAATATCTATGCTGTGCTGGTGTGGCACTTCCATTCGCAGGCGCGCGTGTATCGCGACGTGGTCGTCCAAGTCTCCGACGATCCCACCTTCACATCAGGCGTGACGACGATTTTCAATAATGACTTTCACGGCGAACTCGGACTTGGCGCGGGCAAGGATTTGAATTACATCGAAACATATCAAGGCAAGCTGATCGATGCCAAGGGCGTGAGCGGGCGCTATGTCCGCCTCTACAGCAACGGAAACACGGCCAATAAACTGAACCACTACATTGAAGTTGAAGTGTGGGGCAAGCCGGCCGCCTGAGCCAGACAGTTTGCCGCGCTAGACTTGGCTCGTGACAAACTTGTCGGTCATCGCACGAACTCGAGAGGAGCCGCCATTTCCGAGAGCGTTGCGTCCGGGTGCGTCGAGCCATGAATGTCGATTCGGCTAATGTCGATCCGGCAGCGGCTCGGTCCGAGCCTATTCTCACCTCCCGGAAGTTATCGGTTGCCTTGGTCGATTCTGCTCCTCCTTCGCAAAGGATGCGCTGGGCGGTTTTTCTTCTTGTCGCGCTTCTTGGTCTGGCTCTTCGGCTGCCGCATTTGAGTGCGCGCCCCATGCATACCGATGAAGCCGTCAACGCATATATAGTTGGCCAATTGATGGCCGGTGGAAACTTCACGTACGATTCCGAGGACCGCCACGGTCCTGCACTGGCCGCGCTGGCCCTGCCGATGGTCAGAATGCAGGGTGCAAAAGCGTTTTCTGACCTTACCGAATCGGAACTCCGACTGACAACGGTTCTGGCCGGAACAGTGACCATTGTGCTTTTTGGCGTGGCGGCCGAAACCTTCGGCTTCGTGCCTTCGGTGGTTGCCGCGCTGCTGTTTGCCGGGGCATCTCTGCCTGTTTACTATGACCGGTATTTCATCCACGAGCCCCTGTTTGTCGCCGCCACGTTTGGACTCATTCTGACCGCATCGAAGCGAGGCTTCCGAACTCGGGGAGCACTTGCCGGCTGCTGTGCCGCTTTGATGCTCGATTGCAAGGAGACGGCAGTAGTCCACCTCTTCGCGCTGGCCGCCGCGGCGCTCTGCTTTTGGCTCTGGAATCTGCGTGGAAAGAGGCTTTCCGGTTTTTGGCGGTGGCAGGGAATCGTGGCCGGGGCAGCCGTCTTCCTGGTGCTCACTGTGGCGATGTACACCTGGTTTGGCGGTAACTGGAGAGGGTTGGCGACGCTGCTTCACGCAATCCCAAACTTCGCTCGACGGGCGGAAGGTGAAGGCCACCAGAAGCCCTTCTGGTATTATGGCGAACTGCTCGCCCGCGGCTGGTCGGGCGGAATCGTTTTGGCCTTGGCTTTGATCGGATTCATCCGGTCTTTGAAAGGGCGGGAGCCGTCCCCGTATGGCCTTGTGGCTTTTTACGCCCTGTTCGTTGCCGCAATCTACAGCGCGATTCCTTACAAGACGCCCTGGCTGGCTCTGAATCTTTGGCTGCCGATCGCATTGTTGGCTGGCCGGGCTCTAGAAATGTTATGGCGCATGTCGGCCAGGAGTCCAGTTCTGCTGAGGTCTATTTCGACTTTTCTGGGGCTTCTCATTGCCGTTACGATTGCCCACGATACATTTCAGCGCGTTTTCGCGCATCCGAGCGACGAGACCAATCCGTATGCCTATGCTCATACCTCAGAGGATTTACTTGGACTGCCTGCGGAGATCGAAGAACTGGCGCGCCAGAATGACATCGTGGCGCCACGTATCGCCGTGATCGCTGTTGATTCCTGGCCATTGCCGTGGTATTTGCGGCATTTTACCCAAACCGGATTCTGGCAGCCCGGCCAGCAACCAGGAAAGGCGGATTTTTACATCACCTCTACCGATGCTGCCGACGAGTATCGAGATCAACTGAAGGATTTCCATGCGGACTTTTTCGGAGTTCGGCCCGGCGTGCTGATCCTTTTGTGGTCGCCGGTGCCGAAATGAAAATGTATGGCTGAGATCTACCGATTCAATCATCGCGCCATGGCGACGTACTACGAGGTACGCATCGCGCATGAAGAACAAACCTATGCGGCCGAGGCAGCGCAGGCGGCGCTCGATCTTCTGGATAAGCTCGAATCGCATTTAAGCCGCTTTCAAGCCAGCAGCGATGTTGCGCAGGCCGCCCGGCTTGCGCCTGGCGAAAGGATGCGTCTGAGCGAGCCGGCATTCGCATGCCTGGAGCTTGCCAAGAAAATGGAGCGGGCCACCTGCGGCGCATTCTCTGCGACTCCAAACGCTTTCCGAACACAAGCCGGCTTGCCGCAGTGGAGCTTGCTGCCGGAGGACCTTTCCATTCGCTGCGAGAGCGGACGGTTGGAATTGGACCTGGGCGCCATCGGCAAGGGGTTTGCGCTCGATCGCATGGCGGCACTGCTCAATGAATGGGATTGCACTTCTTTCTTACTCGTGGCCGGCGGCAGCAGCATTCTGGCGGGAGATCCGCCCAAGGATGCCCCGGGCTGGTCCTGTGGACTGGGCGAGGACAATGCATCGCAGCGATTCTTTCTGACGCACGCATCGCTGAGCGGTTCGGGCTTGGCGGTGAAGGGTAACCACATCCTAGATCCGCGCACCGGGCGCCCGGCCACCAGGCGAAGCCGTGCCTGGGCGCTGACCGATGCAGCAGCTGAATCGGACGCACTGTCAACGGCATGCATGGTTTTGTCGCCGCCGGAGTTGGAGGATGTGCTCGTGCGGGAGCCCTCTTGGCTGGTTTTCTTAGAGACAGAGAGGGCCGTCCAGGCGTTTGGGAATCGGGTGCTGCCATCGCAAGCCTGAATTCCTGTTCTGACGAAACCCAGTCGGAGCGGCATCGATACCGCTCTCGGGTTGTCTTCGAATTTTCGTGATTAAGCTCTAGGCAAGCTGAGGTCTCATTTCGCTGCGAGGCCAGCAAAGCGTGACGGCCAGGGGCAGCAGCACAACGACGGAAAGAGCCAAAATCCATCGCGAGGCTTCTCCGTAACGATTCAGACCAGTACCCCCGAAGAAAGTGAAAAGCATGCAGGCGCTGACCATAAGCAGGAAAATCTGCCCGAGCTTTGAGTGCGGAAAGAAAAAGCATCGCTTCTCGAAGGATTTTTGCTTAGAAATGCCACACGGCCGTGCAGAAGGGTATGCCCAGCACGATGGCAACCCACCAAGGAGAGATATTCAACCCGCGCTCGACTGTGGCCATATCGGCGTGGGTTGCGAAAGTCCTGGCAGGAACATACGAGATAAGGTTGCCCGTATTCATCATGCAGAGCAGCAGAAACAGGAAAGGAGCGAGTAACCGCCTTCCCTGATCTTTGCCGGCGGAGTAGAAGTATCTCGACAGCAGGGAGAAGAGGCCATTGCCAAATAGAACTCCGGCCACAGCGATCCGAAACGCAAGCGGCCCGCGAACGGCGGCAAAGATCGGATCATAGTCGACGTTCTCATCGATATCGTCCAACGTCAGAAGTTTGTTCAAATCGAGGTGCCCGTAATTAAGAGACAAAGGATTGGCTTTATAGCGAAGTCCCCACGCCACAAACGAATGAGCATATTCGTGTACAAGATAGCCAAGTGCTTGGGCGAGCCATAGTTAAAAAGAAAACTACAAAACAAAGTCGAGTGACTTCACAAAACCGCTTCCCCGGCCTGATGACATCCAATCAGTGTGATGGCTCAGCCGCCGGGATCATACGCGCCACGCCGAGTTGCACATTCCACAGACTCTCACTCTTCTGGCGGCGAAGCTGCGCCAAGTCCAATAATCCTCCTCCGCTCAGCAATGCCGGTGCAGTTGTGTCGTCGGATCCAAAGCCTCGGCTGGGCAACTCAGGCTAGAAATTGCGTCCCCTGCGCTCCTGAAGCCAGCAACACAAATGGAAGGAAGCCGCTTGCGACCACTTCATTACGTTCCCCGGAGGCAGCCCCCCCGGGGAACGCTCTGTTTATAAGCCTGGAAGCAGTTTCTCTTCGTGGACCGTCGGCATTGTTTGTTGACGCCAGACACGGACTACATCCAGCATTTCAAGACGGGAAAATTTACTAAGTTTGGTAATCGGCTCTCCTGCCTTTGCGTTCATTGGGCGTAGAATCGTTGCTTCATTGACTCCGGGCCTGATTCTCAGGAAGACACCTTTCTGTCGCCTCGGCCCAGGAATGGGTGGTGTAGAAGCCATCCGAAGCTCGCCATGCGGCTTCATATGTGGCACTGCATAGACGGCGCAATCTCCGTCCTTGAGCAACTCTCGAACCATCTCTTTTACCAATTCAGACTGATTGGCATGGAACTCAACACCATGAACATTCGGCATTGAAGCACCTCCTATCTAAATGTCGATCCTAGTTCCCAACCGCTAAGGGAGGCATAAATGGTTAACCTGTCTCAATGATCGCGAAATCAATAGCCATAACAGGCATGGGTGATCAGATACCGTGGGTCAGTGGGATCATCCTCAAGCTTCCTCCGCAAACTGCTGATAACGACTCGCAGGTGTTCCCGGTTAGCCTTGGACTCCTGAGCCCAGATCGTGACGACAAGAATGGAATGTGAGATTGGGATTCCGGGCTGCCGCATCAGCGTCTCAAGAACACTAAATTTAGTAGGTGTCAGAGGCACATCTGATCCCGATTTCGTGGCCCGATGTCTAACTGGATCGAGCGCTATCTCGCTGATGACGGGGGACTCATAAGTACTGACTGCCGAAGCACGAAATCGTCGAATCGCCGAACGAAGGCGGGCGCTAAGCTCGCGTTCCGAGAGCGGCCAAATCATGCAATCATCAGCGCCTGCTTCAAAAGTTGCCAGCTGCTTCTCTAGGGAACTT
Source organism: Occallatibacter sp. (assembly GCA_036519195.1). Taxonomy (GTDB): domain Bacteria; phylum Acidobacteriota; class Terriglobia; order Terriglobales; family Acidobacteriaceae; genus Telmatobacter. The sequence continues at coordinate 13,069 of DATDLS010000374.1, read as the reverse complement.
CTCGAGGTGACGACCAGGATTGGCAGGCGCCGATAAAGGCCGCGGATTGTTTTGCAGATTGGCTTGAGAGAGCTCAGAAGCGAGCGCGTCTCTATGGAAGGGGATACCGAGCAGGGCGTCTTTGAGTAGATCGGCGTGCAGATCTCCAGTCCAGTGCTGGATGTGGGCAATGAGCGGTATCCATGCGTGCGGATCAGGCAAGTTGATGACGGGTTTGGGCGGCGCGATGAGCGGATCGTCGTAGTAAGCGAGTGCGCCACTGAAGATATCGGCTGTGGAGGTTGTACCAACGGAAGTGATCCGGCCGGGCCCCGTATGTGAGGATCAGCGGCTGCTTCATCCAGGCGAGGGCTTCGCGGTAATCGTGGTCAGATGAGATCTGAATGGGGAACAGAAACGCCGTCTTAACGAGGGGAGAGCCGATGGTATTGAAACGTTTGGTCCGCGCAACGACGAAGTGGAGTTCGTTGCAGGCCTTCTGGTCTCAGACGACCAGCTCGTTGAGCAGGTCGTGGCTGACGACCGAGCCGAGCGAGTGGCCGACCAGAATGATCTCATCATAGAAAGGGGCATCGGCGGCATCTTTCTTTTAAGTGAATAAATTTGCTAGGCCGTATCGACAGCTGCGCCATTTCCGGCACCACCGGCGCCGAATCCGAGCGCCGCTTCGCATCGAACATCGCTTACGCACGGCTTCCCGAGCAATTGCTGCAACAAGTCCAGTCGCAGCAACAAGTTCAGGCGCCGCAGACCGCATCCAGGGCTTCGCCGGCCCGGGCAAGACCGTAAGATGTCCGCGTAGTTGGTATTGAGCAGGTAGAGTCTGCGCAGGTTCTGCACATAATTGCTGGGGACTGTGGCGAAATAGGCATTGAGCTGGAATTTGCGAGGTAAACTGGTCGTTTATTTTCCGTCCTTTCTGAGCTGTTTGGCAAAAGCTCTTAGAAGACGCTCCCGCTCCCTTCTGATCCCCCTAAAACCAAAATTATGATGCTTCTATTGAAGCTGAATTTCCGCTCCCGTGCCGTTATCCTCGATTATCAATCCAACCCGTGCAGACTTATGTTCGATGTGAGCTGGAATCTTTCTGGTATTCACAACAACCTCGTCCTTGCTGGGCGTCCAGCCGTAGATCTCCGCGTGGATGTCTTTCCACCATGCAGGGTATGACCCCTCATGTGGACCGATCGTCAAGTGCAAACCCACAGGCGTCTTTTCGCAGCGGAACTTCATCCTCAAATAGGCTCCGCGGCGATAGGCGTAGGTTTTTCCGTCATCTTGGTAAAGCTCGCCTGAGCACTGGTCTCCTACATAGACGCGCAGCGTGAGAGGCCCCCCGAGCGTCTCACTCGTGCTTTGAACGACGGGGCCCATGGGCAGGATCGAGCCACCGCGAACAAAGACCGGGAGTTGGGCCAGTTCAGGAGAGATGTGGATGGACAACGGCGGCTGCCCGCTCGGATTCGCTGTCGGATCGGGATTGTCGTGCAAGACCGACGCAGCAACCTTCGCCCCGGTCCAGTAGTTATACCAATCGGAAGAAGGGAACTCGACGGAGTAGGCGTCGGTTTCGTCCGGATAGGGAGAAGGTGCGATGAGCAAGTCGGCGCCAAGCAGGAACTCGCCCGCAGCTGGGACATCGATGTCGATTGGATGATGATCTGCGACAGCGTCGGGGAACTCCACGAACAGGGGGCGAACCAGAGGAAGCCCAGTGCGGGAGGCTTCTTCAGCGAGTGTGTAGAGGTAGGGCATGAGCTGATAGCGAGTCTCAATGAAGCGACGGCGAATGGCCTCCTGCTCGGGACCTCCGACCCATGGTTCCTGATCGCCGGTTCCCTTCTCGGTGTGATCGCGGTCAATGGGCTGGAAGGCTGCAAGTTCCAGCCACTTGGTCAATAGCTCCGGGGTCGGAGTTCCGGAGTAGCCACCCACATCGGCCCCACTGAATGCGAATCCGCTCAAGCCAAGGTTCTCCAGCATCGGCGTCGTAAGGCGGAGATGATTCCAAGTGCTGCTGTTGTCTCCAGTCCAAGTGGCCGCATAGCGCTGGCCTCCCGCATATGTAGCCCTAGTGAGCACAAACGGGCGCAGTTCGGGATCGATAAGATTGAGACCTTCAAAGGTCGCGCGCGAGTTCTCCATGCCGTAAACATCGTGGATTTCAGCATGGGTCGCGGTGCGCGTCCGAAAGCCCGGCTCGTCGATGCGATGGACCACGTCTTCGGGCATGGTCTTGTTCTCCGTATCAAAGACGGAGGGCTCATTCATATCGTTCCAGAATCCATCGATGCCATCATGACGCAAGGGGCGATAGAGTGTGCCCCACCAGACGCGGGTCTGCTGCCGAGTGAAGTCAGGGAACACGCTGGGACCAGGCCAGACACGACCGGTAAAGACCGATCCATCCGGATTCTTCACAAAGTGATCGCCGGCGATTCCGGTGTCGTATGGAAGATAGTTTTTGCCAGGAAGATTGGCGATATGCAGATCAGTAATGGCTACGACATGGAAGTTCTTTGCCTTAAGCTGCGCGATCATTCCCGTGAGATCAGGGAAGGCGGTGGTGTTGATCGTAAATGGACGGTTCTTTTCCTGGTAATCGATGTCGAGATAGATGGCGTCGGCGGGGATACGATCTGCGCGGAGGCGATTCGCAACCTCGAGTACGCGATCCTGGGACGTGTAGCCATAGCGCGATTGCTGGAAGCCAAGAGACCAGAGTGGAGGCAAAGGGGGAGTTCCCGTGAGCCAGGCATAGGTCTGGATCACCTGCTTTGGAGATGGGCCAGAGAACAGGTAGTAGTCCAGAGGGCCGTTGGCGGCGCCGAACGAATAGATGCCCGCAGATGTCTTACCGAAGTCGAAACTGGTTCGCCAGGTATTGTCCAACAAGACGCCGATGGCGTGGCCGGCGCGATAGGCCATGAAGTATGGAATGCTCTTATACAGTGGGTCGGTGGACTCCTGGAAGCGATAGGAGTCCGTATTCCAGAGCGTAAATGCCTCGTTGCGTCGATCGAGCGGTCCGCTCTTGTCGCCGAGCCCGAAGTAATGCTCGTTTATCGGCATCGATTTGGAGACCTGGAAGGCGTCGCCGTCAAAGCGCACCGGGCGCGCATCCTGCTGCAGGATATTTCCGGCCAAATCGCGGACCGTCAGTTCGAGCGTGTGCGTATCCAACTCCACAATCAACGCATGGGTGCGGAAACCGACGTGCTCTCCAGCGGTCTCGGTGGTAACCGCAACCGAACTATGGCGTGCAGCCGGAAGCACCGACCACGAAGCATCCTCTGGCAGACCACTGCTCTGGACGATGCGAACCCGCAATACGTCGTCGCGCAGGGCGGTTATCTGCTCGCGCAAGCTTCCAAGCGTAATCTCAATTCCGTTGGGCAGATTGGACACCACCGCCTTGCGGTTGAGAGATTGCGGGATCGTGGTACTGCTTTGCGATTGCGCTCGGAGAGGAGTCAGTATTGGACAAAAGAAGAAGAGGAGGACAAATGAGCAAAAAGGAACAAGACGGTGCAATCGCATGATGACCTCTGAAGAAATGTTCTCTTGAAGTTGTATTTGGACATAAGCTACGAGACTCGGCCGGCCTGATCGGATGGAATATCGAAAGAAACGACGATGGCTGCGACGGAAGGCTTCTGTGCCGCAGCCATCGATCGGGTTAGAAGCTGAACACTCCAGAAACCTCTAACGTCCGGTGTCCGATCTTCTGCCCAGCGGTGCCGAATACAGCATTAGAGTTGGTTGCATTGGCATAGGTCCCACCGGCAGTGTTATTGGATAGGTTCAGAGTCATTTGGTTCGCAAAGCTGCTCGTAAAGCTGGTGAGCCCGTGATTCAGGAAGTTGAAGGCAGCGACGCGCAGCTTTAGGCTGCGTCCACGTTCCAGGCCAACGCTCTTTTCGGCGCTCAGATCGGAGTTGAAGAACGCAGGTCCATGGACATACGGCATGATATACGGCCCGTTGGTGCCGATGGCAGGCACACCAAAGCAGTTGCCATTAAGGTATTGATGCGGGCCCAGGTTGCTTTTCAGATTGCAGGTGATCGTCGGTTGCAGACTCACATCCGGCGTTCCGAGGATGGTCTGCGCATTGACCGGCATCGTGTTGCCTGGCAGACCGACAGTACCCGTGAACGCGAAATCGGGGGAGGGGCTGACGCCGGTCTGCATGTTCGGCCCACTCTCTAGATTCGTGATGCCCGAAATCATCCATCCATTGGCGAATCCACCAAGCAGACGACTCTGGACGAGTTTGCCGAACTTGTAGCTGTAGCTGGCATTGAAGATCTGAGAGCGGTCGAAGTTCATAGGCCCGTAGTTGGAAGCAATGCTGAACGGGTTGACTCCGGCCGTCCAATTGAGATCCGCGGCCGAACCGATGATGCCCAGAGACTTGGCAAAGGTGTAGTTGATGTTGTAGGTAAGGCGCCCGGTCTGCTTGATGTACATGGCCTGGAGCGCGTTGTAGTTTGCGTAGGTGTTGTGCAGCGGAACCGTGAGTTCCGTATAGGCGCCATAGGGACGAACCGCCTGAATGTCCTCCGCATTCAGGGTTGCCACCTGCAGCGGGGTGCATCCGGTGGGATTGCAGAAGTGCGTCGGCGCGACGGTGTCGCCGTTGGTGGGGGTAACGCCTGGTTGCAGTAGGGCAGCGGTGCTCGGCAGGTACAAGTATCCGACGGGAACTGCGTCGATGTTGTTCAGGGTGACGGCTTCGTTGCCGGTTCCATTGTTCATCAGCGAGTTGCTGTTGTTGCCGACATAGGAAAGCTGAAAGATGCTGTTGTTGGGCAGTTGTTGGGAGAGACTCAGGCTGTAGTTATTGGTGACCGGTTCCTTGTTGTCGGTCGCACTCAGTCCAAAGGCCGCCGCGTCCGAACCGCCATAGCTCTGCGGCTCCTGAAGTAGGCTGACGCCCGAAAGCGTTGCCGATCCGTTGCCGAAGACGGTGCCGGTGCGCAAGCCTTCAGCATTGGCGAAGGCGGTGCTTACATCTGCGGCCGAGTCGTGCATGCGGTAGATGCCGGCACCGCCCCGAAGGGTCGTCTTTCCGTTCTTGAACACATCCCAGGAGAAGCCGGCACGGGGCTCGAAGTAGGTGGGCGGAGCGGGCATGCCGGAGTTCGGGATCGAACTATCGGTTCCGTGATAGCGGAAGCCGGGGGTAGTTGTCGTCCCTGCCGCCGCGTCCGAAGCATAGAGGCTAGGTTCCCAGACAAAGGCGCCGATGTTGTGAGCGTCGAGCCAAGGCCCCATGTGATCGATACGAACTCCGTAGGTTAGCACCAGGTTGGGTTTGACGCGCCAGGCGTCCTGGACAAAGCCGTCGAGGGTCCAGAAGTTCAGATTGGTACGCGGCACGTAGTTTTGCTGCGTGAAGTCCTGGATGATGCCTTCCATATAGTTCGCCAGGGAATTTCCGCTCTCGGTGTAAATCACTGGGCCGAATTCCGGCACATCGCTGTTGGGAAAGTTTCCTTCATAGCTCCCAAACTTGGTTCCGGCTCCCGGGTAGAAGTAGTCCAGGATGGCGCCATTGGCCGAGGTTGCGCCGTCGACTTGCGTGGGGTCCATGGAATTGTCGGTGATTTTTTGGAGGAAGACACCGCCCTTGAGGGTGTGTTTCCCCAGGACTTTGGTCAGGTTGTCGCCCACCGCGGGAATAACCTTCGTGACCCCGGGTGCGCCGAAGGTGATATCCGGAGGGAGAACTACCGGCAGACCGTCGGCGCCATAGTCCTGGTACTGCGGGAAATCCTTGCTGCCGTTGTCATAGACGCCCTGGTAAGGATAGCCGATGCCGGCACTCGACAACGCGCTCGGAGTCACGGCATCGTATGCCTGCACCGACCAGGTGAGGGTGGCGTAGAGCTCATTGGTCATCGTCGCTGAGAGCGTGTTGACGTAGTTGGCGGCGGCGCTATTGACATGAGTAACGTTATTTAATCCTCCGCCCGGCGTGTTGGTGTCGCCCATGGTGGGAAAGCTGAGGTTCGGCGAGTAGCCAAGCTGCTGCGGCTGTCCTTGTTTCTCTTTCTCGAAGGTGTAGCGCCCAAAGATGGAACTGTGCGAGTTGATCGCGTAATCGAGGCGCCCGGTGATATCGGAAACGTTATTGTTGACCAGGTTCTGGCCCGTCCAGTTATATCCGGCGGTGTCTGTCGCATATGTCGGCAACGGCAGCATCGCGTTGATCAGCGCCTTGGCTCCGGGATCAAGCCAAGGAGCAATATTGCCGTTGGAAATCGGGGTACCGTTGATTCCGAAGGTAGGAGAGGCGGCCAGATTGGCGTACGTTCCGTTGCCAGCTAGCGGCCCGAGGTAGGTTGAAATGGAGGCCGCGCTGAAGTCGCCCATGCGCATCGCAGCGGTAGGCACCAGAGCGTGGATGATCGCTTGATTGACATCGTCGTAGGCGTAGATATTCCTTTGCGCGTCGTATTCGGCGCCGACAAAGAAGGTGAGCTTTTTGATTCCCGGAACGGGTCCGCTGAAAGTGCCACCCGGGTAGAGGTAGCGGTCTTGCGGACGAGCCTCGTCGTTGAAGTTGGCGAGCCAGTCGTTCGCGTTCAGTTGATAGGTGCGCGCATAGGCGTAAAGCGATCCGTGATACTTGGCCGTACCGGCCTTGGTTACGGCCTGGATCACGACCGGGCCGTTGGCCTCGTCCGCGCCGAAGTTGGAGGTCTGAACCTGCACCTCGCTCACAAAGGAGTTATTGATGCTTTGCAGACTGGCGCCGAAGTTGCCGGGGTCGGTGAGGTTGGCGCCGTCCAGTTTGAGGGTAATGCCGGCTATCGGCGAACCATTCGAGGCATAGGGGGTTGGCGTGCCGACCTGCACCTGCGAGAAGTCGGTGGCCTCGTTGCTCGAGCTGGTGTTGTGAATGGCAAATCCGGGCAGCGTCTTCTCCAACTCGGTGGCGTCGCGGCCGATGACGGAGAGGCGTTCGAGATCATTGGAGGTGATGGTCGCGCTGAGTTGGCTGTCGTCCAGCGGAAGCGTCGCCCCACCCGCATCTACCGTAACCGTATCCGTGGCTTCACCAATGGCAAGACGCAGATTGGGAAGCGCGAGGCTGTCGCCCGGATTCAAATGAATCGCGGACTGGACCAGTTGCTTGAACCCGGTCTCCTGCACGGTCAGTTTGTAGTCGCCACTCGACACGGCCGAGAAGGTGAAGGCACCGGAGGAGTTGCTCTGCGAGGAGCGCACGGCTCCACTCGCGGTGTTCTGGAGAGTTACCTTGGCGTTCGAGACGATGGCCCCGGTCGGATCCTGGACAACGCCGCTCAGCGAGGCGCTCCCCACCTGAGCCTGCATGGTTGCGAAGGTCGACAGAAATAGGATCAGGGTAAAGAATATTGACGAATACAGCTTTGATTCCCGGGGCACTTGACGGACTGCAGTGCTTCTCAATAGAGCCTCCAGCAAAATCCCTTTTTCAACCCACCATCGTGGCGTACCGCCGGAGGCTGGAGAGCGGGAGATTCGCTAATTGTGTAGCCTCAGCTTTCTAGCTGCCGGAGAGAACGATTGCAAGGTCTTTACGGAAAGCAGCCAAAGGAGCAACCTGTAAAAGCGGCTTAACGGCATTTGTAATCAAATTGTTGCAAGTGGCTCGTGGGGGCTATTTTTACACCTGTTAAACAGGTATAATCGATCCGTATTTGGAGAACAGTTGTGGCGGATGTAGTTGTTGGGCCCCTCTCGGTGCCGACCACCAATCAGACAGAAGACATTCAAGACCAGTTGCAACGGATGCTCGAGCACTCCCTCTTCAACAATAGCCGTCGATTTCCGCCGTTTCTGCGCTTCGTGGTGAGCCAGACTCTGGCCGGACAGGCCGATCTCCTTAAGGAGCGGGCCATTGGAATTGAGGTCTTCGGCAAGGACCCTCACTACGATACTGCTTCCGACCCTATTGTCCGTGTCACTGCAGGGGAGATCCGCAAACGCATTGCGTTGTACTACCAGGAGTCTGGCCACGAGCATGAACTCCAAATATCCCTGCCTCCTGGATCTTATGTGCCCCGGTTTCATTGGCCGCGAAACAGCTCGGAAGCTCTTTCCCTCGCTGAGGCAGTTCAACCCAGCGTGCCCGCGCCGGAACCGCAGGCAGCCCCGGAAAGCATTGCGGCCGTTCCCGATCGAGTGTTCTCGAGAAAGCGGTTGCCGGTCGTAGCGGGGGTGGTTGTCTTCGTGGTTCTTGCAACTGCGGAATGGCAGTTCGCGTGGCCGCGGCAATCGGTGCTCGACCGCTTCTGGGCGCCCGTGCTCCGATCCGGCGAGCCAGTTGCGCTCTGCTTTCCCGTGGCTTACTCCAGAGGGATTCTGCTCCGCGACGCGGCGAATCCGGAGCAACAGATAGAGCTCAATGAGGATAAAGTCTCCACGGTAGCGGCCGACGATCTGCAGCCGCTGGCCAGCCTCACCGGTCTGATCGAACTGCACCATCAGCGCTATCGCCTGGTCGCAGATGACGCCGCCTCACTGACGGATCTGCAGCAGGGGCCCGCCATTTTTATTGGAGCATTCGATAACTCATGGACGCTTCGGGTGACTCACGACCTCCGCTACCGATTCGGCAACGATGCCGGCATGAGACATTTCTGGATCGAGGATACGCAGTCTTCTAAGCAGACGCGCTGGGAGATCAACCGAGAACTGCAGTTGAAGACGAATACCTTTCGCGATTACGCCATCGTTGCGCACTATACGGATGCAAACACCGGCAAGTCGGTCGTCATATCCGCCGGCATTGCTCGGGGCGGCACAGTTGCCGCTGGGGAATTCCTTACCACCTCCAGCAGTATGGAACTGATCCAGTCGCGAGCCCCGGCCGACTGGGATAGGAAGAACATGGAGTTTGTGCTGAGTACCGAGATCATTAACGGCCGCTCTTCACCTCCCAAAGTGGAAGCCGCCTACTTCTGGTAGGTAGCGCTGACCTGAGTGCGGCGGAGTTGGTGGTTTGGCTCAAGAGTCGCGGCACTTTGGCCGGTTTGGCAGGTCTGGATTCGATTCAGACCGCCAAGCTCTAATCCTATCCCTTGACGATCGTGAATGTGCTTGAACTATTTTGGAGATCGGAGATCTTTGAATTGACGATGGTGAGACTGCCGCCAGCGTCTTCGCGTACCCATAATCCGTGCCGCCCGTTTGTTCCGATACCGTAGTCGGGGATGTTCACATTTTCGAGGCGTGCATTGGACAGCGTGCCTTCTCCCTTTTTGATACCCGGACCCAGGATACTGAACCCGTCTGAAATGCTGTTCTGGATATTCATGCGGCTGAAGTTTACCCCGGAAACGCTGCGGCGATCCATGCAAATTTGAACGGCTGCTCGCCAGCCCCACTCGTGATCGAACCCGCCGCAGCGAATAAGTTCGCAATTTTGTATGACCGTTGTTCCGCTGAAATTGTTGTCCAGCTTGCGGCTCTCGTTCGAAGTTGGGAAAGTGGTGCTAATCAGGATGCCGCACCCGGCGGAAATGTCGGTGAAAAGGCAGTTCTCTATCCTGTTATTCGCGCCGCCATAGATCGCTCCACCATTGGCAAGGAACGGCTGTTGGCCTGTGCAGCGGCGAAAAACGTTCAAGCCTGGCGACGGCGCCTGTTGCACCCACGGTTGATCGGATGCTGTCGGCCACATGGCGAAGCAATCGTCGCCCGTGTTGCGGGTTGTCGAGTTCTGGACGACCGAGTTTCTCGTATCCGTACAAAAGTTGATTCCATCGGCCAGCGTATTGCGAAGACGGCAACTATCCACGACAACGTTTTTGCAACCATAGAACCACATGCCTACCTTGGTGTGCTCCACCCAGATCCGGGTGATCGTGGAATTCTCGCCGCGTGCGCCAATAATCCCATCATTCGGCTCTCTGTCGCTTCGGTAGTTCAATTTCCCGACCATCGCAAAATCCGCGATATGGATGTTACTGCCACTTACTATGAATCTGAGTCGCCTGTCGGGTTGGCTATATAGTTCGTCATCGCCAACAAAGGTCGTGCACCACATGCCCGCTCCCTGTATCGTAACGTCGGAGGGCATATCGATATCGCCTGTCAGTTTGTAATCCCCAGCCGGTACCCACACAATCTTTCGCTGCTTCACAGCCTCGGCTATGCACTTTGTCAATGCCTCGGTATCATCCGCCTGGCCTTTACCGTCCGCCCCAAAGTCAGTTATAGAAAGCGAGTTCGCAGGCACGGGCAGTGCCGGCGCAATCTGCTCAAGATCGACCAAGTCAACGATGCAGTACTGAGCGTCATCGGCAGTCTTTTGCAGCCGGATCACATCGCCCTTGGCGAACGCCAGGTCTTTCAATCGAGCATCGTTGTAAAAGTTCCGAGGCTTGCCTGCTTTCGGATCATTCGTGAAGGGATAAGTCCCATAGAGCCAAGTGTACTTCGACGTTATAGGAATTTGTTTCAACAGTTTACCATTTCGGTAGAGGCTGAGGCTTGAATTTATCCCTCCTCCATCCGGAGAGTCGGGCAGGCAATAGCGAACCACCATTGCATTCGCGGGGGATTTTACCCTGAACTCCACATATTCCCCCGCTGCGTCGAGCTTCACACATTTCTGACCAGAGGACTCAGTTTCCACCAGGAACGGTTCGTACTTCGGCCCCAACACTGTGCCGGTGGTCTTCATGTCCTGGGCCTGGTAGGTCGTCCACGGCATGTCCGCGCCAACACCGCCATGTGTGGAGTCGGGACTCATTGCAACAGACATATTCGCTGTTGCCGCGAGCAACGGCTCAGCCAAACGAGTAAGCCAGGCGGTGCCTGCCAGAGCGGCACCCGTAGCGAGAATTTCTCTCCGATTCATCACAACCCCTCTTTGTTGCGGTAATTCTCTTCTGTCGAGACGCAGTTCCTATCTCTTCGCACTCTTTCTATCGGGAGTACCGATTCTGCTGAGAACCGCTCCAGGTCATCTTCACTGAAAAGTGTCATCAGTGTTACGTCAGAAAGCCGACCCCGTACATCCTCGAGCATAGACATCTCCAGCTATGTTTGTCAGTAAAGGACAGGTTCTCGAGCCTAGTCATCCCCGGCTCTGGTGGACTTCTAAGATCGCAGCGAGGACTGCCAGCCGTTCGCCAGGTGCAAGCGCCCGATAGTTCGCAGCCCATCGCGCCGCTTTGCGCTTGATGGGCTGCCTATCGGTGAAATCCTCGCCTGCGAACGTCACCCAATGCACATGAGACGGTGTGAAGTTGAACCCGAGCTTTTCCGTGTGAGACCGCCGCGCGGCATCACTTGAAACCCGCACATCTTCCAGCCAGCGGGGAATCGTACAACTCCGATGGATAGCCCGAGAGGATGACCGGCGCAGGGATTCGGCGCAGCCGATCCAACAGCTCTACATGCTCCCCGTCCGTCAGCTCATGCCGGTATCTCTTACGCGAGGTTCGCGTCGAGTGAAGATACGGAGGATCAGCGTAGACGAGCACCTGACCGGCCGCAGCATAGTCGAATTCGTCTAGGAACCTCATAGCATCGTCACACACCTTGACGAGACCAGATGCGTCAGGAAGCTGCTCTACAGCCTCCGCATCGAGGTCTACGGCGTAGGATCGAGCCACCGCGCTTTTCCGTTCGAGAATGACACCCGACCTCACGAACAGGTCTGGAAACGTGTTATGGACAGGCATTAGAGCGATGATTGCTTGATAAGCCCCGGACGCGGCTTTAGACCCCAAGTGCCCGGTGAGCTGCAGCGTAGCTGCCGATGTCTATGCTGTCAACGCGCCTATGACGCGGCTTCGATGATATCCAATTCGAACCGCTGGCGGCATTTCACACGCGCTGCCCCCAGGATCACACGCAGCGACCGCGCGGTGCGACCTGTTTTCCCGATGACCTTGCTCACATCAGAAGCACTCACCCGTACCTGTACAGTCGTCGAGCCCGCGCCAGCAACAGGCAGAACCACAGCAGCAGCCGAATCATCGACGAGCGTTTGAACAACAATCCTCATGCACTCGCACACCGCCGTGATGTTTTCCACTTCTCTCATTTCTACATTTCTACTCATGGTTTCACCTTCACCCAGGAAGACGAACAGATGGCTTTGTCCGCACTAACCGTGATTCATTCTTACGTCGCACACCCGAATTCATGGCCCAGATCGCCTGTTGCCCCATATTCCTCTATAATTGTCGCGATGAAAATCCTGACATCTCTAACAATTGTATTGGCGGCTCTTCCTATCGCAGGCCAGACGAAGAGCCACTCGTCGGCCAGCTCCACTGCTTCGGTCTCGAATGAACGGCTTGGCACCGTGTCGTTTCCGGTCTCCTGCGCAATGGCATCGCAAGCATCCTTCAACCGCGCAGTGGCTTTGCTGCACGACTTCTGGTATGAAGAAGCGCGGGCCCAATCCGATCGGATCATCAAAAGCGATCCAGGTTGCGCGATGGCGCATTGGGGAGTCGCGATGAGTGTCTTCCATCAGATATGGGACCGCCCCGATGCGAAGGCTATCGAGCTGGGATGGGCGGAGATGCAAAAGGCCCAATCGTTGACCGCCGGCACCGAGCGCGAAAAAGCCTATATCGAAGCACTCGCCGGCTTCTTCCGTCCTGGCCCCCAGGACTTTCCCGTCCGCATTGCAGCTTATTCTCAGGCGATGGGGAAACTGTACGCTGACTATCCCAGCGATGTGGACGCAGGCGCCTTCTACGCACTCTCCCTGCTCGCATCCAAGGCTCCCGACGAGACGAGCCTCGACCAGGAGCACAAAGCGATGGCAGTTCTGACGCCGCTCTTCCAGAAGTATCCCGACAATCCCGGCGTGGTGCACTACATCATTCACGCCTGCGACAATCCAAACATGGCCGCGGCCGGGCTGGCCGCCGCCAACCACTATGGCGAGATCGCGCAGTCGGGACCGCACGCCTTTCACATGCCGGGACATATCTATGCGCGACTGGGCCTGTGGCGGCAGGACATCGCCTCTCAACTCGGCTCGATCGCGGCCTCACAGGGCGCGGAGGCACGCGGCGAAAGCGGCATCCTGGACGAACCACACTC
>DATDLS010000373.1:0-7762 GCA_036519195.1 Occallatibacter sp. | reverse complement strand
CAGTTAAAGAAATGAAACAATTGAAAATGACACCGGCTGCTTTTCACGGAGAGTGGAACTACTCTTTCTCTCCCAGAGGTGAGATACCATAATGAGGTACCATAAAAATTTTTCCGTGGGAGTTTATTTCTGAAAGGGGACATAGCGTAAAGCAAAACGGAGATTGCCGACCAAGCCCTTTGGCGTGTAATTCTTGGGGTACTGTTCTAGCACTTTACCGTCTGCAGCGATGGTCTTCCTGGCTCCGGCTACGATCTCGGATCGTGTTGCAGGTAAGGGAATTTGGAGCTGAAGGTCCTCCGCCAACCGATACAGGCCAACGGTCATGGGGAGCTGACGTGTGGAACTGTCATCGGGCATGGCAAAACCTCATTTCTTCGCGAGAATTTGCGAAAAACTTCATCGAGATGATTGTCTCAGGTTTGGGCACAAAATCTTCATCGAAGATGAAAATTTGTCATTTTATAGCCATCTAAGTATATATTTATCATCGAATGAGCGAGGAATCCCCCCGTAGCCTGATCTGGTCGCACATAGCCTTGAAGATCAAGTGTCGCGAGTGACATTTAGAGGGAAGAAGCCCTTCCCCCGCTCCAGCCGCCGATAGTGCCGGCGTCTTCTACGACCCATCCCAGCGGGGCCGCTCCGAGATTGTCAGGATGTCACCGGCTTGCTGCGTGCCGATCGCCTCGCGCAACATCACGCCCCCACGCAGACCCCACCGTGGTCTTCCTATCTATAGTTCATCTTCTTAAGCTCAACTTCCCCGTCTTAGGTCGCGTACGCGTCCTTCACCAGCCTCCCCGCAACGCCCCTCCCTGAAAAGCAAGAGCTAGGTGGCGCGTAACCGCGCGACTTGGCCCCACTTCGGTTCGCAAGGGTGGCCGGCCCATAGAGCGGGCCTTGTGGAGTCCGTTCGGATAAGCGCTGGCCGCGCGCCAAACGATAGAGCGTGTTTGGCACTTGCCACGCCCACCGCTCCGGCCTCCCCACCCTCACTGCCCTCGTTCTGCTCTGTCTGCCAGTGGATCGTTTTTTGTCTCGCTGCGCTGGTGAGAAACAAAAAACGCCCACCGGGCAGACAGAGGCAAAAACAATGGAATATCAAAGCAACAGCAACAGCGCGTCCACCGCCAGCAATGGCTCAACCAGCAGCAACGCCAGCAACACGGCTCCCGGCAGTGAAAACCGGAAGCCTGCATCAGCACAGCAACTCATCCGCGAAAACGTGCAGTTTCTTATCCAGCAGTTGGAGGCGGGTAAAAGCGAAGCACTGACCGCGTTTCTCGACGCGATGGTGCATTTTCATAACTATTCTTTCCTACGTTAACCACAACATAGGAACGAATAGCTGCTCAAGAATGCCGATATATTTTCTCGTTGTCTTGTCGTCCATCCCGATTTTTCCGCCGATCTGAGTGAAGTTTGTGAGTTGTCCAGACTGGTGGGCAAGCGCCTGGAGTAACCGCGGCAACTGATCGAGCTTCTCTACTTCCGCGATATCCCGCACATCTCTCTGTACGATCGCTTTCACATAGTCGCGTGCCCACGCTTGACGTCGCCGGAAGTCTTCTCTCCGCAGCATCTCAGGGTATCCGCCCACCAGTACCGCACGGACAAGCTCATCGCCAACGATGTCTGGTCCTGGCTTTACCAATTTGCTGTTGAATGCCGTTTTCAGGAAAGTGGGCTCTTTGCCTAGTATCTCGGCTCTGGAGATCGGCATCAGGTTTACGATTTCCATGCGGCCCGCAAGACTCTCGGAGACTTGAGGCAGGGTGAGAATGTTGGCAGATCCTGTCAGCAGGAAACGGCCTGCCCGTCGGTCGCTATCAACGGATCGCTTGATGGCCCCCAGAGAAGTTCCGGAGCTCTTTGCACCTCGTCTATGGTGACCAGATCGAATCCACGTACAAAACCAGCTGGATCGTTACGAGCGGCTTCGAGCACTGTGTCATCGTCCAAGGTCACATACTCACGACCCTTGTCGATGAACTGACGGACGAGCGTAGTCTTGCCACATTGGCGGGGGCCAATCAACATGACCACGGGAGTGTCCGTAAGCGCAGTGGCTACACGTTTGGCTGAGAATCTCTGAAATAGCTTGAAATCTGGGTCGGCCATCTCGGATTATTGTAGCGTCTAATCCGGATTGTAGCCCCGTCCAATTCGGATTATGAGCCCGTCCAAACCGGAAGGGTTCGGCCAGGAGATCGAGTCAAAATCTTCCTTCACCCTGATGGCACGGTCGTCCTGATCCCGAAACTGCCCGTCTCCTCCCTCAAAGGCATGTTTGCCGGCAGGGTCGACAAACCGGTTTCCGCAGAAGATATGAGAGCGGCAGCCGAAGAGGGCGCTTCCGAGGAATTTAGGCGATGAAGGGTTTGGACACCAGCATTCTGATCCGCTATCTGACACAAGACGATCCGGTTCAATCGCCCCGCGCCAACGAGATTATTGATCGAGACTTATCCCCGGAAGCGCCGGGGTTCGTCAGTCTGGTAGCCATCGCCGAAGTCGCCTGGGTGCTGCGTTCCAGGTACAAGGCGACACGCCAGGAGATCGTCACTGCAATCGAGCGAATCCTGTCGAGCGACAGTTTCCAATTACAAAACGAGCAGCAGGTCTATGAGGCGATGATCGCTCTGAGGACTGGCGAGGGGACATTTGCAGACGCTCTGATCTGCGCGTTTGGGGCCTGGGCCGGCTGCTCTTCAACCTTGACCTTCGACGGCAGTTCTCAACTGCCTCATTTCGAGGTCGTCTGAGTTCGGTGATAGAACAGCCAAGCCATAGGCGAAATTGCAATGAGAAGTTAGCTGGCGAAACGACGGAAAGTTATCGTCAAGCCCCCCACACTCCTGCGCTTCAAGACGAATTCATTGGAAATGCGACGGGTGTTCGAGCCACGAAAGAGCGAGGTGCACCCCGTAGAGATCCTGAAACTCGAATCCTTCGCGAATCGGACCGGGTTTTGACAACCGTTTGAGGGCCATGGCATGCGAAAAGAAATTACCTGGAATGATACATCGCTACCACGGGATAAGGTTGGGATTGCTTGACCCGGAGCTGGCACTTCGGATACGTCGCCCCGTGGTCACCAATAGACCTCCCGACCCAACCGACAATGCACTCATACAGTACTCAATCGTTGTCGAATCATTTCCGAACTCGTTCGAACGCTGTTCGGTTTGATGTTCTTTACGTCGAGGCGCTAAGCCGGCAGGCTTAGGGATGGTGCCTATCTTCAAAACGAGCGCAGCGAGAATGCATTGCGGACCGTCGTGCTGAATTCATACTTGCAGGATCAGGCCGCGCAGACGGCGATACGGGCGGAACGGGAACGGGGCTTCGCTTTCACGACGATCTCGACATCCTGGCCGAGGGCGACCAAAAAACGCATCAGGCGCTCAACGGAGAAACCTTCCAGTTTGTAGTGCAGGAGCGCAGAGACCTTCGGCTGATTGATTTCAAGAGCTGTCGCAACTTCGGCCTGGGTAAGTCCACGTCTGTCCACGATCCGGTTGATGGCAGCTCCGAGTCGAGCTTTGGTGTCGAGCTCGTCTGCATCGTGCAACCCCATATCAGCAAAGACATTCCCGCTGCTCGGTATCACTCGCTCTGTAGATCTCTTAGCCATGCCTCTCCTCGTAATCCCTTTGCGCCACTTTCAAACGTTCGCGTACCAATGCAACATCGGATTGCCTGGTTTCGATCCCGCGCGGCGATTTCTTCTGAAAGACGTGCAAAAACATAGACGGCCTGGGCGAAGCGAACTGTGTAGATCGCCCGATATGTATCGCCGTCATAGTCCTTGACAACCTCCAGAATTCCTGGCCCCTCACCCTTCCAGGGCTTTGCTGCCGGGTGCTTCCCGCCATATTGCGCGGCGCCCAGGGCAAATCCGACGCTTCGCTGAACGTCGGACGGGAATCGCGTAATGTCTTTCAGCGAAGAGCCAATCCAATAAAGCGGCTTTTCGCCCGGTACGGGGCCCATGTCATGATTATCCCACTTCTAGGATATTTGTCGAGCAGAATCCTTGACAATTTTGATAGTAAACCCTCCTCCCCGTAGACGCGGTTCCTGATTGCGCCCGCTTGTTGCTCAAAAGTTTCTTGCGGGCTGGAAGTTTGCACGGAGATTTCGAACAGCGTCAGGGTCGGGATGTGCTGAGCATTCGGGCTATGACGGGCGGCGCTGGGTACGCCCAGCGGCATCTGGAACACAGCGACTACTACGATGAACACCGCAGGGTGCAAGGCGAGTGGCACGGTCGTGGGGCGGAGCTGCCGGGCTTGCGCGGCAACGTAACCCACGAACAGTTTGAAGCAATCCACGATGGCTCGCACCCGAAGACAGGCGAATTTCTTCGCACACGACATGGCGCGGACAGGACAAACAGAGACGGAAGCGAGCAGAGCAAAGCCCGTTACCATAACGATCTAACTTTTTCCGCGCCAAAATCGGTCTCGGTCCAGGCCCTTGTCGGGGGAGACGAACGCCTGGTTATGGCTCATGACAAAGCGGTCCGCGAGGCTCTCGTGGAGGCAGGGAGCCACGCTGCCACACGTGTCCGAATGAGCGGCGCAAATGAGGACAGGACGACTGCAAATTTTGTCGTCACCTCCTACCGGCACGATACGAACCGCGAATACGAGCAAACGGTTGAGGCGGCCACGAGTTCTCGAAGTGGACGAGTTCTTTGAACTGTTCAAGCATTTGGGCGAACCTTACCGGACGGTGGTTTTGGTTGCACAATGCCTAGGCCTTCGCGTAAGCGAGATCCTGGGCCTGCAATGGGGCGATTTCAATTTTGACGATCACACCGTGTCGGTCCATGCATCGAGGAAAATAGATATATCTTGGGGCAGAGACATCCGGAGATCAAAGTAATAGCGCTCGACGCGGAGCGCACGTTTTGGGAAAAAGTAACCCCCATTCACGCAGAAAATCATCGCCCAACGGAGAATCCCTTCCACAATCGCCTATCTCGGCCCTATAGCGACGTGGCACAGGTATTCCGCAGCGGGATTGGGGCGAAAGCTGTTGCGAATATCGCTCTGCTTGAGCAGGTTGTAAAACACGAGCAAGTGTCTTTCCCATCAGGCTGGGCACACTACGATACGGCGAAACCCAGTTCCATCAAATTTGTGCCTGACACGGAAACGGTCAATTGCCTGCGATTGGATTACGAGGGCATGCAGGAAATGTTCTTCGGAGAAGTCGAAAGCTTCGATAGCCTGACGACGACAATTCAGGAACTGCAGGAAGCCGTCAATCTCAAGCTGGGCTCTTAAGAATCATGGACATCGTTGAACTAAAGGACCTTTTGGAAGCAGAGCCAGTTTGTCAATATCCGCGCACCAATCGCTTCTCGCTGTTCCAAATGTTCGCGTCTGAGATCGGCTTCCCCCTCAATGAGCAGACGGTATGCTTCTGGGGTACCTCACTTCATGGGGGATTCTGTCTTCCGGAAAAGGTTCAGAAGACGACGAAGCGCACCGATATTCGGACGCACAATGCCCACGTCGGCTGGGATTTCATTCTGGCGATCCCAGCCATCTAGGAGGGCTTCGACCATCTCTCTGCCGTCAGGGGCGGCGACGGCCTGCTTGGGTGTGCGCCCGCCCAGAGCGGAAACCTTGGTGTGAACCCATCCTTCGATCTGCTTCTCTAACTGTGCTTCGATCTGGCGGCGATCTTCGGGATCGCGCATTGGATCGTCCGCATCGATCTTTTTTTCGGTGCCGCGGAAAGGCTTCATTTCCTTCGCCCGCTTCAGTAACCGGTCCGGAGATTCCGTTTCCGTGCAGACGTGTATCGCCTCGGACCCCAGGCGTCGCTCAATCTCCTTGCGAATCCGCTTGGCTCGGTTGACCGAGTTCACCTCAACCAGGAGCGTCTTTTCGCGGACCTTCAGATGTCCCAGAACAGTGTTTGGCCAGGACTTGTGCATCTTGTTTCCCTGCCTGATCCATGCGAAATCGATGCTCCGAAGCGAGCCGTCGCGCTTGCGGTCTGCTTCTTCGAGCAATTCTTCCTTGGTCAGCCCCCAAGCCAGCGAAGCGAGAGCGTCAAAAGTCCGCTGCGCTGATTGAATATTGAAGTGGATCTTGTGAGAGAGAAACGGATCCCCGTCGGTATTTTGCAACTGCGGCGGCTTGTTCAGAGCATCACGAATATCGAGGTAGACGGCGCGAATCTCATCGGTATATCTGGTCAGGTCGTCTGCGGAAAGCCCCCGATTCTGTTTTTTGATCTTGCGCTGCAACTGCGCGCGAAGCTTGATGATTTCAACCTTCCTGTCGGGAGGGAAGTGGATCGGCCCGGTTCGGCCCAATGTAGCGACTTCAGGCAAAATCCAAAGCTGCGCATAAAGCACATCTCCCGGCCGCATCATCTCGCTCCCCGCGTGCTCCTCAATCTCGGTCTCTTCGCCGATCAGAATGTCGCGCAGCAGCGCGCCCCGCCCTGGATTGACACGGACAATTTCATAGAAGCTGACCGGCCGTGTGATCGCCTGCTGCAAAATCAGATGCTCCAGATCGGAGAGACGGTTTGCGGCATTCTTCAAATAAGACTGGACGAGCAAGCCGCCCTGCGGCTTCGCCGTGCTCCGGCGGCGAGCTTTCTTTGGGGCCCACTCGAAAAGGAGATATGGGCTGAAAATTGAAAGTTCCTCTGGCATTTCACTCAATTGAACGTGGTCTTCATCCTGATTGAAGTCGATCCAGGCATCGAAAGTGAAGTCGCCCAACTCGCGCGAGCTGCGCTTTAGAAACTTCTGCAATTGCGCAGTGAGGTTGTGCGAGGCGTCGCGCTGCCTGGTCCATGGAGTGTCCGACATCTCCGGGCCGGGAAGGGCAATGGTTGAATTCGAAAGACAACAATGCTTGTATTTTTTGCCGCTGCCACAGGGACAGGGGTCGTTTCTTCCGGCTTTCTCGTGAGAAAAAGAGTGCATTAGCTTAGTTTATCGCGCCTGTCGTCGCGCGGGTTAATACCCGCGCAAGTGTTTGGCGCAATGGAATCTCGGCTAGCCGCGTGGAAAGAGCCGGCAATCTGGATAATTCGCCGATCGCCCAGTGGACGTCGCTCAGATGGGTAGCGCGGCTCCCGCGTGAGACCTATCGGCACAGGTGGTGAACCAGACGGGGAGGAAGAATATTTGGCTACAGCTTACGAGTCCCAAAGCGCCTGCTTCTACCTGGAAATCTTAAGTGCGCAAGATTGAATCCGTCTTCACCGAAAGCCTGCGCAAAGGCGTCAAAGGCTGCCATTGTGATTAGGCACATCGAACCGTGTGCTCCTGTCGAGAGGGGAGGGTCCTCTCTCAGTCTTGGCTCGTTCTTTGCCTGTCGCCATCTCGTCGAAAGCGGGTAAGGTCGGCATCGGTGATGATTTGGCCGGCAGACGAGCAGCGAGGCGTTCATCCTGTGTCGGCGGAGGAGGCAACTTCATCCGCTGTCAGCGGATGCGTGTCCCCCCCATTGTTGTCTTCGCGTCTCCCCCGGGCGCGCTGAGGCGCTATTGCCCAATTGCCATTGGGACGTGAAGCATCTATTGCGATTCATCCAGGACTTCAATGCCGGAAACTGTAGCGTTGTTCACGATCGGCTCAAACGTGAGATTCAGTTTCCCTTGCGCCGTCGGCTTGAGGTGATGGAAGGTCTTGGTGAGCACATGAAGTGCACCTACTTCCTTATAAATATCGAAGTTGTCAAGAAGGGTTTCGCCGTTGCAGATGACTCGGAATACG
>DATDLS010000372.1:0-6647 GCA_036519195.1 Occallatibacter sp. | reverse complement strand
GCTCGCTCCTGATCCAGCAGTAACTGCAGCCGCGAGTCCGGCACGCGCACCTTCTCGTACAGTACACCTGATGCCCATCCCTCAAATGCGCCACTTGGCCCCAGCGAGCCTCGAGCCTCGCAGTCGAAGAAGACATTGGGGCCCGCGGCCAGCAGCCCCGTCGCGAAGTCGTTCATGCCAGCCTCGCTGTGGCAGCGCAGCACGAGAACCTGCTGTCCATACACGAGGAAAGCCTGCCGGCGATACCCGCCTTCTTCGGAGACTGGCGTCTCGCTCCTGCAATCCTCGATCGTGATCCGGCGGGCCCGCCGCCCTGCGCGCACCGCCGCGCTGACGAAGTGACGGGCGGTGACATCGCGCACCCAGGCATCCTCGACATGGTCGAGCGCGATCGCCATCCACGCATGCTCCTCGTCCCTGGGAAATCTGGTGTCGTAAGCGCTTTCCAGTGTCAGGCCTTCCACTCCGATGTTCCGCAGCCCGGATTTTTCAGGATCCGCAACGACAAGCTTCGCCACGGTCCCTCCTCCATACTTCGCTTCCAGGGCCGTAGTAATCGGCGCGTCCAGCTCAATCTCATTGGCCGACGCATCGACCGCCGTAATCGTACGGTCCCAGATCAAGTCATGCGAGCCCGGCTGCCAATCGAGCCGCTGACTCGCGAATGTCCCCGGCAGTCCGCTCATGCCGATCGCGCTGATCCACTCCCGCGTACTCGGGCGACGCACCACCACGCGGCCCCCAACTGCGAGTCCCTCAGTCGACACCAGCTTCAGCCGGCGCGCACCAGACGGCGCGTCACCCGAAACAGTGATTGCTGCAGCCAGTTCCGGATCGGCAGTTCCCCCAACCTCGATCAGAGTTCTTCGCCCATCACCCTCCGCAACGATCGTCGTGCTGCCTGCTCCGCTGCCTCGCAGCGCCACCCCGCTCGCGTTCAGATGAAGTTGACCCGCGACATGAAAGCGCCCCGGCCGCAGCACAATGGCTCCGCGATATCCGCGCGAATCCGGCGGCATTGCCGCCACATGATCGATCGCCGACTGTAGCAGGTCCGTGTCGTCTCTGCCGCTCGGCCGAACGGAGATGACCGCCGCAATCGTCGGAGGTGCCGCCGCACCGGCCTGATATCCCGCATACGAGAAGTCCATTCCCACCGGACTCGCGACCGAACTCTGTGCACGACCCTGCAGCGAAGCAAGGCACACGGAAATCGTAATCACGCCGCATACGGATCTGAGCATTTGCCTACTTCTCCATCGAGGAAATCGCACTTCATTACCGACGCACATTGGTTCGCAGTGCGAACCAGATAAGACCAACGATGGAGTCCGGAGTCGAGAATTCGAATCGTGTGGTAACGGCGCCCGCGAGCCCACTGCCGCGAATCGAGTGCGCCGGGAAGCGCCGCGTACTCGCCGCGCGAGTGGTTGTACCACTTTTTCAGATTCCAGAGAATTATGTCAAATCCGGCTTTGCGGAATTCGGCGTCCTGCGGGGCGTAAATGCCTCACTTGACAGAGATCCATCGAGTGGCTGAATATTTTCAGGATTTCGCAAGTGGTCTAACCTTTGTCGTAACTGCGAGAGCGTGCCCTCTCTCAACTCCGGGACAATCTGCTGAGGGAAACGTCCGTGCGGCACCTTCGAGCCAAGACACGATCCTGCAAAGGCTGGGAGCTAGTGCCGAAGATTGTCATGGATCGCTTGCTGAAACTTGAACGCCGAAATATAGGAGATGAACGTGTTCCCCCTTCCCTTCTCTTTTCTCGTCCATTGCCGGCTGACCGCCTCACCCGGTGAGGCCCATGTCTATCTTGTTCCCCCCTGGCGGCCATACGCGTCCGTGGCCTACCTCAACACCCAGATGAGAGCCCACATCGAACCAGCGGGCTGGCGCGAATGGCATTCGGGCGAGGGTCACAATCTCGACACGGTCTTCTACGCCGAAAACAAGTCAAGTGGCCCGGAAGCCACACCAGCAGCTCGCGATCCGCATTCTCACCAGATAATGGCCGCGCAGGCCAGGCAGTTCAAGACGAAATTTTTCCTGGCTGGCACATTCGGCTTGGATTCAATTAAGGAAGCGAAGGGACGGCCTACTTCAGCAGTGGCTGCCAGCCACGTTGGCTGGACCAGTTCTCGCGCCCTTCAACTCCACTTGGCACCACAATGCACTTAGGAGCACGCATGCAACGATACTCGTCGACCCTGCTGTTACTGGCATTCTGCTACTCAGCAGCCGCAGTGGCGCAGGATACACGCACGGTTACTGAACCAGTGATTCCGGCTTTCTGCACAAAGGTTGATGCTCATCTCACCTCGATCAGCGACGGGACCTACAACACGCTGTCAGCGGGCGACGAAGGCAAGCTCGATACAGACCGGATTCAAAAAGCCATCGACAGTTGCGGAAAAGGAAAGGCTGTCGCCCTCCAGACTCACGGTGGGTTCAACGCATTTGTCAGTGGTCCGCTTAAGCTTCGCGAAGGAGTGACCCTTGTCGTGGATAAGGGCACCACCCTCTTCGAGACACTCGACCCTAAGGTATTGGAGATCTCTCCGGGCAGCTGCGGTATTGTCAGCAAGGATCCCGGGCGAGGATGTAAGCCGTTGATCTCTGTAAGCCATGTGTCGGGTGCCGGCATCATGGGAGACGGAGTCATCGATGGAAGAGGCGGCGAGAATATTCTCGGCTTAACCATGTCTGCGTGGGACCTTGGCGAACAGGCTCTCAAAGACCATGGCGGGCAGAAGGTCAGCCGCCTTATCGTTGCCGACCATGCCGACAACTTTACCCTCTACCGCATTACGCTGAGAAACTCGCCTAACTTTCACGTTTCCTATAACGCAGGCGATGGTTTCACGGTGTGGGCCGTCAAGGTAGACACCGTGCACCGTATCGCGAATGCTCCACATCCTCTCTCACGAAATACCGACGGCATCGATCCCGGCAATGGCTCGAAAAACATCACGATCACCCATTGCTTCTTTCGGGAAGGTGACGACAACGTGGCCATTAAAGGGGGAGCCGGCGGCGTCACCAATATGACCATAATCCACAACCATTTTTACTGGGGGCACGGAATGTCTATTGGTTCCGAGACGAACGGCGGAGTTAGTAAGGTCCGTGTCACGGACCTCACCTTAGACGGCACCGACTCAGGCATCCGCATCAAATCCATGGGCACGAAGGGCGGCCTGGTGCACGATATCGTCTACGACGACATCTGCATTCGAAACTCAGGCCGCCCGCTGGATATCACCGCTGCCTATGCAGCAAATGGTCCAGTTAAGGGAAATTCACCCCCCACCTTCCGCGACATCACGCTGCGTAACGTGAGCATCTCTGGAGGCGGCAAGATTCTCTTCGATGGCTACGATCATGATCATCGCGCGCAGGTTAACGTCGACGGAGTCTTCCTTACGGACAGTGCTCACCCGGACACGGCATACACCTACACCTTCGACAATGCAGACGTCGTCTTCGGCCCTGGTGGAAGCAATATCCAGCTTCCCGCTGGCACGGACGCCACCCTCTCCGGTTCGCCAACCAAAGGAACACCCTACTCCTGCGTCGATCGATTCGTTCCCTTCCCGACGGAATAGCGTTTGGAGGAACGTCGGAGTCTCAGTTACTGAAAAACTGGCCGGTGCCTGCAAAGGCGCATTGTCGGCAAGTTCGCCTCGAAGTTGTCGGGATGTATGGCCCGCCGTCCGACTGCAAGGGAAAAGTATTTCGATGAAGTAAGTCTGCGTCAATGTATCCGGCCTGTTTGTGGAGATTGATTTCTCCTGGTCACTGTCGTTATTCCTAAGGAGAGCACGACGATGAACAGAGCTTGCTTCGCGACAAAGCCGCTTTCGGCGGTTGGCAGAACTGCGGCGCATGCCGCGCTTCTGTGTTTGGCAGGAATGCTTGCTGGTAATCCACTGCTTGCTCAGACGAATCTGGCGAGCGAGCGAACTGCGTTTGCGCATCCGCCAAACGATACCAGGATCATGGTGCGGTGGTGGTGGTTTGGGCCGGCGGTCACCAAGCCCGAACTGCTCCTCGAGTTGCAGCAGATGAAGTCCATGGGGATTGGCGGCGTCGAGATCGCCACGCTCTATCCCCAGGCTCTGGACAATGCTTCCACGGGGTTTCACAATGTACCGTATCTTTCGGATGAGTACATTGATGATCTTCACTTCGCCGCCGCGCAGGCGCGCCAGCTCGGGTTGCGGGTCGATGTGACACTTTGCAGCGGCTGGCCCTTCGGCGGCCCGCATATTCCCATCACACAGGCTGCGGGCGAGTTGCGTGTCGAGCGAGTTGCTGTTGTCGCAGGAGCATCATCTATCGCTGTGCCTTCGCTTGAGCCCGGTGAGCAATTTCTGCGGGCCTTCGTCGTCGCCGGGGACGACCCGGTGAATGAGTATTCTGCCGCACAGGCAGCGGAGACTATTAAAGATGGCCGACTCAATCTCGGCCCCGCCGGTTCAGCGCGCACCGCGATCTTCTTTGTAGCCAGCAGGACGGGCATGATGGTGAAGCGGCCGGCAGTCGGTGCGGCCGGCTTTGTGCTCGACCACTATGACAAGCAGGCAATGGAGACGCACCTCGGCGCAGTTGGCGACCGCCTGCTCCAAGCCTTCAGAGACAATCCTCCCTATGCCGTCTTCAGTGACAGCCTAGAGGACTATGCATCGGATTGGACACCGGATCTGTTGGCGCAGTTCAAGCAGCGCCGAGGCTACGACCTCACGCCCTACCTGCCGGCGCTGGTGGGGGACATCGGTCCCTCCACTGCGGCGATCCGGCACGATTGGGGACGCACCCTCACCGAGCTTGCCAATGAGAACTTTCTGGCCCCAATGCATACATGGGCGACGCAGCACCATACCCTGCTGCGCTCGCAGACTTACGGCTATCCTCCCGTGACGCTTTCCAGCAATCGCTATGAAGACCTCCCGGAGGGTGAGGGCAAGGCGACCATCGAGATGTGGCGACAGTTTTCCGATACGCGCTGGGCGGCTTCGGCAGGCCATTTGTTTGGCCACAACGTCATCTCATCAGAGACGTGGACGTGGCTGCACTCCCCGGCCTTTCGCGCGACGCCGCTGGATATGAAGGCTGAAGCCGACCTGCATTTCCTTCAGGGCATTAATCAGCTCATCGGGCATGGATGGCCTTATTCCCCCCCAGAGGTTGGTGAGCCGGGATGGCGCATGTACGCAGCGACAGCTCTCAATGATCATAATCCCTGGCACGGCGTCATGCCTGACTTGACCGGCTATCTGCAGCACGTGAGTTATGCGCTCCGCTTAGGTAGGCCCACAAACGACGTCGCTGTCCTGCTGCCCAATGACGATATCTGGGCTTCGTTCAAGGCACGCGTCGACCAGAACAAGCCGACGACGAGCGCGTTGGGCTTCGATGAGAGCCACTCGAATGTAACGATCGACGAATCGATGAACGAGTTTCTGGACAAGCGAGTGATGCCGCAGATCCTCGATGCGGGCTTCAATTTAGATTTCATCGACGCCGATGCAATTGACACGGTCGGCATTCCTTATAAGGTGCTGGTGCTGCCGAACATTGATCGGCTGCCGGCGGAGACCTATCGCAAGATCCTTGCGTTTGCGCAGCACGGAGGAATCGTTGTCGCGACGGGTCGGATGCCTGCCACTGCACCCGGATTCCTCCGCCAAAAAGAAGAGTCGCAGGAGGTCCAGGAGATCTCGAAGACTCTATTCGAAGGAAGAGTCAGGTCGGCGCGGTTGTTGGCATCGCCAGACGGCTTGGGACATTCGATTGCCAGCAGTCTGGAACCAGATGTCGTTCTATGGCCCCGAACACCTGCTGTCGGATTCATCCATCGCAAGCTGGACGCGGGCGATCTGTACTTCCTCGCCAACACCAGCAACAAGGTGCAACAGTTACAGGCGCACTTCCGCGTGACAGCGAAGTATGAAGAACAGTGGGACCCGTTTTCCGGCGAGGTGCATGCGGTGACTGCAGCACAGAATCTCACGGTCAACCTTCAGCCGTATGAATCGCGCATTTTTGTTTTCTCTAACGATGCGCCGACTGCCGGGATTGGGCCCGTACAGACTGTTTCCAACACCGTGGACCTCTCTCATGATTGGAAGGTCTCTTTCCCCACCGGAGACAGCCTGTCCATGCGCGATCTGCGGTCGTGGACAGGTGACGAGAACCTATCCTATTTCTCGGGCACTGCGGCGTACGAGAAGACGATCAATCTGCCCGCCGCTGCGGTGCGGCGAGGATCGTTTGCCTTGCTTGATTTTGGTAAAGGGACGCCGGTCGCAGAGCCGGACCCTTTGCCGCGGTTCAACATGCGCGCTTACCTTGATGCACCCATACGCGACACCGCGCAGGTGTTCGTAAATCGACACCTTGCCGGCGATGTTTGGTATCCGCCTTACCAAGTGGATATCTCCAGCTACCTGAAGGCTGGAGAGAACCACCTGAAAATTCTTGTTTCGAATACTGCGATCAATGAGCTTTCCGGCAAGTCACAGCCGACCTACCGGCTCTTCTATGACAAATACGGGACGCTGTTCTCACCCCAGGATATGGACCACCTGCAACCACTGCCTTCGGGAATCTTAGGCACGATCATCTTGCGGGAGGGGTCCCT
>DATDLS010000371.1:0-53255 GCA_036519195.1 Occallatibacter sp. | reverse complement strand
AGGCGGCGCGACCTGTTGGGGTGCTGGTGGCCGGGGAAGTTCCCGAATCGACAACGGTTCCAGCGTTGCCCGCGAACACATCTTCGTTGATCGACCAGAAGGCGACAGCGGTCGGTTCGGTTCCCTGGTCCAGGACACCATACGTCGAAAGATTATTGGTGAACAGTCCGGTCACGTCCCATGTTTCGCCTGCAGGCACGGTGAAGGGAATCCAGACTGCCGCTCCATATGGAGATCCGGGTACGAGCTCGGTATCTTCGTTAGCCAAGCCATTGGCGAGGAACGGCGGATAGGCGGAACTATTGAGAAAATCACCGCCATAGAACAGGCAGGAGACGGCGGGATTGCCGCATTTGCTGCTAGCGGAAGAAGAGACCTTGGCGGGCTTGGCAGACGTGACATCGGAAGACTTGGCAGCGGCAGGAAATGGTCCATAATCCTGGATTGTGGGTTTGGGGGTACTTTTGTAGTTTTGTGCTGTCGCCGGCTGGGACAAAGCAATCATGGCAGCCGCCAGCGCCATCGGAAAAACTCCATTGTTTACCATTTTGTCTCCTTTTCGAATTTCCCCAATAAGGGTCGTGTGAGTGCTCCTGCGGTCAGACATTCCAAATGGGTTTCAGTCCGGATTCGCTGTTTCTCAGTTGAGGACATCGAGCGTGACCTGAATCACTTTCGGCAGTCCCGCGCCTGTAGCGTTGATCGTGATGGTGTGGCTTCCAAGCGCGACCTTTTTGTCCACGGTCACTTTTATGGTCGACTTCCCCGCACCCGGAGCCGCGATGGTTTTAGGGCTGAAGGTTAAGGTCACCCCAATTGGGTAGCCAGTTGCCGACAACGAAATGGCCGAGTCAAAGCCACCGGATATGGCTGTCGTGATTGTGGAAGTGCCGGAGCTACCACGAGCAACGCTAATCGATGTGGGCGATGCGGTGATGGTGTATTGAGGAGGCGCTTTGGTCACTGCCAGGGTGATAGTAACAACTTCCGTGATGCTGCCCGAGGTTCCAGTGACCCGAAGATGATACGTGCCGACAGCCGCTGACGACGCTACAGCGATGGTCATGGTTGAACTACCAGCCCCGGTAATCGAGGTTGGGCTGAAGGTTACAGTCACACCCGCAGGCTGGCCCGTTGCAG
Source organism: Occallatibacter sp. (assembly GCA_036519195.1). GTDB lineage: Bacteria > Acidobacteriota > Terriglobia > Terriglobales > Acidobacteriaceae > Telmatobacter. The sequence continues at coordinate 52,115 of DATDLS010000371.1, read as the reverse complement.
ACAAGGAAATGTGAGATGCAAAGCCATTTATCACCGTGCTCGAAATCGTCGAGGTTCCCGTGCTGTTCTGTACCGATGAGACGATAGTGGATGAGGCTGTAAGTCCGAAACCAGGAATGCCAATTGTGCTGAGTAGCCCGTTGATCAGGCCGCTTCCCTTCGGGCTACCCCATCCAGTTGCCAGATCGTAACCGGTGGTTGCCGAATAGCCATTGCTGCCGCTAGTGATGTCATTGAAATCGGTGTCATAGTTCGAGCCCAAACCGATGTCATAAAGGGCCGGATTAATAAAGCCTAGCGTTGGCTGACCGTTGGCCACGGCCTGTTGATTGGCCAATGCCAGGTAGCCTGCCCACATAGGCGCGGCGAAGCTGGTGCCACCGTACAAGTTTGCCGTACAGGCGGACTGATCTGCGCAAACATAAAAAGTGAAATTTGCATTGGCCGAAACGTCCGGGCCGTTTCTATAGTTATTGGAGCATTCGGAGCAGTTACTGTCTGTGGTCGTCTGCCAGAATGGAGTCGCGAATTTGTCAGGAGAAATTCCGCCGCCGCCGTCCTCCCAGGCGGTTTCCGAACTCCATGTGCCTCCAGGACCGCTGGTCTCCAAGTCCGTCCCACCGACCGACGTTAAATACACGTTATCGGCGGGGTAAATTTCCGAGTCGGAACTCCACGCGCCGCCGTCGCCGGCCGCCTGAAACAGATTCTGCCCCTGAGCCGCGAACTCTCGAAAGTACGGATCGTCGGTGCTCGGATCAGCCGGGTACCAGGTCCACGAAGAACTCAATTGCGCATTCAGCGGACTCGCCGTGGCCATGGCATTAAAAATGGCCGAGTCGCTCGATCCGACGTACATCACGAGGCTCGCTAGCCCCGGCGCCATCCCGAGCGACTGAGTCATGTCAATAGTCTGTTCAGTGTCATCACACTCCGGGTAGGTACAACTTGTGCTGGTCCCATCTGTAGACAGCAAGGTTATTGGCACACTGTTGGTCTGATCGATGTTCGCATAGTAGGTATCCAGGTCAGCCAAATCCGTGCCGGCAAACTCCAGCAGCCCGAGGGACTGGCCGCTGCCGTTGAGAGCTGCTCCATCGTAATATGCTGCTCTCATGTCACTGCCACAGAAGGACTGCTCTGGACAGGAGCCCGTCGTGGCCTCCGACTTCACCGCCAAAGATCGAAGTGCCAAGGCCGTATGGGGGATCGAATAGTTGTCGAGACCCGCGATGTGCCATAGTCGAAAAGGTAGATCGACGGTGGGCTCGCGGTCCGGAGCATAGTAAGTGCGATTTTCAGTGGGATGCTGGTAAAGACCCATGTTCACATGCAAGGCGTTCTCGACGGTAGCCACTTGCCCCGTCACATCCAGATTCAGGCGATTAAGTGATGTGCCAGCAATCGTGAACCCATTGTTTTCCGCCCAACGACGAGCAGCGTCATAGTCCTGCTGGGTTGGGCCAAATCTCGCGGTAAACTGTTCCACCGTGAGATATTTGCGGTAAGACGGGCTGGCAGGATTGTAGAGGTCCTCCAGGAATTGGTCTAAGGCTGCTTGATTGCGGAGAGGCAGAACAAGCACCAGTCGCATGGGTTTGTCTGAGGAGAGTCGGTTTAAGAATCGCGCCTGCCCATTGACAGTCGCTTCACGCACGTGATGAGTCAACGTTGGCTGTGACTCCGCGCAGGAAACTCTATTCGCGATCGACGCAATCACGAAGAACGTAAGCAGAGACGCACCTAATTTTTGCATCACAGCTCCCCCCTTTGCGCAGATAGCTGGGTCTGCGCTCTCAGTAATGGGTCGGATATTGCAGCAAAGGCAAATGAGAACGCCGAACGAAAATTGGGGTTTGTGCACCAGGGGAAAATCGGCGTGGGAGGATCATATACCCATTCGCAACTTTTGCAACCCTAGTGGCGAATTTTTTTAGTGTCCGTCTGGTCGACGCTCACCGTGCAATTTCCAGTCTGGAGGTCTGCATTTTCAACATCGGCAGTAAGCATTCGAAGTTTCGACCTTGACCGGCGGAGGGTTCGTGTTCAGTCCATGAACACGGGCCACCAGCGCACGCTCGTGCCCTGCTCCAGGGGCAGATTTACAATCTGACGCTTCCCGGCCAGGAACAGAAATCTACGGAACCGACGTGCAGTCTGTTCTGGCTCAACTATGAACACATCGTCAGATGATGACCTGTGAGCATGCCAGAGAGGAAAACCGGACGCTTAGATTGAGATCCCCGCCCAGTGTGCATTCCTCAATCTAGCCGACTTTTGAGGTAGATTCGGCGTCAGTGAATCCTCGGGCGATTAGTACACCAAGCAACAGCAACCTTCGTGCGGCGAGCCCTGGCTGGCCATAGCGGCCATGCTCAGCCGCACTGTCAGCACTTGGGCATCTGCTACCGATAACGTGCAGCATGTGACTGATGATCCACTTGAGAAGCGTCGGAGCATGAGATAGCTAACGTAAGTCAACCAGAGGATCAAAGTTGTCGTAAGACGGGCATCCCAGGTCCACCAAATGCTCCAGGAAACGCGCCCCCGGAGTGATCCAGATATGGATCCAAGACCGCCAAAAAAAAACGACGCCCATCCCGGCGCTGACGAGTGCCGGACGGGCATTTCGAAGTGATGAAGAAGAACTGAAGGGCTGAAAGCCTCTGGTAACCTGCGGCGTAGAGGGGAGTCTAGGGCAAGTCGGCTGCGCTTAACAAAGCTGAGACCTTAATAGGGAATCAGTGCACAGGCTCGAAATGAAAAGCGGGGAGTGATGACGCGTATATTGCATCGCCGTTTTGGTCACATGCATACACTTCTCATGGCATATTCCAAGGCTTCCGAGACGGACGAAGACCTGCTAACTATCCAAACTGCCGCTGAGAAGGGTGTCGTTCATAAGCAGATAGAGTTAGGCTCGGCTTACGTCATGGGCCATGGCGTCGCACAGGATTTAAGGCTGGTCGCGTATTGGTCTCACAAGGCGGCCGAAAAAGGGGATCCTGCAGCTCAGAATCAGATTGGCGACTTCTAGCAGACGGGTTTAGGAGCGACGCGGGACCGGGAACGTGCGGTCCACCGGTATCAATTTACTTCCGCCAACCGATCCGTAATTGGCAAAGAAAATCTTGGTGTTGCTTATCTGTAGGGATCCAGCGTCTCGAAAAATCCAAATGTAGCCGCGCTGCTGCTTTAAGAAGCAGCTAAAAAGGGGAGCGGGTCGGCTGCTTGCGATCTCGGGTAAATGAGTTACTCCGGCTTCGGAATCAAGCAGGACCGGGCCCAGGCTGAACGGTGGTACAGGATCGGGGTAAGGCTTCATGATCCCCATTCTGAATTCGCACTTGGAACTCTCCCTTCGGTCAATGATGGTCACCCACACGACATCCCTCAGGCAGTAGATCTGTTGCGCAGGTCGGCCGATGCAGACTTTGTTCCCGCAATGTATTCACTGATGCTACTGCAGGTCAACAATCCCGATCGAGTTCAGTCATTCAGGGAGTGTTAGCACGCGACGGCAAGTTGGTTCCATTTGCTAGCAAGAGTGCATATCTCCATTTCAGAATTGCGGCACTTCAGGGAGGTAGCGTGGGCGAGAGCGTTGTTCACAATGACATCATGGTTCTCTCTGCAAAGCTGGGACCAGAGAAAGCGGCGAATCTTGACTCGGAAGCCAGCGTTTGGGTCCGAGAGCATCACAGTGTGCTGGAAATAATCCCTAAAGACAGCACGAAGTGGGACAGGCTTTCTGGATATGCCCTCTCAGTTCCAGATGACGGCGACCACGCCGGGGGGCAATGATCCCTATGCCTCAGTTTTAGCAAGATCGGTCTTAGCAATACTAGCCTTGAATCGAATTTGGCAGGATATTGGGAAAGTTTTGGTCATTAGAACCTCGGGCTGACTTGCCCCCGTGAATTCCTCGAACGCGGAATACGAATGGGGATCAGCCACTTCTTCGAGACTTCAGATGCCATCGGTTATAATTCTATTCCGGGCAGCACCGGCGTAAACTGCTCTGCTGAGCTTTCATGATATTGTATCTGGTTGCTGATGTCTTCCTATTTTTAAAATTCGATAAACACAATTAAGTTTTTACTGTGCTCTGGATTTGCTCGGGATGCAGGGTTCTCTGCTGACCCGCACGGTTTGGCATTTCAAATCTGTATGTTGCGAGCATTCCAATCAAGAGCCTCATTGATGGCACTGCCCCGAGTCGCGTTTCCCTGGCACTTTTGTTGTATGTCCAAATTAAGATATTCTGTCCATAGTGATAACAAATGCCGATCAGGCATAACAGGATACTTCGTGGGACCTAGTACGCGGGAAGTTGAAGAGACGGACGCAGCAAGAGAGTTCTGTCTTTACAATCTGGCCTGCATACCGCGTGTGCCCTCTGAGCAGTTGCAGTGATTAAATAAATTGACCTCCCTGGTCATGCACACCTTGGTTTCCACCAAGGCACGCGGTGAATAGCGTGCCAAAAAGAGGGTGCGCATGAACCGCTTTTTCTCAATTTTTAACGGAAGATCAAGTTTCATTGTAGGCAATTGCCCAAAACAGGTGGCTTCCGCACTGGTGATCCTGATTGCTTGCATGGCAATGACAGGTTGCACTACGACGCAGTTCGCGAAAATCGGAGAAGACGCCTCACCAGTCATCACATCCTTTAGCGCGAGTCCAACCCCTGTCTCAGCTGGAGCAAGCGCCACACTAAGTTGGACGACTTCAAAAGCCGACAGCGTCACCGTCACGCCAGGAGACTCCGAACCGCTCTCCGCAGACGGGTCCATTGTTTTAGCCCCCACAGAGACCACAACCTACACGCTGACGGCCACCAACAGCGTCGGCACCAAGACCGCAACGACGACCGTTACGGTTGCTGCGACACGCGCGAACACCATCGGTTCGTTTACAGCGAGCCCGACGAGCATTAGTCCGGGCGGAAGCAGCAAGTTGAGCTGGACGGCCACAGGCGCAGCCCGTGTGGCGATTTCTCCGGGGGCGTTTACATCGACATCTACAAGCGGTTCGACAACTGTTAGCCCGACTACGACTACGACTTATACGCTGACCGCCATCAATGCGGCTGGCGGCGAGGTGGGCACGGCGAATGTGACGGTGACCGTGCTGCAGGCTGCGAGCTTGCCCGTGGTAAATTCCTTCACCGCGAGCCCAACGGGCCTTGGTGTGGGCGGAAGCAGCACGTTGAACTGGGCGACCACGGGGGCAACCTCTGTGACGATCACGCCCGGGATTTTCACATCGGCGTCCGCAAGCGGTTCGACAACCGTGAGCCCGGCCGCGACAACGACTTATATGCTGACCGCCAGCAATGCGGCCGGTTCTGTGAATGCGACGGTGACGGTCGCCGTGCAGGCTGCGAACTTACCTCTGATCAAGTCCTTCACCGCGAGCTCGGCGAGCATTAGTATGGGCGGAACGAGCACGTTGAACTGGGCAACCACGGGAGCCACGGCTGTGGCCATCACGCCGGGGACCTTTACATCGGCGTCTGCAAGCGGCTCGAGGGCCGTGAGTCCGACGGCGACTACGACTTATACGCTGACCGCGACCAATGCAGCCGGCTCTGTGAAGACGACGGTGACAGTCGCCGTGCAGGCTGCGAACTTACCTCTGATCAAGTCCTTCACTGCGAGCTCGGCGAGCATTAGCGTGGGCGGAACGAGCACGTTGAGCTGGACAACCACGGGTGCGACGGCGATGACGATCACGCCCGGGACCTTCACGTCGGCGTCCGCAAGCGGTTCGAGGGCCGTGAGCCCGACGGCGACTACGACGTATACGCTTACCGCGACCAATGCAGCCGGCTCGGTGAAGGCGGCGGTGACGGTCGCCGTGCAGGCTGCGTTGCCTTTGATCAACTCCTTCACCGCGAGCTCGACGAGCATTAGCGTGGGCGGAACGAGCACGTTGAGCTGGGCAACCACGGGAGCGACGACTGTGGCGATCACGCCGGGGACGTTCACATCGGCGTCCGCAAGCGGATCGAGAACCATGAGCCCGACGGCGACTACGACGTATACGCTGACCGCCACTAATTCGGCCGGCTCCGTGAAGACGACGGTGAGAGTTGCCGTGCAGGCTGAGAACCTACCTCTGATCAACGCCTTCACCGCGAGCCCGGCGAGCATCAGTGCGGGCGGAAGCAGTATGTTGAACTGGGCAACCACGGGGGCGACAGCTGTGGCGATCACGCCGGGGACGTTCACATCGGTGTCCGCAAGCGGTTCGAGGACCGTGAGCCCGACGTCGACGACGACTTATACGCTGACCGCTACCAATTCGGCCGGCTCCGTGAAGACGACGGTGACGATCGCCGTGCAGGCTGCGACCTTGCCTGTGATCAACTCCTTCGCCGCGGGCCCGGCGAGCATTAGCTCCGGAAGCAGCAGCAAGCTGAGCTGGACAACTACGGGCGCAATGCGCGTGGCGATTACGCCGGGGATGTTCACATCGACCTCCGCAAGCGGTTCGACAACCGTGAACCCGACTTCGGCTACGACTTATACGTTGACCGCGACCAATGCGGCGGGGTCGAGCACGGCAACGGCGAAAGTGACAGTCGGAGCAGCGAGCGGCGCTTTGACAATTACAACCTCAAGCTGCCCAACTGGTACGCAGAACACAGGCTACGCCGGCTGTACGATCGCAGCCAGCGGCGGGACACCGCCCTACACTTTTTCAGTCAGCAGCAGTGCCAGCTTTCCTCCGCTGCCTGAAGGAATGGCGTTGGATGCGTCGACAGGAGCGATCAGCAGCGCGCTCATTGGCGGCCAGGGCACCTATGTCCCGGAGCTTGTGGTAAGGGACTCGGCAGGCGCACAGGCGACGCAAACCATCACTTTCTCCATCAATGGAAGCAACGCATTCCTGGAAAACGTGTTCCCAACGGACTCAATTTTTCATCACCGCGTGGATGCGTCGACGACAGGCCTGCCGGTGGATACTTCTCCGGCAGGGCCTCTGTTCAGCGGCTATTTGTCGTCAACCATCAGGCCTTTCTTCGGAAGTGGTGGCACATTCCCGAACGGGATCCCGGCGATTGAAGTTCCGTGGAACCAGCCCGAAGTATCGGTGGCAACCACGAAATTCCAGTCGTACTTTACTTCAGGGCCGATTCCGGATTATGCGCCGGTGGAGGGCACAAGCAATTCGACGGGAGACAGGCATGTGCTGGTGTACCGTGAGGCAGGCAACGGAAGTGGCCCGGCTCTCTACGAGATGTGGCAGGGTATTTTCGAGGAGGGACCGTGGACCGATTCCTCCAACGCGCTTTGGCCGAACGCGTCGTCAGACAATCTGACTCCACAGGACATGGGGACGTCGGATGCAGCAGGGTTGCCGGTCTCGCCGCTGCTGGTCAATGCGGACGAAGTAATCGGAACGGGGACACCCACGGAGCCGAATGGCGCCGTTCGCCATCCCGTCCGGTTTACCGTCAATCATATGTTGAAATACTGGGTGTGGCCGGCCACAAGTACGGCGGGAGTGGGATCCTGTAAGAGCAGCGCAGGGGAAACAATTCCAGCGCCATCGTTAATCTCACAGTCTTCGCCCCCGGAAAGTTGTAGCATGTCTGGAGCCGCCGGAGAGATCTACAGGTTGAAGGCTTCAGTCGCAACTCCAGCTTGCGCCGCTGCCAGCCCGCAGGCATCCATCATCATCACGGGGTTCCGCGACTATGGCATCATACTGGCCGATAACGGCGAGACCGGCGGCCTCATCGGCACACCCGATGCCCGCTGGAATGACGCCGATCTGGCGTGCCTGAAGAGCCTGACGCTCGGTGACTTTGAACCAGTGAACGTCTCCAGCCTGATGGTGAGCAACAGCAGTGGGCGGACAAGCCATTAAGGCGCCGGGTAGTACGGGCAGATCGGATCTGCTCGTACTACCCGGTCCATTCAGTCAATTCTCATTTTATGTCCGCGTCAGCACGAACGACCAGAACCACAGATGCAACTTGATGAGCTTGGGGAGTAACGCCGAGCGGCGCGGATGGATCATCACCGGTGCATACGTCAGCGCGGGCAGCGTATGGTCGAACTTCCTGTTAGCGCTTCCGCGAAGGTTCTGCTTTTCAATGAAATGCTTTTACAGCAGGTGCGCCGGGCGGAACTAGCCAAGCGGCTGGATATTCCGCGGCAGCACGTAAACCGCTTGCTCGATCCGCGTCGCGCAACCAAGATCGATGGCATCGCTGCCGCGCTCAAGGTCCTGGGAAAGACGCTGGAGATTCGGGCAGTCTAAGATGATGCCTTACTGCACCCACAAGCGCATACGCAGCATAGTCCTCGTGCTCGAGCCGAACCACGAGCAGAGTCTGCGATGCGCCGTCGCCACCCTGCAGTGTCATCTGTGCGGGCAGCCGTTCAAGTTCGCCGGGATCCTCGAGGCCCAGAAGTGAAGCTGAGTGCGGATCGGCGCGAGCTGCGGCTGGACATTACAGGGGCGACGGTCGGTATGGTGCAGTGAACGAAGACAGCCTGACAGACGAGATTCTGATCCCGGAAGAAGTGGCGGCCATCCTCGGAGTAACACAAAGGACTCTTCTCCAAATGCGTTGCGCTCAGCATGGCCCTGCTTATCTAGCCTCTCCGACCTGAATAACCGAAGGCTCGTTTCAGGGCAGGGCAGCGGCGCCCAGATTTGATCCAATGCGCAGCACAGGAAAATCGCGCCGTGACCCGCCTTCAAGGCTTCACCTTGCTCCCCATGCGGGGCAGGGATGGATATCCGGACACCGAGTCAACTTGTATGGCTTGCTAGTGACGAAAGGCAGCCGAACGCGTGTTAAATTTTGCGGACTCCCCGTGCCCCGAGTCGCTTCTCGATCTCCTGCAATAGCCTGTTGCAGGCTGGCAAATCTTCTGCCACGAAGTCAGCCCCGGCGTCGTACAGCTTTTGCTCAGCTCCAGCGAGCCGCTCCTTTTGTTCCGCCGCTGGTAGTAGGTGCCAGGTTGCACTGTCGCAACCTACGAGATTGCCTGTACGCGTAATGCCGATCGTCCACATACCGGCGTTGATGCCTTCTTCGATATCGCTGACGGTGTCGCCGATCTTCACGCATGCCGAGGGCGGATAACCATCGAGAAGTTGTGCATTGCGCGCCACCATCCACGGGGCTGGCCTGCCCGCTCCCACTTCCTCGGGACAGACAGAAGCGTCCGGCCGATAACCGCCGGCGGCAGCCTCTGCCAGGATCGGCGTCAGCATCTCGCGGGTATACCCCGTCGTGCTGCCGATGCGGATACCACTCTGCTGCCACTGTTGGCTCACGGCAGCAACGCCATCGATTAGTTGGGAGTGTTGGGCAAGAACTGCCTGCTGCAGCGGACGAAACTCCTCAAAGAGCGAATCCACATCGGCGGGCGCCGGCTTGCGCCCTACCGCATCCAGCCATTGTGCTTCCACGCTGGGGAGGGCAAGAATAGCGCGGATGTGGTCACTCTTGAGCAGCCCCATGTCCCGGCGCGCGTCTTCGACAGAGAGCTGGATGCCGCGGCGGCCAAACAGGTTCTGGAGCGCGGCAATGGGGGCCATCGAGCCGTGGTCGACCGTGGTTCCTGCCCAATCCAATATGACCATACGAATGCCGTCCCGTTTCAAGCGCGCGCCTCCTGGTTGGTGAGATTGGCGAAGGTCTGTTCGGCAACGCCGAAGCTTAGTGTCATGCCGGCGCCGCCCAAACCGGTTACGACTTCCACCTCCGGCTCCGGCGACAGGCGTACATAGGCTTTGTCCGGATGCTTGGCATAGACGCCGTGCCACCGTTCGGCAATTGCAAACTCGGGAACGCGGATGTAACTGCGCAGATGCCTCAGGATTAGTTCGTCGATCTCTGCCCGGCTGAAGGGCGACACCTCAAGACCATACACATGCGAGTCCCCAAATGTCAGCGCGCCGGTTGAAGCCTGCGACACCATCGTATGAATGCCGAAGCGTTCGTACTCCGGTGTCTCTTCCGCGATTCGCCGCTCGAGCGCGGACAGAGACGGGGTAATGCCGAAAGAAGGATAAAAGCGGAAGGTGAGGCCTCCGGCAAGCGCGGGGCCAAGGTCCCACCCCGCAGGTTGACGCTGCGTGCGCATCATCTGGAGCCGGCAGCAGGTCATCCCGCTCTGCCTCAGTAGCTCAGGATAGAGGTTGTCGAAGTCGGCTCCATTGCAGACGATGACCCGTCCGGCTTCCCAGACGCCTTGAGGCGTGTGTACATGCGAATCCTTGATGGAGACCGCTGCCGAGTTCCATGCAAAATGCACGCCGTAATACTCACTCAGGAAACTGGGTAGAATTGCCAGCACTTGGCGCGGGTCGACCGTGATCTCGGTTTCGCTGAACAGTGCGCCCAGCACAGCTTCGGGCTGGAGTGCGGGACTGGCGGAAAGGGCTTCATCGCGGTCGAGCCAGCGGCACTGATAGCCGAGCGCGCCGCTCAGTGCCGCAAACTCTCGACCTACTGCCTCCTCGTCTGTGTGGCAAGCTACGTGCAGTGAACCTGAGACCCGGTGGGGGATCTTCGCCTCGCCCAGTATTTCCAACCACAGGGCGCGGCTGCGCAGCGCCAGGGCCAAGCGTTCGCCCGCGGGTTGCCCAATGGGCCAGAGCAATCCGAAATTGGCGACAGAGGCGCCCATGGCGGCGGGTCTTCTCTCTAGGACTACCACTTGCCGGCCCGACCGGGCCGCCAGCCATGCATGCGCGAGCCCAACGATCCCCGCGCCTACGATAACAATGTCTGCACATTTGCTGACCATTGTCGCAGTCTACAAACGAACGTCGAAAGGCTCAAGCACTGAACGGTTAAGCGCCGGCGCTGTACCTGTTTGAAGACGTGCTCCGAACGTGCATATCACGCCCGAAAGCAGGGCGAAGAAGACGAACAGGTCGAAGAGCTTTGACCATCCAAAGTACGACACGAAGAGTGTGGCCAGCAGCGGAGAAATAGCCTGCCCGACCGACCCGATCCCGTTGACAAAGCCTACCGCCCGGCCGTGCTGCGCACTTGGAATCGTATGCAGGACGGTCATTCCCGACATCAGCAGATCGGATCCGTGAATCAGGGCGCCCATCAGGGAAATGGAAACGATCATGCCGAACCACCCGCTGCCGGCCAGCAGCGGGTGCAGCAGGCAGATGAATGCCAACGCGTACTGCATGCCCGCGCCCAGTTCTATACGCCGCTCGGTAAACCACCGCTCCACGATGTATCCGATCGCGATAGGACCGGCAATGCTCAGGATTTCAAAGCAGGAAGCGGTATGCGCGGCTGCTTCGGCGGAATAGCCCACGCTTGAGACCAGGTAATGCGGGAGCCAAAACAGCAGCGTGTAGCGGGTCATTTTGAGAAAAAAGTACATGGCGCCGATGATCTGCATATTGCGATTGCCGAGGATTGAGCGCCATCCGCGTATACTGTCACGTCCGTCGATCCCGGCAGCCTTCTTTTCTGGTCGCGAATCTGGCAGGTCTCCAGTCTGTTGCACAAAGAACAGAGCGGTTATCAGCAACACTGCGGACGCTACCATGAAAGCAGGGTGGAAGCCGACACCGTTGGCGAAGCCGCTGTGCGCCATCAGCCACGCCGTCAGGGAGGTAGCGATAAATCCACCAAGAATGTAGCTGGTACTCCACCAGCCCAGTATCCTGTCGCGCTCCTTCTTGCGAAACCAGACCCCGAATAGCTTCAAAAGCGCTGGCCATCCGAAGCCCTGGCCAAAGCCATTGCCGAATTGGAGGAACAGGACAGCGCCGGCCGGAGCCCAGGCAAGCGAAACCGTGCAAAGAATGGAGATCACGGCGCCGGCCAGTACCGTGTAGCGAGCATTGTAGCGGTCTGCGAGTTCGCCTCCGACAAACTGCGCCAGCGCATAGGCCGCTCCAAAACAAGCCAATTCGGCAGCCAGATGCGCGGGGCCCATGGCTACGACCCCCTCCATATTTTTGCGGCAGATATAAAACCCGGCATAGAGCACCCAGGCCGCGGTGAACAGTCGCGCTCGCCACGTCGCGAGCTGGTTGCCCTGTGCGGTCATGGCGCAAACTCCAGGCTCGAGTGTTTGTGGGCTGGATCCGGGACTTGATTCGATGCGCGATTCGCGACCAGAGGGAAACGAACGATCAGCGGCGCGGAACGAGACCCAGTGGGGAAGACAGCCTGGGTGACCGTGCCGGGACGGAAGCTTGTTGCCAAATCCTCCGGGAAGGCAACCTGATCGCACAGTCGTTCCACCAGCGACTGGATCGCGGCATCGTCCGTGCCGTCGATCCAAATCAGCCAGCGAGTTCCATCTTCTGTTCCATCCGGTGCTCCATTCATGATGGTAAGCAGAGACCCCTGATCGGCCCCCGCGATGTACGGACCTTTGGCGCTAGCGTCGACAATTCGGCGGCCATTGGGCGTCGCCGCCATTCGGAAACGGCTGCTGCGCTCAAGCATTGACTCCTGTATTCCCGCCGGCAGTGCCGGTCCAACTGCCATGACAACAGTGTCTGCCGGCGCCACCTGTTTCAGGGTGCCGATGAGCGTAAACTTGTGATGGAACTCACCGGCAAGATCGAGCAGCGGAGCCGCCAAGCGCAGCTCCCTGACATCGACCACATCCTGGCCGCCGCTGGCCGACAAGGGCTTCAAATAAAGCAGGGCACGATCGTCGCGCAGCACTTGGCTCCAGAAAGTGCTGAAGGAATGCTCCTGGGCAAACTGCCAGCGCATGCAGATGATGCAGACGAACAATGCTGCGAGCGTGGGAACCGCCAGGCGGCGGAACGAAAGCGGCGGCGCATCGGCTACAAGTACCCCGGGCAGTACCCCGGGCCCTTCGGGTTCGGCGCCCGACTCAGTCCGGCTATGGAAGAAAAGCGGGACGTAAGAACCTGCGGGAAGCTGAATCTGGATCTCAGCGTTCGGGGGTGGCGTCTGGTTGTAATTATTCAGGCGTTTGCGGACGTCGTTGGCGCGGACGCGAACACCGGCATCAGTACTGGTGTCGTAAGCCGCGTCGCGCCCCAGCAACACCATTCCAATCAGCCGCTCTTTCAATGCATCGGTATCTCCCTCCAGCGCGTGCAGAACGATGTGACGGAGAAACTCGCAGCTGCGCGAACTTGAACGAAAGGAGGAACTTGTGCACACAGTCTCAAGTACATCCAGGATCTGCGTGCTATATTTGCGAAATTCTGATTTCTGGACCTCATGCCAGCTCGAAACGGACGCTGAGGAAAACCAGGACGTCGTAGGCGAGGTCATGAGCAAGTTTCCTTGTGTAGATTGCTTTCGTGAGTGAAGGCAACGGGGCAGTACATCGGGTGCCTCTACTATACGAGTCCTAGATTAAGAATTTGTGACGGGGCGTGCTTCCTCAGGCGTGCAACTTCTCATTCATCATTCATTCGCTTTTTTTTCGTCCTGAACGCTGTTTCTAACTCGAAATCAGCACGTCTTAACCTGTCGAACGTTTCCTCATGCCGGTCTGATTTGGGATTGTGAAGTATCGTCTTGAGCGGGTTGAACGAATTGGCACCAAAGCGAGATGAGGGGAGAGGCAGTTGGAGCTAACGAGAACGCTGTTGGAAGGCAAGGGGCGCCTCCGCATCTTCACCATCACCTGGCTCGTCTATGCTGCCTTCTATTTCTGCCGCAAAAACCTGAGCATTGTGCTGCCGGCTTTGCATAGTGCGGCCGGGTTGAGTGATTTGGCGTTGGCCAATATCGTTTTCGCTTATAGCCTGCTTTATGCTCTGGGGCAGTTCGGTTGCGGCGTGCTTTCCGATCGATTTGGCCCCAAGAAGGTCGTCGGAGCGGGATTGGTTCTGATCGTTGTCAGCAACCTGGTGATGGGCCTGAGCGCCACGCCGTTGTGGCTGCTGGTGTTTGCATGTTTTAACGGAATAGGTCAGGCGACCGGCTGGTCCGGGCTGGTAAAGATGATGGCGAGTTGGTTTGACGCCAGCCAGCGAGGCATCGTAATGGCCTGGTGGAGCACCAACTACGTCCTCGGCGGTTTTCTTGCCACTGCCTTCGCCACCTGGGCCATCGCGCAGCACTGGTTGCTGCCCTCGTTGGGGTGGCGCCGCGGATTCCTCTTCCCCGCGCTGGTGGTTCTGGCCGTTTCCATCGCATTCTTCTTATTCGCAGACAATGCTCCGCACGACGGCCACCTCGCCAGCCGGGCGGACAGCCCGCGAGTGATCTCCTCATTCAGCGACTTCGCTGCGCTGCTAGGTAATCGTGCATTGTGGCTGGTCAGCATCTCCTATTTCTTCCTCGAACTCTGCCGCTACGCAATCATTTTCTGGTTGCCGCTTTATATGGTCAGGCGCTTGAGCTACAGTCTGGAGACCTCGGGCTATCTGGCATCGCTGTATGAACTGGTCGGCGTGACGGGCGCATTGCTGGCCGGCTACATTTCTGATCGGCTGATGCAGTCGCGTCGCGCGCCAGTTTCCGCGATGATGCTGATTGGTTTCGCTCTGGTTTCGCTGCTCCAGACGTTTTTTGCCGGCCACGGCCTGGTGGTGACTGCGTTCGCCATCTCCCTTTTGGGCATGCTGACCTACGGACCGGACACGCTGCTCTCTGGCGCCGCGGCGCAGGACATTGGACAGGTCAAGTCCGCCGCAACCGCGTCGGGGCTCATCGACGGCATCGGCCACCTGGGCTCGCTTTTTTCTCCGTATATAGTCGTCTATGTAAGCCAGCGTTTTGGATGGGACAGCATTTTTCTGGTGTTTACAGTAGCGGCGTGCGCTGCTGCCGCTATGCTGATTCCGTTGTGGAAGTACACTGCAAAGGAAAGGTTCGACCGGAGCCTGACCGGCGTGGAATGCTAAGATGCAAGGAATCGACGGAGAGCGTGCGCTGAAAATGAATACAGAGAAGCCTGCGGAGGTTCCCCAGTCCGAGGGGGACGTCAATCTGTCTTCGGCGCGCGATGCGTGGCAACGCGAACACCTGAACGATGCTACGCGCGCGTTGCTCGAAGAAGATGCGCGCTATTTTTTGCACCAGTCTCTCTCTACACCCTGCCTCAACGTCCTGGAGCATTGCGAAGGCAGCGTTCTGATCGACAAGCAGGGACGCCGCTATCTCGACTTTCATGGCAATAATGTTCACCATGTAGGCTTCGGGCATCCGAAGGTGAAAGCCGCCATCGCAGAAGCGCTGGAGAATCTGCCTTTCTGCACGCGCCGCTATACCAATCGTTATGCCATCGCGTTGGCCCGGAAGCTGGCGCAACTAGCTCCTGGAAATCTAAATAAATGCCTCTTCGCTCCGGGCGGAGCAGAGGCAATTTCGATGGCGGTAAAGCTCGCGCGGATGGTCACGGGGCGGTTCAAGACCATCTCCATGTGGGACTCATTCCACGGCGCGACCCTCGACACCATTTCGCTAGGCGGCGAGTATTTGTTTCGCAATGGCATCGGTCCTTTGCTTCCCGGCGCCGAACACGTGCCTCCACCGGAGCCGCAACGCTGCCCTTTTCGGTGCGGCAAAACCTGCAGCCTACTTTGTGCCGACTATGTGGAATATGTGTTGCGCAAGGAGGGCGACGTGGCCGCCGTGGTCGCGGAAACTGTGCGCAGCACCGGCACCATCCCCACCGTTCAATACTGGCAGCATCTTCGCGCGCTTTGCGACCGGTATGGCGTATTGTTGATCCTCGATGAAATTCCGCATGGACTTGGCCGCACCGGCTCAATGTTTACATGCCAGCAATACGGCATTATCCCGGACATGCTGGTCATCGGCAAGGGATTGGGTGGCGGCTCTTTGCCGCTGGCCGCACTGATCGCGCGCGAAGACCTCGATGTGGCCGCGGAGCGAGCCCTAGGTCACTTCACCCACGAGAAGAACCCAGTGCTTTGCGCGGCCGCGTTGGCCACGCTGGAAATCATTGAATCGGAGCAGTTGCCCCTTCGCGCGCAGAAGCTGGGCGATCATTTTCGTTCGCAGTTGCAAGCCTTGCAATCACGGTACGGTCTCATTAGCGATGTGCGCGGCATGGGCCTGATGAGCGCCATTACACTGCATCGGCCCGACGGCACACCGGCCGATGCCGAGGCGGAACAGATTATGTACGCTGCGCTCAGCCGTGGGCTCAGCTTTAAAACCTCGATGGGCAATGTGCTTGTTCTCACTCCTCCCCTCACCATTGCCGAAGAAGAGTTGCAGTCTGCGATCTCCATCCTGGACATAAGTTTCTCCACGCTTTGAGAAGCCGCTGAACCTGTTTAGAGGTCGCTCGGATCCGCTCAGGCTTTCATGCAACTCTCATATTCCATCCCGTATTGAGTCCACTCAAAACCGCCCAATATCGCCGATCGTTTTGAGGTTACAGGAAGATGAACGGGATTCATCCGAAGCAGGAATGGGATGCGATCAATCTTCTTCGGCGAGTGATTTCATCGTTTGTTCTCATCTAACGTGCAGCACAAGCCCTGCTTAACGTATTGAACGCTTCCGAATCGCGCTGTTTGACCTACACTCCCATCAGTAACAGCCTGCTATTCGCAATCGGCAGGGTCCCTTTGCCAGGAAACGCCGGAGAGCTGCCCGCAGAACAATGCTTCGCACGCTCATAGCGTATCCATTGACTGACTCCACATCGAGACTGTTGTTCAACATTTAGGAGTATCGACAAACATGCAAATATACAAACAGCTGTTACGGTGCAGAGATGTCTTTCCACTCGGAGTCCTTTTGCTGGGTTTACTGTCGGTAGTCCGGCCAGCACCTGCGCAAGCCGTACACGGAGCGATTGTCGGCTCCGTGATGGATACCACCGGCGCAGTGGTGCCGGGCGCCACCGTAACTCTCACCGACACCGATAAAGGAGTCGTGCGCACTACGACTAGCAGCGCAATCGGCGAATATCAGTTTCTAGATGCTAACGCGGACCACTATAACGTGGAGGTTGAGGCTCAGGGGTTTGAGAAGTGGTCCACGACAGGATTACAGTTGAATACCCTGCAAACCCTGCGTGTTGATGCGAAGCTCGTCGTCGGCAGTGTCTCGGGGACAATAAAGGTCGCGGGCGAAAACACCGGCGTGATCGAGTCGGAGACACCAACCATCACCACCACATTCAACTCCGATGATGTGGTGAACCTTCCGACAAACTTCCGCGCCAGTTCCTCAGGTACGTCGATTCTAGGCGCGATGTCCGCCATGCCCGGCGTGCAGGCAGACCAGGGGGCTTATTCGGTTGAGGGAAACCTGCCGTTCACATCGGACATGACGGTGGACGGAATCACCAATATTCAGGTCGGACAAAGCGGCAGTCCTGTGCTCTTTCCCAGTGCTGACGATGTGGCTTCCATTCAGCTTACGGGCGTACTGGCGCCCGCTGAGTTTGGCGATCCAGCCCAGGTGTCGGTCACGAGCAAGGCAGGCACGAATTCGCTCCATGGCGCCGGATGGGAATATCACCAAAACTCTGGCATGAATGCAAATACTTTCGGATCTGCCATCAGGCCACACGTGGTGGCAAACACTTTTGGAGGGAGGCTGGGTGGCCCAGTGGTGATTCCTCACCTATATGATGGCCGGAAAAGGACCTTCTTCTTCGCCGATTACGAAGGCTTCGATCTTCCGGAGAGTGTGACCATGGAAGCCGTAGTGCCAACAGCGGCCATGAAGAGCGGCGATTTTACAGACTACTCGAACCCCTCGGCATCTTACTCTGGGCTGACCAATCCCTTTACGGGCGGTAGTTGGGGCAACGCAATTCCATCCACGTACCTAAGTTCCATCGCGCAACAGTTTTTGAAGTTTTACCCCGACCCAAATACACCGGCCACGTTGACAGGGGGCGCCACAGTTCCGACGAACTCCTATGTGAACGGAGAATCGGCAAACTATTATAACAATGTGTCCCAGCCTACGCATTCAGACCAGGTCGATGTCCGCGGCGACCAGTACTTCGGATCAAATCAGAAGCTACTGCTGTGGGGCCGGTATAGCTACTACAACTTCCCGAGCACTACCGGATACAACCTGAGTTTTGATCCCAGTACCAACGTCTACGACTCATCGAATCTTGTTACGAGCCTCAGCTGGACGGCTAAGCCGAATCTGATTAACGTCTTTCTCTTTGGTTTTACACGCTGGACCAACGGCGATACCAATCCTTATAACGGCGTAGGCTTCACGCAGGGCCTGGGTTTCACAGCGTTGAACGATTTGTGGTACAACGGGTTCCCCTATGTTTCATTTACGAATTTGACCTCGCCGCCGGCAGGACGACTGAACAGTATCGATGTCGATAACACCTACTCCTATAGCGCAAGCTCGTCATGGACCAAGGGCGTCCATTCCATAAAGTTCGGTGGCGATGTCCGCACCTACACGTACATTGGAGGAACCGGGATAACCACGGGCGACAACTATGGAAATTTCTACTTTAGTAATGTAGGCAACGCCGTCGGTACGTTCACGGGAGTTGATTTTGCCGACTTCCTGTTAGGCCTCCCCAACAACTCGAGCTATGACGATATTACAAGAGATATTGACGGCGTGAATGCGGAGTACCATGTATACGCTGAAGACCATTGGAGGGCCACACCAAGACTGTCGGTCGACTACGGTGTGCGGTATGAATATCGCCCGGGCTTCTATGACAAGAATGGCTTCTATGCAAACATGGATTACAGTGTGCCGCTCTCGGCAGAGGTGATCTACCCCACCTTCCCACAGCCGAACCTTCAGTCCGAATCCACTCTTGAATCCGCCAATGCCTGCGACCCGGACGGCACGAACAACACCAATAGCGCGACGATGAACGGCGCACCATGCATGCCGGTTGTCTCCAACACTGCTGCCCACATGCCAAGGAGCTTGCGCTTCGTGGATAAGAATCGCATCCTGCCTCGCTTGGGCTTCGCATATCGCCTGACGAACGACGGCAAGTGGGTTGTGCGCTCAGGCTTCGGCTTATACAACGTCACGATTCTGGGCACTACGTTTCATTCTCTCACCGGAACGATTCAGGGCAGTGCGTCGGAGTATACGAACAGCATAAATTCAGCCACGGGTCAACCGCTTTACGCATGGCCGGAGATCGGCTACGGGTCTGGAACCAGCGGCTGCACGACCTGCTTCGGCACGAACGAATTCAACGCGAGCATTGACATCCACTATCACGATGCGGAAACAGCACAGTGGGCTTTGACCGTCGAGCATGACCTGGGCCGGGGCTACGGTATTCGCGCGTCGTACACGGGGTCCGGAACGTCCCATCTCAATTTAAAGCAAGACGAGAACACATTGCCGCTATCGAGCACCGTGTCAGCCTACAATCAACCGTTTAGCGCTCGCAGATTCCCTAACTGGGGCATCCTGATGAACTACGGTTCCCAAGCCACTGCGAACTACAACGCAATGGAATTTGAAGCCAAACACCACATGGAGAACGGTCTCCAGTTCGACTCAACATTTACTTGGGCCAGGGCTCTGTCAGACAACAATGGTGCAACCTCCACCGAGTATCCTGCCGAGCGCGGAGGCGGGGATTTTGCCTCCTGGGTGAACGACAAGAGGCTGGACTATGGAAATACACCAGGTCCTCGCCGTCTCCATTGGCAAACCACCGCGATCTACGAGCTCCCCGTCGGGCGTGGCAGGCAGTTCGGCTCAACCATGCCGCGGGCTGTGGATGCGGTCGTTGGCGGGTGGCAATTGAGCAACATCTTTACCTGGCAAACGGGCGTGTATCTTACCCCAACGTTTGCCGGTGGAGAAACCGACCCATCCGGTACCGGTTCGGGGCTCGAAACATCTCTGGCGGGGTGGATCCCTACCGATGCTTCGCAGCACCCGGATCGCGTAGCGGGCGCAAGCGTGAAGCCCACACACCAGGGCCGGTCTAACTGGCTCAACCCAGTGGCTTTTGCCTGTCCTGGCTGGACCGCCTGGCAAGCGGGCGAGGCGTGCGATACAGGCGCCGGTTACAATGCTGATGGAACACCGGTGTCCAACTTCGGTCCTGCGCTTCCAATCGGTCGCTTTGGCAATAGTGGAACCGGCACCGTGGAAGGCCCTGGCTATATTCAGCTCAACAGCGGCCTGGCGAAGATCTTCTCGCTCCATGAGCGTTTCAAACTCCGCGTTGAGGCGAGTTTCACCAACGTAACAAACCACACCAATTTAAACGAGGAGAACCTCAACCTGAATCTATCGAGTGCCAGCTTCGGCGTTATCACAGCGGGACTCGGAGGCCGTAGCGGTCAGATCGCAGCGCGGCTGGACTTCTAATCACACAGCAGACAATTCGATGGCGAGTGGGCTCTGCCGACTTGCCAACGAATTATGAGGAAAACAAAAGAGGGTATCGATGGAGTCACGGCGTGATTTTTTGAAGAAGGTTGCATTGTTGGCGGCAAGCGGAGGAGCCATTCCCGAAGCGGTGCAAAAGGCATTTGCTATTGATCCGGCTCCAGGCAGCACCTATCTCGACGCCGAGCATGTTGTGATTCTGATGCAAGAGAACCGTTCCTTTGATCATACCTATGGAACGCTGCGCGGCGTGCGTGGCTTTAATGATCCCCGCGCGCAAATCCTGCCCAATGGCAATCCTGTTTGGCTGCAGGACAATGCGCAAGGCGAGACCTTCCCGCCTTTCCGCTTCGATATGAAGAACACCAAGGTCACTTGGATGGGTTCGCTGCCCCATGGCTGGGTTGACCAGCAAGGCGCGCGCAACGGCGGTCTCCAGGACGGCTGGGTGCCGGCGAAAGCTGCCAGTAACCCGAAGTATAGGAACATGCCTCTCACGATGGGTTACTACACACGCGAAGACATTCCGTTCTTCTATTCGCTGGCGGATGCTTTCACCGTGTGCGACCAGAATTTCTGTTCTTCGCTCACTGCGACCGAGCCGAACCGGCTTCATCTCTGGACGGGCACGGTGCGCGAGACTCCTTCCATTGACTCGTTTGCCCACGTGCGCAATGAAGACATCGGGTACGATTCCGATCTCCAGTGGACCACGTTTCCGGACCGGCTCGAAGAGCGCGGCATCTCCTGGCGCGTCTATCAGAACGAGATCAGCTTGAACCCCGGCCTCAATGAAGAAACCAATGCATGGCTGTCGAGCTTTGACGATAATCCGCTCGAATACTTCACGCAATATCAGGTTCGCTTTGCGAAGTGCTATCGCCGCTCGCTTGTGGAGAAGGAGAGTACGCTCTCTGCGCAGCTCGATCAGCTAACAGCGAGCAATGCTCAGCCTAGCGACGCGACAAGGAAACAGATTGAAACATTGACAGGAGAACGGAAAAAGGTCCGCGACGAGCAGGCCAGGCTGACGGATCAGGCCTTCGCCAGTCTGCCGCGCCATCAGCAGAATCTGCATCTCAAAGCCTTCACCACCAACCAGGGTGACCCTGATTATCGGGAACTGACCGAACTCTCATATCAGAGCAGTGGCATCGAACGGACGATGAAGATTCCGAAGGGCGATGTGCTGCACCAGTTCCGCCAGGATGTGCGCGCGGAAAAACTGCCTATGGTTTCGTGGATCGTGGCCCCAGAGCGATTCTCCGATCATCCCTCCTCACCCTGGTACGGCGCATGGTACCTGTCCGAGACGCTTGACATCCTGACTGAAAATCCGGAAGTCTGGAAGAAGACTATCTTTATTCTTTGCTACGACGAGAATGACGGCTACTACGATCATGTGCCGCCCTTTGTTCCGCCGCATCCTCATCGCGAAGGCACGGGCAAAGTTTCGCCCAGTATCGACACAGCCGTCGAGTACGTGTCCACCGAGCAGCACGCACAGATTCGCCGCAAAGACCCCGAATGGACCGGCCAGGAGGGCCCCATCGGCCTCGGTTTTCGTGTGCCGCTGGTGATTGCTTCTCCATGGAGTCGCGGTGGCTACGTCTGTTCACAGGTCTTCGATCACACTTCGATCCTGCAATTGCTGGAGGTGTTTCTCACTCATAAAACCGGAAGCCCGGTGCGTGAGTCGAACATCAGTGCGTGGCGGCGTGCCGTGTGCGGCGACCTCACCTCCGTCTTTCGTCCCTATCCCTCAGAACAATACAAGCTGCCCGAGGGTGTTGAGCGCGACCAGTTTCTGAGCTCCATCTATGAGGCGCAGTTCAAGGACGCCCCGCGTGACTTCAAGAGCCTCAACCCCGAGGAAATCGCGAAAGCGCGGAAACAATCTTCGAGCTGCTCGTGGATGCCGCGTCAGGAAGCCGGTACACGGCCTGCTTGTGCTCTGCCTTATGACCTCGCTGTCGACGGCTGCTTGCGCGCCGATGCCGCTTCCTTCGCGATCAACTTGTCTGCCTCCACGGATGGGTTTGGCCAGCGCTCCGCCGGTGCGCCGTTCCGCGTATATGCTCCAGGCAAGGTGCGTAGCGCGGATAGTGGAGCCACGTGGCGGCAAGGCCGTGCATGGGATTATGCCGTAACCGCAGGAAGCCGCCTCGCGGACGAGTGGCCCCTCACGCTCTTCGACCAGGCCAAGTATCACTTATGCGTCTATGGCCCGAACGGCTTTTACCGGGAGTTCCGAGGCAGTGCGGTAGATCCCCGCATCCGGGTCAGTCTGCGGCCTGCGCGCCTTGGAAACAGAGCCAGCGGCGATGCGGTGCTCGAAGTTGCCAACGAAGATCCAACTGGTCCGGTCACTGTACGCATTGAAGACGTCTCTTATGGCGCTCCGGCACGTACAGTTCACCTCGGGGCGACGGGGCGCAGTGATGCCAGCGTAACAGTGACTCTTCCGCTGGGCTCTAGTTTTGGATGGTACGATTTGCGTATCTCGGTCGAAGATAGGAGGTTCTTTGAGCAGCGCTATGCCGGTCACATCGAAACCGGGAGCGAGAGCAGTTCCGATCCTTTGATGGCTTGACGCCAGATTCCAAGACATCCACGCTTGGACTACCAGTGACCCGTTTCGCGCTGTCGCAATGGGCTTTAAGCCGTTCTTGACCTGCCCAAACGATGATCAGTCCGGTGCCGTCGGAGGCCCCGGATCGTGAACTCGTTGACGGATAAATTGCTGCCAGCTGTTTTGAGGTGTCTGGTCCCCGGTAGCAAGTAGATGAGGTCCTTTCGGGTGTCAAAACTGCCCACCGATGCCTAAAGTATCCCGTCCGAATCCAACCTGCATAACGCGTCCGGCGGGACCGCTCCACTCAACCCCGACATGCTGCCATCCCGAATGATCGAATCCGCAGAGACCACCGGATGTGCCTGCCCATACAATTCCATTCCGATCCTGGGCGAAACTGTAAACACTTCCAGTCTCGTTCTCATAATTGGTCACTCTCCCCTTATCCAGGAAACTAAAGCCTCCTAATGTGTAGCCGATCCAAAGGCTGCCAGACGGAGGTGCGAACAGGGAGTACAGATGAGTCGAAAAAAGCCGATCGCCAAACGGCGAGCTGAATGGTTCGAATCGTGTTCCATCAAAGCGGAATAATCCGTTTTGGCCGCCCAGCCATAGGAACCCGTCATGGGCCTGAGCTAAACACTCGACGTCTGCGAATGCTCCCTCTTTGAAGGTCCAGGAGTCGTGCTCCACCTGCATGTTCCCAGACGCCGGCGCTTGTCCGAACGACGACGGACACCAAAAACAGGGAAGAATCATTGGGACAACAAGCCAATATAGCTGCGAGGCCGCGATATGGATTGAGTGTGCTAACCGGTCGCAATCTCCGACGGGAACAAAGGACTGCACTTGCCGTTGCGTCTTCGCCACAATAACCACATTCTGCTTGTAACCCACTACAGTGAAATTGAACACGAGTTGATACAGGAGAAAAGCCTACGCCGGGTTTGCAAGATAGTGGGGGTCGCTCTCGATCGCAAAATCGGAATACCTACGTAACTACGCGGATCCGCAATCTGCGCTCCCGTGTCCGCGATGGAGCTTTCGAAGCGGGCGGCATCAAATGTATTCATCCCCTCCGGCTCGATCTGGCAATGATGGTCCCTGCCTTCGTTACGCGCATGGTTGATTGAACTGTTACAACAAATGGGCAAAAACAAGAAGGAATGCCCGATTACGGTCTGCGCCGCTGGCACGAGACGGCTGAGTCGTGAGAAGCCATTCGACTAGCCCTCGGTGCTCCAGAGGAAGCGATCTCTGCTCAAGGCTCCCGATGGCGCCCAAAGCCAGGAATTTCTAGGCGACAGTCAGTAATACGTCGATGTTGCCCCGAGTCGCGTTCGAATACGGGCATACATGGTGGGCTTGATGCACCAACTCCTCCGCAGTGGCTCTTTCAATGCCGGGCAGGTGGATCGTCATTGCCACAGCAATGCCGAATCCTTCCGCGTCTCCCTCCAGATGGCCGAAGGATACCGCCGAATCAATCGCTACTTCTTCGGGTATCCGAATGTGGCGCTTTCCCGCAACAACACTCAAGGCCCGATAAAACAGGCTGCGTAGCCCACGGCAAACAGTTGCTCTGGATTGGTGCCATTCCCTTTTCCACCCATTTCAACGGGGCGATCCAGTTTTAGATCAATGTGGCCATCGTCTGATTTCGCGGTTCCAACTCGTCCGCCCATCGCTTTTGCCCTGGCGGTATAAATTACTTTCTCGATCGACATAGGAAACTCCTTAGATTGGTCGTACAACTTAACTACCCGACCGCTGGCGGATGATCAACCGAGCACCACGCTTACTACTCAGGTAGGTCCATACCCATTGCATAAAGACACTGAATCGCAAGCTGCTCTCTGCCAGGAATTGAATGTGGATCAGTGCCCACACAAGCCAGGCCATAAAGCCGCTGAGCTGAACTCCGGCACTCTGCAACACTGCGAAATTCTTGCCCACAACGGCCAGATTTCCCTTATCGAAATAGCGAAACGGCGGCAAAGGCGGATGGCCAATCTCCTTGCGGAAGATGCACTTGGCGGCGTACCTGCCCTGCTGCATCGCAACCTGCGCAACCCCCGGAAGAGGCTTGCCATCCTGATCGAGCGATGCTGTGTCCCCACCAACAAAGATGTCCGGATGATCGGGAACCGAGAGGTCCGGCAGAATGCGTACGCGGCCTGCCCGGTCGACTGTGCATCCTAGCCATTTTCCGGCAGGCGACGGGGCAACACCGGCCGTCCATACTACCGTCTTGGCTTGAATGCGCTCCGAGCCGATGACTACGCCATCCGCGTCGATCGATTGAACGGGCATTCCAAGACGAATATCGATTCCCAGCGACACCAATTGCTGCCTTGCGGCTTCGGAGAGTTTCTCCGAAAAAGTGGGCAGCGGTCGAGTGCCCATGTCCGCAAGAACGATATGGGCTGATTTCGGGTCAATCCGACGGAAGTCTTTGCGGAACGTGGTTTGAGTCATGACTGCAATCGCGCTCGCCATCTCGACTCCGGTCGGTCCCGCACCCACCATCACAAAGGTCATCAACGCCTTTCGCCGATCTGGATCGTTGTCGATCTCAGCCTTCTCAAAGACTTCCAGCAAGCGATTCCGAAGGGATTCAGCATCTGACAGATTTTTGAGGCCCGGTGCGAAGGGGGCGAATTCGTTGTGCCCGAAATAGCTGTGGGTAGCCCCAGTTGCAAGAATCAGGTAGTCATAGTCGATCCTGATGCCCGTCTTGTCATCGGCATCCACGATCACCTGCTTTGAGACTGCATCGACCCCAGTGACGCAGCCCAGCATTACAGATGTGTTTGTCTGATCTGCCAAGAGGCTACGGATAGGCGATGCGATCTGCCCAGGGGCCAACACCGAAGTTGCGACCTGGTATAGAAGAGGCTGAAAGACGTGGTGATTGGAGCGATCGATGAGCAAAATGTTGACCGGAGAGCGTTTCAATTCTTTAGCTGCGGCTAGTCCAGCAAATCCACCGCCGACAATTACCACAAGAGGAGCTTTCGTCGTCATCTCTTCGCTCTCAAATCTTCAATTTTCGAACGGTATTTCGCTTCAGACCACGCAGAACCGACGCGCGCTCTGGTATCCATTCGGGCGCTCCCAGGTTTTCATCAGGGCGGTAGAGTACAAATCTCCAGCCAGAGAGTAGCAATCGCCTCGCGCCGAAACAATCACATGTTCATGTAATACCTCGCTGTCGTCAGGGGTTTTTCGCGGAAAGTTACCATCCAGAACCATCGTTTCCGCAGAGGACATAAAGATGCAATAGCTCTCGGAACGCGGCATCGGTAAGCTAGGTCCAGAGAGCATGTGCCGTGCAGCAACGACCTACAAGCCACGAGGATCGCAAGCAGTCTTCTAGTGGCGAGGAAAGAGGGACTGGAGCGTCGAGAATACTAGCTTTCATCAGACTTGATGACCGGGAGGCTATGGGCCAGCTGGCCGCGTTCCATCTGTATCTTGAGATTTGTGCGACGGCCCAGGAGTTCGTTAAAAAATGCTCCAGTTCTCACTATGAAGTGGCCATCTTGCCGACTCCACAACGATTTGTGCACCTATTTTAGAAGCGGTTGAGCTCATATTGTCCTCTCTGTGTCCGAATCGGGTTATGACTCATGATTTCTTTCCGCACTCATCAGGTCGTCGCTGGGATCACGACTGAGGTTGGCTTTCAGGAATTCCTCAGTTTCCGGCAGAGAGACATGCATCTCGTGCATTGCACATCCGGCAATCGTCACGCTAACAGCCTTACATTCCAAGACATGACCACCTCTCTCGCGATCCGCGGACAAGAAGTGGAAATGGTATCCGGGGACGCTGAACGATCCGGCAAATCCTGGCGACCAAAGACCAACAAGTGTGCCTTGCTGATCTTCGAAATTGAACTCCTCCTGTCCCGAGGAAGCCGCTTTGAGGCCAGTCCCCTGTGGGACAACTTTCATGACTCGCGTCTTCACGAAGGCAAACCTACCCTCGACCCGGAAGGCATAAAACAGGTTTTCCGACGAACGGAGTCCATCGCATACCGCAACGAGTTCGGAGAAGCTATTGATCTGCCGGGATGGCCTCGAGAACTCGGCACTGAAACGAGTCACAACCGCATAAGGGATGAGGC
Source organism: Occallatibacter sp. (assembly GCA_036519195.1). Classification (GTDB taxonomy): domain Bacteria; phylum Acidobacteriota; class Terriglobia; order Terriglobales; family Acidobacteriaceae; genus Telmatobacter. The sequence goes on along the minus strand of DATDLS010000371.1, from coordinate 25,106 downwards.
GGTCTCCCTCCACATTCGTAACTGCTCCATCGGACGCCACTCGGTAACACACGCCTTCCAGAACAACCATTTCCCCATCGAGGTCGATAAATGTGCCGAGGCCGAAGTCCCCATGACGCAGCAGCCGCGAGACCCGGACCGCCCCCTGGTAAAGCCCCTCGACGAGCGCCGCCGATGTCGAAACCTGGAACAGGGTATGAATGGGGTGCCCCAGACACTGGGAGAGCGCCATGGATACCACATGGTCGCAACTTGCCTGGTCGGTTTCCATTCGCTCCGCAAGAGCGTTATAGAGTGAGTCCGGGAGATTGCAGGTAATCAACTTCAAGCTTGACTCCAGAAAGGGGACAGGCGGTTTCGCCGGTAAAGAGGGAGCGACATTTGCACTTCCCGCTCCGATAAGAAATTAGGGCAGCGCAAACGCGCGGCCCGCAAGGATTACTTGGTGAGATCCTTCAGCGTCTTTAGATCGTCCACAACGTAGGCCATCGAGGCTCGGATGCCCTTGCCGCAGCGAATCGGGGCAAGATCCGAAATCTCTTCTCCGGCCGCAACGGGAAGAGTGAGGAGTCCGTCGCCAGTCCAGGCCTGCTCGATCTTGACATCGCGAGGTATGTTTTCGACCAATTCGTGAACAGCGGGCTTGTCCTGTCTGCCCGCCGCCAGACGTGGAGTATGCAACAAGTTCACGACCGGCCGTTGCTTCAGAACTGAAAGGTCGGTCACCGGCTCCTTCAGCGTAACCAGTGCTTGAGCTAGACGACCGCTGCTTGTGATCAGTGAGCCGGCGAACTTTGATCCTGGCGCGAGTGCCGGGCCTGCCTTACCTGTTGCCGCATAGTAGCGGGTCTGAAAGACCTGGCCAAGGCGCTTCGGGTAACCCTGCGTCCACCCACGGGCGATCGCTGCGTCGTTGTCGACGAAGATGTATGGGCAATACGATACCGGCCTGCCTTCAAAGAGGGCGTCGACGAGCAGGAAGAACTCACGATACTGGTAGCGAGCCGGGTCCAAATACTCGTCGTTGGCGCCTGTGAACTGCCAGTCATAGAAGAGCCCATTGCCGTGTCCTTTAGCCTTTGGATCAGCATCCAGTCCCGGAGGCAGTACAGCAGCTACTGCGGCAGGATCAGACCAGAACTCAATGTTGAGGAAATCAGCAGAATAGTACCAGGGCGGCGGTGGGTTGAGCGTCGACTTTCCTTTTGGTGTGAGCGCATAGTGAAAACCTTTGAGCATCGATATTCTCCTTTGCACCGGGATTGATTCAGGGGTTGATCACGATCGCTATCAGATTCAGTGAGGTTCCCAAAGGAGTACCAGCGAAGGACATTGGCCGACCTGACACCCAGCACAGCGCAAATACTAAAGCCTCATGTCTATGTGGGAAATTACATGTTCCTAGTATCCATCAACATGCGGTTATCTTGAGGCTCTTCCATCAAGAGAAGGGTGCTGGTGCCGGCTGGAAAACGGCGCCTCATGGGCGAGGGCCATGGGAATTCGCGCGCTGGGACTTACCGACCTGCAGATGTCAAAAGAGGACGTAGTGGTCAGGCATATCGGCAAAGATGCGTCCGTCCACTACGAGTTCAAGAGACCTATCAACATCATGGAACGACCTTGATCGCGCAGGCGAACAGTTTACTTCTTCTCGGCCACCAGGATGCATATGCCAGACCAACGGTCATGCCCCAATCCTGGCGGAGGAATCGCGCTCAAGGGCATCACGCCCACGTTCTTAGCCGTGAATGGGTACCGCGCCTCAAGGTAATTTCGGACCAGCTGTGCGCGAGCGTAAGACCAGGAAAGTGCATCGGCCGACACAGCGGCATCAGAATATCCTTCGATCACGATAGGGTGTGTGAAAATCGCGTCTCCATATGACGCAACGGCGGTATCGATCGCGCGCTTGCCGTCCTTACTCAACTCCTCTGTGTCATGTGGCCCGTGCTGAAATAAAGCATCAGCCTGCAGCCAGATGCGTGGGCTCTCGGTGTTTCCGAAGAGCTTACTGCGCCTGTATTCCTCAGGGGAAATACTGCTCAGTGTGTAGTAACCGCGACGATTGAAAAAACCCTTGAAGAAGAAGTTGTGCTTGAGAGCCTCGGTATCTTCAGCCATGTTGCCCGTCGCGGCGTTGACATTGGTCAGAGCCTCGCTGATGTTTTGACCCGCTGTGACTCCATTTGGATCGGGCCCCAGGGCCTGGGTCAGGCTTTGCTGGACCTGCTGGATGGTTTCATTGGCGCGGTCTGACGCGGAACGAATTTGCGTCATCGTGTCATCAAGCTTCTCAGGCAGGTCACGCTTCTGAACATCCGCAACAAGGACGTTCACTCGGCCCGAGGCCTGGTTGAGATTCGAGGTTGTCGCCTGCACGTTCGACATGGTCTCTCGGATCTGACCTGCCATTTTCTCATCCCGGAGAAGCATGCCCGCTGGTCCGCGGCCCTCTTTCAGACCTACGAGCAGATCGTTGGCGTTCCCCACCGCGCCATTCACGCCGTCGAGTGAAATGTTCAGCTTGCCACCAAGTTGCTTTATGGTTGCATCCGCGTCATTCATGATCCCGAGACCATGCGTGAGCAGGTCGGAGATGTTTACGGGGGGGGTGCTTTGCAGCATCGAGCCAGCTTGCGCGATCGCCGCATTCGGAGAGCCGGAATGAATTGTCAGAAAAGTATTACCGACCACGCCCTCTGTATCGACCGTAACGACCGAGTCGGTCCGAACCAGGCCGTGAAGAGACTCTTTGACCTTCATTTGGACGCGAAACTGACCACTTGGAGAATTCGGTACGTCGATCTTCGTCACCTGGCCGGCATCCATGCCCGCTACCTGCACCTTCGACCCCTTGGCTATGCTATCGAGATCGGCAAACTCCGTATACAGCAGCACGTGGTGCGAGAAAGCCTCATGACGACTCCCGACGAGGAATATCCCGAGGGCAAACAAGGTCACGCCGGCGATGATAAAAATTCCTACAGCAATATACCGTCTTGACATAGCTTCACTCCGTAATCAGTCTGCGAGCGACTTCGTTTTCGCTCTGGCTTACCTCGTCAGCCGTCCCGAAGGCGACAAGATTTCCTTTGTCGAGCACGGCAATACGGTCAGCTACTCTGCGGGCCCCGTGTACATCGTGGGTCACGATGATGAGAGCTGTACCGCGTTCTGTTTTGCACCGCATGAGGAGTTCATCGATCTCAGATGCGGTGATTCGATCCAGCCCACTGCTCGGCTCATCAGCCAGCAGAATCTTTGGTTCAAGTACCAACGCTCTGGCGAGGCCAGCCCTTTTCTTCATACCGCCCGAGAGCGCCGAAGGGTATTTCGCACCATCGGTTCCCAGGCCGACGTCGGCAAGGACACGGTGCACCACGTCGTCTATCTCGGCCTCGGATTTCTTTGTCAATCTGGCGAGAGGCAGTGAAAGGTTTTCATAGAGGGTCAGCGAATCGAAGAGAGCTGCGTCCTGAAAAAGGTATCCCAGCTTTCTGCGCACGAAAGACAGATGCTTCTCGCCCATACCCACAACATTGTCCTGATCGACCCAGACCTCTCCCGAGTCGGGACGCATGAGCGCCATGATCAGTTTGAGAGTGACGCTCTTACCAGTACCGCTGCGCCCGAGCAGACACAAGGCCTGACCTTGGTCGACGTGAAAAGAGACATCGTTCAGTACGCGTTTTGTAGCGAACGACTTCATCACATGCTTGAATTCCACCGCGATGGTCTGGGTTTCGCTCATATGGCCGTATCCGGGAAGAGGAAGAAGATGCACTTGATCAGCACGACGTCGGCAACGATGATCAGCAGGGACGACAGAACAACGCTATTGGTAGCGGCTTCGCCGACACCCTGCGCTCCCTTTTCCGTCGTATAGCCGAAGTAGGAAGAAACTGAGCCGATAATGAAACCGAATACGGTGGTTTTCAGCGTAGGCGCAATGAAGTTTGACCACTGAAGATAGTCAAAGGCGCGATTGAAGTAGAGTGTCGGCGCTATATGCGAGGAGAGTTCTTCTGAGAGAAAGCCTCCCAGGAGGCCAGCGAAATCCATGAAAAGTGTCAAGAAGGGAAGAGCAATCACACAGGCCAGGACTCGAGGCACCACCAGGAACTTGAATGAGTCAATCGACAGCGACTCGATAGCGTCGATCTGCTCAGATGCCCTCATATTTGCCAGCACTGCCCCGATTCCTGAGCCGACCCGACCCGAAAGCAGCAGTCCCGCAACCAATGGCCCAATTTCGACGAAGAAGGATACGGCCTGCACGGCTGGTATCATCGCGGTGGCGCCAAACATCACCAGGGTGCTTCTCGTGTGGAGTGTCATGACCGCCCCAAGGGCGAAGCCGGACACGATGATGAGGGCGAGGGATTTGTTTCCCACTTCGACCAGTTGACGGCCAAGCTGGGAAAGTTCAAATGGGGGTCTGAGGGAATCGACGAGAACCCTCAGGCCGAACAGGCCCACCTTTCCAACGAACTCGAATATGTTACTGAGCCAGCGCACGCGCCCTCTCCAGTCCTGTCTTCTCGCTCACGAGACGACCGTTCGCCAGGAATCGGGATGTCAGGTAGATGGCGGGAACAAGAAACACCAAAGACCCGAATACCCACATAAACGCCCCCGCTGCGATCTGGTCCTTTAGTGCGTCGATCGCAAAGGGCCGCTCGACAACTCCATAGCTGGGGTAGAGCAAGCGTCCTGAAAAACACAGGAACGCCGATAAACCGGTGTTCACGAAGTCCGCTGTCAGCAGGTATGGAATGAGCATCCAGGAGTTCAATCGATGTTGTGACGGCCAGGGCTGTACTATGGGCCACCAGAAGATGAGGCTCGACGCAAAGAAGCAGAAGTGTTCGAAGTTGTGCCAGTTTTCCGAGGACAGCGCGAATTCGTAGGCTTTCGGAATATGCCAGCCAACATAGGTCAGGTTCATTGCAAGCCACGCAAACGGCAGGCGGGAAAAGATCTCCTGAAGGGAATGCGCGGCAGAAGACCGAAAGGTCGGTCCGCCAATTCGACGCACGATGGGGCCCGGCAGTCCGCGCAGCATGGGGACGAGCGGACACCCTAACACGACGAGTGGAGGAGCCACCGACATCAGCACGAAGTGCTGAGTCATGTGCATGAACAACAGTGTCTCGCTGTAAGTGTCCAGTGGCGATGAAACTGCCACGAAGATGGCAAATAGTCCTGCGATGAAGGACAAGAGCCTCCACTCAGGGATCTGTCTGGGTCGGGTGCACTGGAGCGCGAGCCAGCCTCTCACATAAATGAACCCCGCAGCCACGAGGACACCCGTGACTGCCGGAGGTATATCCCAATCGGTAATGAGACTCAGCCAAGAGGTATCCAATTAGCCTCCTTCACGGTTTGAGTGCGGGCTCCGCCATGGCTGCCTGACGGGATGCATCCGCGGCTGCCGGCTGATTGAGAGGGCGCAGGGTTTCCAGGAACTGAACCAGAGCCGTGGTTTCGGAAGGGCTCAGGTTCTTGCCATACGCCGGCATGTTGCCGCCCCCTTGAAGAACCTGCCGAATCAGTTGATCCTCCGTGAGACGGGTAGCGACCAAATCCAGAGCAGGGCCACGCATTCCGCCGACGCCCGCAATTGAGTGGCAGTTACGGCATTGCTTTGACTGAAAAACGATAGCTCCTTGCCGTTGAAGCGGGCTGGAATCGTGCGTATAACGGACCGGGACTGGAGGACCGCCGCTCCATGCGTTCATCTTCGGGCTCCAGGGCGTGAAGGTCCCGAGATGTGTCAACACGCCCCATGCGACGGCTACGCTGGTCAACATGATGATTGCGACCGGTCGCTTATGCCAGCTCTTCTCACCTTCGCCGGCGTAAAACGGAAGGGCTACAAGTCCTGCGATTCCCAGCACAGGCACGACGAGGAGAAATGGTGTCTCCAGGCTGGGAGGAAGATAAGACAACACCGCGTAGAGCCAGAGGAAGAAGAAATCGGGTTTCGGTGCAGTCTGAATGATCGTTGGGTCTGGTTGGCCTCCAGGTCCGTAGGGTCCGAGCACTGCTGCGCAAACGGCAACCGCGGCGAGGATCGCTGCGGAGAAGAAGGCGTCCTTCCACACAGCTCCAGGTACGAATGGCCGCCCGTCCTTCTTCGCCAGCTGGTGGTATTCCGTCAGGTACGTAGAGCGACGAACGATGCGGCCAGGCATCGGCCATTCGTTGATGCCGAGCTTGACGACCATCCACACGTGGAGGCAAGCGAACACCAACAGCATTCCAGGGATAATAAAGACGTGAAATGCGAAGAATCGGGAAAGCGTCGCCCCGGCAATAATTGGGCCCCCTAGCATCATGTGGACCGCCGTACTGCCGATGAAGGGAACGCGGCTCGCAATGGATGCTCCGATGCCGAGACCCCAGTAGGCGTCCTGATCGAAACGAAGCACCTGACCTGTGAACGCCATCCCGAGTGTCATGAGCAGCAGGAACACTCCGAGAACCCAGGTTAGCTCTCTCGGGAATTTGTACGCACCGAAGAGGAAAACCTGCGCCATGTGGATCAATACGACGGCAACCATGAAGTTTGATCCCCAGCCGTGCATCGCACGGAGGAACCAGCCAAGAGTCAATTGGTGATTTAAAACGTTCAGGCTGTTCCATGCTTGTCCAGCGGAGGGCACGTAGACCAACGCGAGCAGGATACCGGTAACAATCTGAAGCATGAGCAGCACAAAGGCAGCACTCCCAAAGACGTACCACCAACTGGCAGTCTTATTCGGGACAGGGTGCAAAGCCATCTCTTTGATGGGCTCGCCGAGTTGCAGACGGCTATCAAACCAGGTGTAGAGAGCCTTCAAACGGCGCATGGCGATCCTCCCTTTGCGTTTTCAATCTGAACCAGGTTGGCTGTGTTGGAGAGGGTTGGCATCTGACCAGCGTTGATCTGAAGGGCCCCGTGAACGATCTTGGTGTCGTACGTGAATAAGCCTCGCTCCGGTGGACCGGAAGCTCTGCTTCCGTCCGCATAGTAGGCGCCCCCGTGGCAAGGGCACATGAACAGGCCTGATTGCGGGAACCACCGAACCGGGCATCCCAGGTGGGCACAATTGATTGCGAACACCTGGAACTCGTTCTCGGAGATACAACGTACCCAGCAGGCGACTCGATCGGTTTCGCCATCCCATTCGCGGCTCACCGGGTTCGTAAACTTCGCCAGACGTGTCTCACCGACGGGGAACGCGTCGAGAGATCCGAGTGACACCCAGGACTTATAGGCATCGTCAGACTTTACGGGGGAGAGGAGGTACTTCACTACGGGAACTGCGACAGCAACGCCGACTACAGCGTTGAAGAACGCGCCCACTGTCAGCAATAACCACCGCCTCGACACCGTCAACGGGTCGGCTGGCGTGCGTTCTTCCTCGTCTTGTTCAACTGGCAGTTTCTCTTCACTCACAAATCACCTCTTAGGGCTTGTCTCGGGATATGGCTGACCCGGAAAATCGCTTCTTAACGAATGGAGGTACGCAATGACGTCGCTCACGTCCTGATCCGTCAAGGGCTGCCCAGGCCGGACTTGTTTCCAATCCGGGTGACCAAGATCGGGGCGCCCCGCAATAACGACCGTTCGTAGGCTCTGATCACTTACCAGGGACAAATAGCTGGCGTCGGTGATCTTTTGCTGCCCTTGCTGATGGCAGGAAGTGCAACTCACGCGGAAGACGTCCTGTCCATGTTCGATATTGCCTACGGCGGATGAAGAATACGGAGGCATATCAGCCGCGTTTTGATCCTTGTGATTCCATCGTGTGCGCATGCCCGCAACGAGCACGTCAACCTGTTGTGGAGTAAGCAAACCGCCAGCCGGCTCGCCAAAGGCAGGCATTTGTGTACCCGGCATGCCGGACGTGATCCACCGTTTCAATGACGCGTCATCAACAAGTGCCTGATAATTCGGATTGGCGAGATCGAGTGCCGGTCCCCCAGAGCCGCTTTCTCCATGGCAGGCCGAGCAGTTCTGTTTGTACAGGCGGTCGAACGAGGCTACATTTTCCGGGCGCATCAGCTCTTCCTGATCGTTTGGCGGTCCGATTATCCGCTCGCATCCCAAACTGCCTACTAGCAGGGCGATGGGAACAAGCGACAGTATGGCTCTTGCAGTAGCCTTCATCGCCTGTCTCCCTTCGGGCCTTCGAGCTCTTTGGCTTCGATTCCCATACGAAGAATGAACGGGAGCGTCTGATGGGTTCTGATTTTGCCCGATCTCGTAACGACGATGCCGGCGACGATGCCGAAGACGATCTCGGAGAGAGCGAACCAGCCCCACGCAATCCTGGCGTTGAACGCCGGATTCACAAATCCAAGGATCGAGTGAAGAAGGCCAGTCCAAAGGAGCGGAGCAATGATTCCGCCAAGAAGGATCGGTCGCCGTGGCCACATAGGAAGCATGGCTCCGTAGAGCAGCCCGATGAGTGTGCAAACTGCCGCATGGATGATCGTCGCTGCAATCAACCCATTCCAATGGAAGGCCGCGATGTCAGCAGTCGTCGCGTTTGTCCAATGCGCGACGCCTGCGCCTCCAAGCAGATTCACCGCGTACCATATGCTGTGCTGGGTCAGATAGCCGTAAAGGAGGGCCGGGAGGATCATGACGACTCCCCCAGCTATTCCCCCACGGAGCCCGGAGGTCACGGCATAACTTTCAACGGGAAGGAACGCGCGGTGGACTTCACTGACCTGGATGTGCGCCACCTGCGTCCTCACGCTTGACGGCATGAACTGTCTTACCTTAAGCGGAATCATTTCGTGGTGCTCCTCGGGAAGGCACTGCTTGGCCCACCCGGCGACGCCGCAGCAGATAAGAAGAAACCCCGCCATGCCTACTCCAACGCTCGTCACAAGGCTCGCGAACAAGAGCGTGATGCCGAAGGCGAGAAGTATCGGCCACGCTGTGCTTGCCGGCATCTCTATTGGCTCTCTTTGACTTCGTTCCGCTCTGCCGTTACTCATTACAAGTCACCGTCCGATCAGGTAAACAACTGTAAACACCACGATCCACACTCCATCCACAAAGTGCCAATAAAGGGCGATGACTCCAAAGCGCTCACTTTGCCGCGAGTCAACCCAACCAAACAGAGAGAGAATGAAGGTCGAGGTAAGAAGAAACAACCCGACTACGACGTGGGTGGCGTGTAGTCCTACCAGGGAGTAGAACGTCGTGCCAAAAAGGTTTGTGCTGACGGTTAACCCGTCCTGAAAGATCAGCTTCTTCCATTCAATCGCCGTGTTGGTCAGGAAGACCGCAGCAAGTGCAATTGTTGCGCCGAGCCAAACGGTGAAGCTTCCCATTCGGTCATCTTCGATAGCCTTTTCTGCGCGCCAGATCGTAAGGCTGCTGGACAACAAGCAGATCGTGGCTAGAATTGGAACTTCCAATACCTGCGCAGGTGTCGGCCCGGAGAGGCTCTTGCCCATATAAAAGACATAGGCAACAACGAAAATGGTGAAGATCGCACTCTCACCAACAATCAATGCCGTCATACCTACTCGGCGTTTGCTGGGAAGATGCCACTCGACAGTACGTCCTGGATGACTGACAGGTATAGAACTCATGACTCATACTCCCAATCTGGATCATCCGGATGTTTAAGATCCCACAGCGGCCTGCGGCTATGCACCTCGGGCTCTTCTTCAAAGTTGTAGACGGGAGGCGGGGAGGATGTAGTCCATTCCAGAGTCCACGCGTCCCAGGGATCGTCGCCAGCGACTTCTCCTCGCCAGTAAGAAACAATAAAGTTATATGCGAAGATCAGGACCGCAATTCCCTGGATCAGCCCTCCGGAAGACACAATCAGATTAAGGAAGTTCCATCCGCGGTCAGGCTGATAGGTGTAGATAGACCGCGGCATCCCCATGAGACCGAGGAAGTGCATGGTATCGAACGTGATGTGGAAGCCAATGGCAAAGAGCCAGAAATGCCATTTGCCCAGCGTCTCGCACATCAATCGCCCGGTAGCCTTGGGGTACCAGTAATAGATGCCTGCAAAGATGCAGAACACGACAGCGCCCACCAGCACGTAGTGAAAATGCGCAATCACGAAATATGAGTTATGAAGTTGCCAATCCCACGGTGATACAGAGAGCATGATGCCGGTCAAGCCCGCAATCAGGAATTGAAAAAGAAAGGCAATGCAGAACAGCATTGGCGTTGTAAAGCGTATTCGACCGCCCCATAGAGTGGCGATCCAATTGAAGATCTTGATTCCGGTTGGAACGCCGACAAGCATCGTTGAGAGAGTGAAGAAGGCATTCGAAACCGAGGTCATGCCGACAGTGAACATGTGGTGAGCCCACACACTGAGACTGACAAACATGATGCATACCGAAGCCGCAACCATCGCTGGGTAGCCGAAGATCGCCTTGCGGCAAAACACCGGGATAATCTCGTTTGCAATCGCAAATGCCGGAAGGACCAGAACGTAGACTTCGGGATGACCGAAGATCCAGAAAAAATGGATCCAGATCAACGATGAACCGCCAGCTTGTGTATCGAAGAAGTGGCCACCCAGGTAGCGATCGATAAGCAACATGAACTGCGCTGCGGTGAGCGGAGTGATCGTGACCAACGTCAGCATGCTCACGATGAGAAGCAACCAGGTGAACAGAGGCATCCTCATGAGGGTCATCCCCTTGCAGCGCATCGCAATGACGGTTGCGACAATATTTATTGCGGTGCCGAGCGTTCCGAATCCGCTCACGATCAATGCGAGTGCCCAGTAATCAGTCGCGTGACCGGGAGAGAAGGAGCGCGCAGTGAGGGGAGCGTATGCGAACCAACCGACGTCTGGAGCGTTTCCCACTCCATAAAGCCCAGCTCCGCCAAGAAAGCTGTAGTACAGCAGGAAGCCACCGAAAGCCGTCATCCAGAAGCTAAAGGCATTCAGTCTGGGAAAGGCCATGTCCCGAGCGCCGATCTGGAGGGGCACGATGTAATTTGCGAATCCGAAGAGGAATGGCATTCCGACTAAAAAAACCATCGTCGTGCCGTGCATTGTGAAGAAGCGGTTATAGACCTGTGCAGTCAAAAGATGATTGTGAGGATAGGCAAGCTGAATGCGGATCGCCAAGGCCTCAGCCCCCGCGACGAGCAGGAAGAAGGTCGAGTACAGAATGTAGAGAATGCCCAGGCGTTTATGGTCGACCGTCACTACCCAGCCATGAAGTTTCTCAAGGAGGGTGTCCTGCTCTGATGCGGAAGCACTCGGGTCGATCACTTGGCTGATTGGTAGTGGGTAATCGCTCATATCAGAATCCTGTCGTCACTTCAGGGTTTCGAGATAGGCAGTGATCTGATCCAACTGCTCATCGTCTAGCTGCATTGCGGGCATCAATGCCCCGTGCTTGAACGTGTCTGGCGATTTGATCCATTGGCGGAGATTGGCCGGGGTATTGTCCATTGCACCGGAGGCCAGCGTTGCCCGGCTCATTAAGTGTGTGAGGTCGGGTCCGAAACGCCCGGTTGCCGCCGTCCCTGAGACTGTGTGGCAGTTCATGCACGCCTGCCCCTCGAATACCTTTCTCCCCGCCTCGACTGTTGGGTCCTGTTGTGCCCGCTGCTGCTGATTCTTGATCCAGGAATCGAACTGCTCGGGCGTGTCGACATACACGCGGAGCAACATCATCGCGTGCTGCGCACCGCAGAACTGAGCGCATTGGCCGAGGTAGAGTCCCGGCGTCCTGGGATCCAACCACATCGTGTTCACATGGTTCGCGATCAAATCCGTCTTTCCAGCCAACTGTGGGATCCAGAAGCTATGGTTGACATCCGCCGAAGTCAACTTGAGGAAGGTCGCTTCGGGCGCTACTTCGGAACTGGCTGGAATGTGGAGTTCGTTCGCGGAGACCACGCCATATTTGGGGTAGCGGAACTCCCACCAGAATTGATGGCCGATCACGGTGACGTCGAGAGCCGACTTAGGCTTTGGCGCGTCCTGAATGGCGAAGATGATGCGTGCCGTTGTTAGGAACAGAACGACCACAATCAGGATAGGAACTACGGTCCACGCGAGTTCAATTTGCGTGCTGCCGTAGATTTGGGCCGGCTCGCCGAGCGGATCGGTCTTGCGTGCCCGGAACCGATAGAGGGCAACGGCGAGTAACCCGCCCACGACGACGAATATTCCGCCAGTAATTGCGACGACGAAGATCGACAGATCAAAAATCTGATGCGCGGGTGTTGACGCCGGAGCAAGCGTGGACGGAGTTGTCCCTTGCGCAATCAATATGGGACTCGTCAGAAGAAGCCATGCTGCGGCACCATTATGGCGAATCAGACGTTGCGCACGGCGCGTCTGCATCTTTTGATTACCTCCTCCACCACACGGGTCTCGGCATCTAGGGATCCGCATTTCCCGACGCAGCGCTGGACTTTGTGTCAATCGGTGGCATCTGACAGCGTGATAATAGCAATCAGGGGAAAACGTCGAAATTACATGTTCCTGTTAGGCGGGTGAAGTAACATGAAAGGTCTGCGAAGATTTCTACAAATTGCGTAGCTCAAGACGCGAGTGAGCGTCGCCGCAGGTGTATCTGTGGTGTCAGCAAACCTGTTCGAAGAATCCTTACGCCTCGGCAACCACCGGATTGACTAGTTGTCCGATCCCTTGAATCTCGGTAATGATCGTCTCGCCCGGTCTCAGGCAACGATGAGGCGTACGGCCGAGACCCACTCCCGAGGGAGTTCCCGTGCTAATGATGTCTCCTGGTTGAAGAGAAGTGACGGAGGAGATATAGGCAACGAGGTCGGGAATCCGGAAGATAAGTTCTCTCGTATTGGAGTGCTGAAGGACCTCGCCGCCTATGCTTAATTTAATATCGAGTGAATGTGGGTCAGGGATCTCATCCTTCGTCACGATCGCTGGGCCAAGGGGCGCGAAGGTGTCGAAGCTCTTCCCCACCGACCATTGAGAAGTTGACATTTGGATGTCGCGTGCACTGACATCATTCATGATGGTGTAACCGAAGACATGTTCCTGCCATCGATCCGCAGGAATGTTTTTTCCGTCCCTGCCGATAACGAATGCGAGTTCGGCTTCATAGTCGGGTTGCCGGGTGAGTTTTGGCAGCACCACCGTCGAGTACGGTCCGTTCAGTGCTGACCTGAGCTTCAGGAAGATAGTAGGAACCGTGGGTATCGCCTGATGAGTCTCGATCGCATGGTCCCGGTAAGCCAGACCAAGGCAAAAAATGCGTCGTGGGTTTAGAATTGGTGCCAGCAGGGTCACTTGCGCAAGCGAGAACTGGCTGTGTGTTTTGCTCAGCGACCCCAGATTTTCATGGACTGATTGCTGGAACTCAGGCCCTCCTTCAATCAAGTCCAGGATACTCCCCACTTGGCCTGAGAGATCGACCACTCGGTCCCCCAGTAGAGCACCTGGCCTGATTTGTTGATCTGATGCCGTAAAGGTCACAAGTCGCACGCGGTCCTCCACTCGGTTTCAGTGGTCATGCGCGTCAACAACCTTCAGCTGGGCCGCTGATCAGTTAGTTCTTTGGGCAACATAACGTTTGCCGCAACTGTTTACCATTACATGTTTATGTGGCAAGTGCCTCGAGCCAGAATCACTGTCAGGCCTTTGCCGAAACCGGTGTCATTTGCGCGTGTTGAGCTGAAGCAAGTTGCTCCGCACACTCGGCGAGATAACGATGTACGAGGTGTACCGCCATGGAACCTTCGCCGACTGCAGAAGCAACACGTTTTATGCTTCCCGCTCGTGTGTCGCCGACAGCAAAAATTCCCGGGACGCTGGTTTCGAGCATGAGAGGGGGACGATTTAAGGGCCATTGATCCCCACCCGCATGCGCAGCAAGATCGGGGCCGGTGACGATAAATCCCTTGTTGTCCAAGACGAAGGAATCTTCGAGCCATTCTGTCCGTGGTGCTGCTCCGGCCATCACAAAAACGTGGCGAATGAGACCGGATTTCGTTTCTTTAAGCCCGTCGTCGCGCCACTCGACGTGCTCAAGGTGTCCGGCACCGGTCAGCCCGGTGACCCGGGTTCGATAGTAGATCTTAATCCTGGGATGCGCCTCAATCCGTCCAATCAGGTACTGAGACATCGAATCGGAGAGCTTCTGGGAACGTACGAAGAGATGCACCTTCGCCGACGACTGGGTAAGAAAAACCGCCGCCTGACCGGCTGAGTTGCCTCCTCCCACCACAATGACTTCTTCGGAGTCGCACAGCTGTGCTTCCATATGCGTCGCGTTGTAATAGATGCCCCTGCCGGTGAACGCATCTGCATCTTCAATGGGAAGTCGCGCATACTGCGCTCCGGTGGCGATCACTACGGCGCGCGCGTTAAACTTGAGCCCGGATTCAAGGATGACCTTATACGGCTGGCGACTCATATCGATGTGGACCACCGACTGAGCGACCATGATCTGCGCGCCGAATTTCTGGGCCTGCGCGATGGATCTGTTTGCGAGCTCTTGTCCTGACACTCCCGTGGGAAAGCCGAGATAGTTTTCAATCCTTGAGCTTGAACCTGCCTGGCCACCAGGTGCTGACTTTTCAATGACAAGCGTTTTTAATCCTTCAGACGCTGCGTAGACAGCTGCCGCCAATCCCGCCGGACCGGCACCGATAACGACAACGTCGCGGATGCTCTTGTCGGTATTGATGTTCAGGTCCAGGCATTGCGCCAGCTCTGCGATCGATGGGTTGCGCAGGACATACCGATTGTTGCAATACACAACAGGGATTTCACTGTTCCGAACCGCAAGCTTCTCCATCAATTCGTTGGCGAAAGAGTCTGAATCGATGTCTACATAGGTAAATGGGTGGGCATTTCGCGTAAGGAATTCCCTTAGCGCGAGGGTGCGGGCAGAACTTCTGGTACCGAACAGAACGACATTTCCTTCGCCTAATTGGATCATCAACAGGCGCCGGGCGACGAAGGCCTCCATGAAGATCTCGCCCAACTCGGTGTCTTTCGCCATCAGAGAAAGTACCTTATCCCGACTGAGTTCCAGGACACTACCTTTGCTAGTGGCGCGCGCCTTGAGCAGTGACCGCTTTCCGGAGATGACGGACATCTCGCCGGTGAACTGGTTTGCTTCACGAACCGCGAGAATCTTGTCATCTTCGCCGGTCCTGCTAATCGAGACGTTACCTTCGAGGACGATGAACAGAGGCACATCCGGTTGCGATGGTTCATAAAGAACTTCACCAGCTTGTACCGATCGAAGCTGGGCGACGGACCGAATGCGGTCTATCTGCTCCGGACTCAAATTGGGATTGTCCCGCATCATACCCGCTCCTTTACCTCCCGCGTGCGCGAGAATGCCACGTGCTTGTCCCAAAGGTGCCGAGGTCTATAAGGCTCAAAGAGTTTCTTACTTCTCATAGGTTCTTGTCCAGGGTCTACGTGACCTGCCACTAGTACGATATCCGAGCTCTCCAAACCAGACCATTACATCTTTATGTGGAGTCGTGCGGGTTCCCGGCAAAGAATGGGTTCGCTCGTCTAAATTGGCCCACTTCGCTCACCTAATTTGGCCCACCTCTACGATCCCGGATGCAAGGCGCTGCTGGACCGGATCAGCGAAAAGGCCAAAAGCGAATCGTCCGGCCCGCTGCGCGGGGAAATGCCGGAAGTGGTTGCTGCCAGTGGAAGCACCGGCACAATCCTGCCAAAATTGCCCCCACCCTTCGTACTCAAACAAAAACTGGTGGAATGCGGCGAAGTACCGCTGTCCAGGTGGGCCAAATTAGGTGAGCGAAGTGGGCCACGCCGGAGTAGCGAACTCAAAGAAATGCGCTCCCTACCAGAAACATGTAATTCCACTTGTGGTCCTGCCCGTAATAGGCTCATCTCGACAAGAATGCGGAAGATACAGATGCAAACCACTTTGGCAACCTTGGCCGTGCGCTTCTTTCTCTGGCGCAACCCGACGCGTGGCGGGCGATGATGGATACGACAGTAGTAGCTGCCTTCCTTGACTACTCTTCGAACCCAACCTGGTTGGCAGATTCAGATGGCCGTTGTGTTTATGCAAATGGAGCGCTGAGAAAGATTTCGGCCATCGGTGCGAACGAGCTCTGCGATTCAAGTTGGCTGGAATTTGTCGCGGATGAAGACAGAAACCTGTCTTCTACTCTGTGGCAGGAAGCGCGGGTTAATAATCATCCCTATCGGGCTCGCTTCTTTCTCGCCGGCAGGAACTGTGCAAGAAGAAGTGCGGTGGATGTTGTTCGAGCAGGACATGTGGCACCCGATGGTGCTGAAGTGTGGCTCTTCACCGCTGTTCCCTCCCAATCCTCGAGTACTGCCCTTCCATCTATCGAGAGGAACCTTCAAGCCACCCTTAACGCTCTTCCGATTCAGGCTTGGTACGCCCGTGCGTCTGGGGTCCTTGCGTTCGTCAATGGGCCAAAGGCGGATTACCTGGGCCTCCCATCAGATCACCCGCTTCGCTTTGCCGCGGAGTTCGAAGCACCATCGGACACCCATTTAGTCTTCCTGCATCCTGAGGACCAGCCTGCCACGAGCAGGAATTGGGCAGAACAAATGCAAACAGGGCACCCACGAGATGACCAGTTCCGCATGTTGGGAGCCGATGGCAAATACCGTTGGTTTCTTACGCGAGCTGAGCCTCTCAGGGATTCGGATGGCAAAGTCAGATATTGGGTCGGCGTAAACATTGACATCGATGATGGGAAGCGTGCGAGCGATGCACACGATGCGATAAGGGAGCGAATGGGTCGCGCTGCACATTCGGCAGCAATTGCTGAAATCTCTGCCTCCCTCTCACACAGCATCGTGCAGCCAATAGCGGCGGTTGTAGCCAACGCACGAGCGGCACTCAACTGGCTTTCGTCTAAGAACCCCAACATCCCACTGGCGAATGCTGCACTGAAAGGAGTGGTTCGAGATGGAATGTCCGTTGGCAACATTGTCCACGAATTGCGCCAACAACTCGATCATCGCCAACCCAACCCGCAAGCCATAGACCTGAATGCACTACTTGACCAGGTGATAGCCCTGCAAGCCCCAGACCTTCGCGACAAGCGAATCCTAGTCAATCGCGAACTGGATCCGGGCCTGCCGCTCGCATTCGCAGATAAAGCTCAGATGCAACAGGTGCTCTTTAATTTGATGGTAGACGCATCCGAAGCCATCTCTCGGTCTGAGAGACAGAAGGAACTAACAATCAGGACTGGCTTTTTCGACAATCGCGTCTGCCTCGAAGTTCAGGATAACGGCGGTTGTGTCACCGATTTAGGGGATCTCCCGGAAGCGGTTGTTGTAGATGAGTCTAGGGGAACAGTCATATCCCTGGCAATCAGTCGTCCGATCATCGAGGCGCAAGGGGGTAAGTTCGAGGCACTCCGACTGGAGGGGGGAGCAGGATGTATTCGAATAGAGCTTCCTCGCTTCCTTTCACCGTAAGTCGCAGTCCCATCATCGGTTCAGCTTTCGCACCCACCGTACGGCGGCCAAAGGGACACGAAGAGCGCGACCTTCGTGGATCGCACCAGGACATCAATTTCCGGGTCAAGTAGGCGTGGCAGCGTTGGTCTAAAAAGGAGCATGCGGAGAGTCAACTACCGGGTCACCGCACCATCGAACCAAATCATGGCATCCTCCTACTGACTCATCGTCGCTGGCAGGCAATAAGGGAGAGGAGGGGAGCCTCTTGGTTGCCGAGGGGGGAAACGAAAAACGTCAACTCTCTGAAAGCTGACGCTAAAATACTGAAAAGTGTGCAATTACATATTCATGCAATGGCTGATTTGAAGGGCCTAGAGTCCTAGATGACTTCGCCATATCTTCCCAATATAATCGCTAACACAGTTCTGTGCCGTGCAGGGCGCGAGCCGAGTATATTTCGAGGCTTGTGAATAATGTCGCGCACAGCAATCGGTTGCTCATCTCGGGGGTGGATGATGCCGTCGAACGAAATGGTTTACATCGTCGATGATGACGCCAGCGTTAGAGAGGCTCTTTCGTCGCTTCTGCGCGCCAATGGCAAGCAGGTTCAGATGTTCACTTCAGGACAAGAATTCCTGGACTTCCCACGTGAGGACTCTTGCGCGTGTCTTATTCTCGATTTGAGATTGCCCGGAATGAATGGACAGCAAGTGCAAGAGTTGATTGCCCCCCAAACGGCAATCCCAGTCATTTTCATTACTGGACGCGGCGATATTCCGTCCACCGTCACGGCGATGAAGGGAGGAGCGATGGACTTCCTCACAAGACCTATTGACGAGTCGGCGCTACTTGCCGGTATCGAAAGGGGACTCTAGCAGGATCGAAGGCTTCGACGAGTGGCGTTTGAACAGCAAAGTCTGCTCGCCCGATACCGATCACTGACTCCAAGGGAACGACAGGTGTTACCGCTGTTGGTGCGTGGTCTTCAGAACAAGCAGGCAGCAGGCGAATTAGGAATCACGGAATATACAGTGCAGATACATCGTGGCCACATCATGCGCAAAATGGAAGCCGATTCTTTCGCGACCCTGGTTAAGCTCTCCAGTAAACTAAATCTTGAGACTTCCGAAGCGTCTTAGGACGCAGACGATGATCTCCTATGAGTTGTACTAGAGAGGCGGAGGTTTCAATGGGTATGCAGGCCCGCACGATCGCAGTCATTGATGATGATCTCCGCGTTCTCGAGTCGCTGATAAACCTGCTGAGATCCTGCGGATATCAAGCTGAAGGCTATGGCTCCGCGGAAGAGTTCCTCGACTCAGGGGGGCTACAAAAGAGCTCATGCGTCATCACCGATGTGGAGATGCGGCAGATGAGTGGCCTTGGATTGCTTCACCATATTAAGAGTACTAAGAACCCGTTGCCGGTCGTGATCATTACTGGAAAACCTTCGAAGAATTCCGAATCGTTTTACCTTGAAAAGGGAGCCGTGGGTTTCTTTCGCAAGCCGGTTGATGGCGATGCCTTGGTGGATTTGCTAAAGGGAGTTTGCAAGAATCCTACCTCGACCTGAAATGCCTCGTGCTAAGCGCCCTTCCAATTACCACTCGCGTAGATGGCGCGAAGTTCCGCTCTACACTTTAGCGCGAAATCATTCAGAGGATCTGCGTGCTGCTCCAGAGCAATGGACCTCATCTGGTCGAGGCTCATGTTCTTTTCTCCGAACCTCTCGACGAGCTTCTTTACAAACGCTTCCCCCGCCTCGAGCACCGACGCAGAAGCGAAGAGCCTGATCCGGTTCACCAGCGCGTACATCGCGACGACTTCATCGAGATTGTCGAGGCTCTGTGAAAGTGCTTTGGCGTAACACAACGTGCCCTGTTGTATGAACTCTGAATAGAGTGCTTCTCGTTGAGCGATCTCTCGATTCGTCAACTCTCGCTGCGTCACGCTTCGCTGGAGAATGAAATTGCTAAAGACCGGAGTTGTAGCGCCGATAACGGACCCGCCGAGCGCAGCCAAAACACTGGTGAGGGTGTTATCCATGGAGTTCATACCAGCTTTCATGTAGGGGCCGCTTGCGCATGAAATTCTCTCTATTGCGGCATCTGGCCAATTGTTCTCTTCAGGTCTGCCTGCGCCAATGAGAGGCCACAATTTGCTTCCAGCAAGGATGCCGTTGCGTTCGCCAAGTCAGCGCGACTCTGGCTGCGGACGGAGTTGAGCGCCGCAGTCTGCTCAAACTGTCGATCGGCGAGCCTTGCCGCTTCTGTTCTGACGTTCAAAATCTGCCCGGCAACATCGACCATCTGCCTGAGTTCATCGACTTTGTCGTAACTGCTTTGTACCTGAACTTCAATCTCAGACTGTAGTTTGGCCACAGCCACTTGCGCATATTGCACTTCGCTCCGCGCCTCCCGAATTTTCGCTTCGCGTCGCCCGCCGTCGAATAGGTCGTAGCTAAGTGCAAACCCAAATGTTCCGAAATTATGAACGAGAAATGGCACACCGCTCTGATAGCTGTACCGGGAGAGTGCCGTCACATCGGGAATATAGGCGTCCTTTGCCGCTGCCAGGCCTGCTCGGGCCTTAACCAGAGTCTGTCGAGCCACTTTGAGGTCCTGGTTTTGATCGAGAGCGATCCGGACTGCGTCAAGCCGCGACGGGATGTCAATCGCAACAGCGGCCGCTCCGGGATCGAGATTAATTGCTGTCTCAACAGGAAGTCCAAGAACATCCGCGAGCTGACGCCGAAGATCGTTTCCTTGCAGACGTAGAGTCAAGCTGTCCTGTTGCGCCTGCAGGATGGCTGCTTTACTTTGAAGAGCCGATATCTCAAGGGCATTGCCTCTTGCTACGTCGCTCTGGCTTTCCTCGTCTTTGATCTGGTCTGCTGCCAACTGATCTTGCGAGGCCTTCAGCTTTTGTTGAGTGATCAAAATGTTGTAGTAGAGTTGGCGCACTTGCAGTGCGATAGCATCCTGAGTTTGATCGAGTTGCGTCTTGGCGACAAGAACGTCCTGTTGTGCGGCAACGTTCGCATGGTGGATGCGAAACAACTGGGTAAGAGGTTGCTCAAGCCCCACCCCACCGGTGTAGGCAGTATCACTCCCCTGGCCGATAACGAGGGACTGCGTCGGTACCGGACCGGTTGATGGGTAGCTCCCAAACGATCCCGCTGGAATCGCAACACCTTCAAGTTCTGTGAGGTGAAGAATACTGCCGCTCGTCTTGAGTTGAGGTAGGTAGTTGGATCTTGCTTCGTCTTTCTTGCTTTGCGTCTGCTCGACAGAAAGACTGCGGAGGTGAATAGAGCGATTTTGCTTCAGGGCAAGATTGATCGCCTGTTCCAGGGTTAATCGCATCGGATTCGTAGAGGATTGTTGCGCCACAGAAGTAGTAACGAACGTCGAACCCAGGAGCGCCAAGGGCAGGCATAGCCTTGCTGCTGCGCGAATCTCTCGGCGTGCTGCGGAGCCTGAATTCATAATCTGTCCCCTTTCATGTCGTGCGCTTCTCATTTGGCTTCCACCGGTACAGCCGTGACTTGTCGATACTGGGTTGGCACTGTGGACATGAAGGCGACCACGACGAGGCAAGCCACGCAGCATGTAGCCAGGAGGAGAAAGCTGTCGGAAATTGCCAACGTGAATGCTTGTTGGCGAACCTGCAGTCCCATAACCTCCGCGGCTCTCCCCGTTGCGGTCAGACCGGTTGATTGCGGAGCGAATGCATGTTGAAGGCCGAGAAGCCTGGAGTCGGTGAGGCCATTACCGAGCCGGACGTATAGCCCAAGCATGTTCGAGTGGAACTGTTCCCGCACAGCGATGAAGTGCCCCATAAATGTGGATCCTATCTCACCCCCAAATAAACGGATGACCTGAAAGAAGCCCGCAAACGTCAATATGTCGGCGGGCCGTTTCAGTGCGCCACTATCTAAAATTTCCAACACGATAGAGCCAACCATTGAGTTGAAGGCTAGAGCCAGCCCGACGGCCATTACTGCCTGGGGGATTCCAAAGTCGGGCCCCGCCCACACGGAAGTGACACGCGCATCGAGCAAACATGCGACCCCTACCAGTCCGAAGCCGGCGGTAAGGATCAGTCGGGGGTCAATTCTGCGCATCAAAGCCATGGCAGCTATGCCGAGCACGAATTGCGGGAGCGCCACCCAAGCCAGGACGGATGCTTCTTGCAGAGGAAGGAATCCTCGACCCGACCCAAGAAAGCTGGGAATGCTCACAACCGTAGCAAGCATGATGAAGCGGAAGCTGATAAGGATCGGCGCCAGCAACAGCGTGTTCCTGTGTAGGAGGAACCGATAGTTGATAAGAGGGTTGGGCAGCAGGAAATGCCGAACGATCGCCGCTAGTATGAGCAGCGCGCCTGCTGCCACCAGTCCAATGATGAGTGACGAGTGAAACCAATCCAGACGTTGCCCCTGATCGAACGCAATATAGAGGAGCGCTAGTCCGAGGCTGGCATAAAGGAACCCCCTCCAATTCGGCATTGGATGTTCCGGCTGCGGTTTCGGAAGCGGCTGCCAGGGAATACCAAAGTGAACTAGAGCGATCATGATTGGAGTCAGGACGGTTCCATTCCAGAAAATCCAACGCCAGGAGAGATGTTCCATGAAGAACGATTCCCATGCCTGCGCCATATCCGTCGTGAAGACGATGTCGATCGCATACATCGCAATCCCAACCAGTACATAGCGTATCGGCAGGCTTCTGAGCACGAAGGACAACGTCAACGGATAGAACGTACCGGCGCTAAGGCCGGCAATGATAAGCAGAGCGATCACCATGTCGAGCGAATGGCAAAAAGGGATCAGAAAACTTACTGCGGTGAAGATCCATGCGCATGCCAAGAGCACTCGCCTGGGGCCGAGGAGACCTCCCAGATATACGGAAAACGGCCCGATAAACATCATAGAGGCGTTGAATGTGGTGTTGATCCAGGACCCCTCATCAACTCCGAGATGCAATGCCCCTCGAATGTCAGCCAGCCCCACGCTCATCAACCGCCCCGTGCAGGTCGCAATGAGTGCGCCAAGGAGCACGCCGGCGACCCCCAGCAACGGGTGTGTCGTCACTGCCGGGCGAGTGTCCTGCGGATTGGCGTCAGAACCTGTCATTGATCACCGTCCGATCGTCCTCCAGCGTTCCCCGTATGAACGGTGACAACTGCCGAGAATCCAGGCCGTAGCCGATCGAGATAAGGCTGTCCCGGGAAAAGCACAACCTTGACGGGCACATGCTGAACGACCTTGGTGAAATTGCCAGTAGCATTGTCCGGCGGCAATAAGGCGAACTGAGAGCCGCTTGCAGGAGAAAGCTGCTCGACCTTGCCGTGAAACACCCGGCCCGGAAATGTATCGATCTGAACATCTGCAGTGTCGCCGACTTGCATATTGGTCAGTTGAGTCTCTTTGAAATTCGCCTGAACCCATACTTCGCTTCGAACCAGATCGATCACTTGCGTCCCGGGAGCGACCAGTTGGCCGGCCAGCGCGTGCCGTTCTCCGACCGTTCCATCGGTAGGTGCCGCGATTCGCGTGTAGGCCAGATTTACCTGGGCGACGACAATGGAAGCCTTCTTCGCCGCTATATCAGCTTTGTAAACGTCATCCTTTGTGTTCAACGCCTCCCGTTGGCGCTTCGCTGCCTCGAGTTGGCTCTGGCTTGTGGCCAGGGCTCCTCCGGCGCGCGCGAGATCCGCCTTCCGCGCGTCTACCGCGCCGCTGAGCTGACCCTGCTGCGCGGTGGCCGTTTCCAACTGTTGGTGAGTTGCCGCCTTCGAGTCGAACAGGGTCTGCTGACGATGAAGCTCAGTCAAAGCCTGATCGAGTTGGGGTGAGGTCGAGGCGATGCCGGCTTTGGCAGCGTCGATAGCGGCCTCCGCCTGGAGGACCCCCGCCTTCGCCGCATCGATTTGGGCATCCTGTATTCTCTTCGCCGCTTGATTGTCTGCGAGCGAGGCCACAGATGAGGCCAGTGCGGCCTGGGCCTGATCCAGGTTCGCTCGATAGTCGTCGTCGTCGAGTTCTAGAAGAGTCTGACCCGCCTTGACGCTCTGATAGTCAGAGACGTTCACCTTGCGAATCGTTCCCGAGATTCGCGTGCTCAAAGGCGTCATGTCCGCTTTCAAATAGGCATCATCCGTAACCTGGCCAGGTCGGTTTCCTTGCCACCCCGTCAGGTGCCCGGCAATGCCGAAGAGAAGGCCCGCAGCAGCGAGCAAGACGATCAGCGGTATGATCAACGATTTTTTACTCATGCCGTAAAGCCTCCGAGCCTGGATCAATTTCGACTGAATTACCTCGCTGCTCTTGAACGCGTGCGCTCAATGTACGCCGAGCACGCTACACGGAGCTTCCTGTGCGAGGTCATAAACGGAACTCCAAAGTCGGGATAAATAGAAGTCGTGCTGATGAAGACCAATTACAAGCAGATCTGCACGTTCATCTTTAAGAAAGTGAAGTATCGCCTGTACCTCTTGTCCTTCTACGATCGAGCCTTTTGCGGGAACTCCATGCTCTTGCGCCAACCGTGACGCTTTCTCATGCAATTCAGTATGGGCCCGGCGCTGGCCTTCCCTCATCGCGTTGGGAGCATTTGGATCGACAACGATGGCGAACGAGGTATAGACGGGAAGATCGCTCAGAATGGACACTGTGGCGAACTCCGCCTTGCAGGCATGCGCGAGTTCAATCCCCGCGCGAAGGGCACGCTGTGATTGAGGCAAATCATTTAAGGCGACAACAATCTTGGTAAACATAAAGCGACTCGAAGGAAACCGACACGGACTCTATCGTATGAGTCCAGCCCGATCAGTCGCTATTACATGTTTCTGGTAGTGATCGTGCGACCTTGAAGAATGAGATTGGGTGTCAAAAGAGAAGGTGGCGCTTCCATCGCGGCTGATCTGGGCGTCTATTACACTTCGCGACGATAGGCTAATGTATCTCTTCCAGAAAGAACATTACATATTTCCATTAGCGGGTATCGCGGCCATTTCGTGTGAAGATCACTAGAGTCCATCAACGCCCTATTGCGAATGCTGCGGCCTGCTTAAACTCGCCTGCCATATCGTCAAAGAGGCATATGAGTGATCTCGGTCATGGCTTCGAGCGAAATTTTTCTGATTGCCGCAGGTGCCGGGCTCTTGGCTTACTACGGCCCGAAGTTTGATCTTCTTGTAATTGTCTGCGTCGTTCTTCTTGCTAGATTTCGTGGCAGAGTCCAGGCCCTCATCGCAGCCACTACATTCAGTCTCGTCGGGTTGGTTGCTTTCGCAACCGTACATCGATTCCCTCAAGAGTTCACGACGAACGGCCAGTTTGCCGCAGCAATCGGCGCAATCTGGTGTTGCGCATTGTTTGCAGTATCCTCCAGGTCGTATCGAACCTCCGCTCACAGTTCGACCAACCCGTTCGAGGTCCGTCTCGATGAGTTGAGCAAATATGTATGGTCTCGAAATGCAGATGGAACAATCGAGTATTTAAGCCCTGATGGATGTGAATATTTAGGTGTTTCGCCAAACGATGTAGTTGATTTAACTCGCTTTATCCACCCAGAGGACATTGACTTTCGTCGTAGCGCGATGGACCGGGCGAAGCAGACCGGCGAACCGCAACAGTTTCGGGCGAGATACCTTTCGACAACGGGTGAGTATCAT
>DATDLS010000370.1:0-38689 GCA_036519195.1 Occallatibacter sp. | reverse complement strand
GCCCCTGGCGAAATAATCCCTCGCCTCAAAATCCAGCCCCATCTTCAGCAACCCTTAATCCCTGTGTGGCACACTGGCTTGGCCAACAGATCAAACGCATCCGGAGACCTTATGCATCTTCCTCGCACCCCCCGCCTGTTCGCCCTCTCTCTCCTCGCTGCCGTCGCCCTGTGCGCCACAACCACTCATCTTTCCGCCCAGCAACCCTACAAGATCCTCGACAAATGGAAGATCGGCGGCGACGGTGGCTGGGACTATCTCCTGGCTGATCCGCCCGCGCATCGACTTTATGTCACGCGTGGTCCGCAAGTGCTCGTCATTGACACCAACACTGGGAAGCAGGCGGGCGCCATCGCCGGCCTCCACGGTACCCACGGCATCGCTCTTGATACAGCCGGCAAATTCGGCTACATCTCGGACGGCGGCGGCAACGCAGTCGTGGTCTTCGACCGAAGCACCCTCGCCATTGTCGCCACCATTCCCACCGGCGGCCAGAACCCTGACGGCATCGTGTTCGAGCCCGCAACCCAAACCGTCTGGGCCTTTGACGGGCGCAGCAAAGACGCTGCCGTCATTGACACCGCAACGCGCAAGGTCCTGGCCAACATCCCCCTCCCCGGCAAACCCGAATTCCCCGCCGTCGACGGCACCGGCCTGGTCTTTGACAACATCGAAGACCAGAGCGAAATCGTCCGCCTCGACGCCCACACGAAAACCCTCACCGCGACTTGGCCCATCACCGGCTGCGAAGGCCCCAGCGGTCTGGCCTTTGACGTAAAAGGCGCGCGCTTGTTTCCCGTCTGCGATAAGCACATGGCCGTCGTTGACTCCAACACCGGCAAGGTTCTCTCCACGCCCTCGATCGGCGACGGCCCCGACGCCGCAGGCCTGAGCGTCACTCGCAAACTCGCGTTTGCCTCCTGTGGCCAGGGAGTGCTCTCGGTGATCGACACCTCCAAGCCTGACTATCCCACCATTGAAACCCTGCCTACCCAGCGCGGTGCCCGCACCATGGCCTATGACTCCACGACCGACCGCGTCTATCTTGTGACGGCCGAGTTCGGCCCCCGTCCCGACCCCACCCCCGACAATCCGAAACCCCGCCCCGCGATTGTCCCCGGAACCTTCACCATCCTGGTCGTCGGTCGCTAAGAGCCCACCCTGCAACGCACTGCCACGAGCACCACCCCGATCCCCTCCCCTCGCGACTTCCTACCGGTCGCGAGGGGAGGGCAAAACCTCAACCGCGACCAGGCAGGCAATCCCGACTGTTCCCTCAATCCCCAAACCCCCTCCCCGCACAGCGCCCGTTACAATGACCGTTAGGGAGCCGTCCAACCACCATGTCTCGCTTCGCGCGCCTAGCCGACCCCGTTCGCCCCATTTCCACCGGCCTTCTGTTGGCCGCCGCACTTCTCGCCTGCGTCTGTGCCCGCGCCCAATTCGCGCCCCCTCCCCAGGGAACCGCTGTCCACGACCCATCTGCGCTGCATCCACCCGCTGGCGCCCGCGTTGCCATCGTTGAATTTGAAGATCTCGAGTGCCCCGACTGCGCCCGCGCCAACCCTCTCCTCAAAGAAGCTGCGGCCAAGTACAAAATTCCCTGGATGCGCCACGACTTCCCCCTGCCCTTCCACGAATGGAGCTTCAACGCCGCCGTCAACGCCCGCTGGTTCGACCTCAAAAGTGTGTCTCTCGGCGACGATTACCGCGACGCCGTCTTCGCCAACCAACCCTCGATCACTAGCCTGGAGGTGCTCCGCGACTTCACCGACAAGTACGCCAAAGGCAGAGGTATCAACCTGCCTTTCGCCATGGATCCCCAAGGCAAGCTGGCTGCTGAAGTCAAAGCCGACTACGCCCTCGGCCAGCGCATCGGCATCGAGCACACCCCCACCATCTGGGTCGTCACCGCCAATAGCAAAGGCGCGCCCTTTGTCGAAGTCGTCGATCGCACCAAGCTCTACCAGATGATCGACGAAGCCGTCGCCGACACCCGCGCTCATTGATTCTCGGTGATTTCCGGTCACACTCTGCTGTTGACCTGAGGAGGGCCAACAGTGTTCAGTTAGAAGGGTACAGGCTTGAGCCAGTACCGAAGTTCTTCCATCCATGCGGGTCTTTAGCCCCTGAGGGACGGCTGATTTCAGAACGAGCCGCCGCGCGCAGCGAGCTAAAAATGCGCATTATCCGCGATCTGTCGTTACAATCATCCACAATGCGCCGTCAAAATTACATGCATCGCTTTCCCCGCCGCCTCGTCCTCGCCGCCGCGTTGGCCACTGGCTCGCTCCTGGCCCGTGCTCAGCAAACCCCCACCCCCATCCAGGTCCTCGACGCCACGGGGCTCCACCCTCCGGCGGGCGCCAGCGTCGCCATCGTCGAGTTCGACGACCTTGAGTGCCCCGCCTGCGCCGCCGCCAACCCCACTCTCAAGGCTGCCGCAGACCACTACAAGATCCCCTGGGTGCGCCACGACTTCCTCATCCCCTATCACAACTGGAGCCGCGCCGCTGCCATTAACGCCCGCTGGTTCGACCAGAAGAGCAAGTCCCTTGGCGATGAGTATCGCAACCAGGTCTTCGCCAACCAGGCCAACATTTACAACCCTGACGTACTCGCTCAGTTCACGCTGAAATTCGCCCAGAGCCACGGGCTCGCTTTGCCTTTCGCCCTCGACCCCCAGGGAAAACTCGCCGCTGACGTCAATGCCGACGTCGCTCTCGGCACCCGCACCGGCATCAAAAGCACGCCCACCATCTTCATCGTCACTGCCGGAGGCAAAGGACCCGCATTTACCCAGGTCATGAATCCCGCTGTCCAGCTCTTCACAGACATCGATCAAGCCATCGCCAACACCCCGCCCGCGCCCAAACCCGCCGGCGTCAAAAAGGTCCACGGCGAGTAGCCTCGGCCCTTGGCCCCTACTGCGCTCCAGTCATCAGCTCCACAAACATATTCTGGAATCGCGCCACGTCTACATCCACCTGCGCATGCACCAGCCGTACATCGCTTGCGGGCTTGAACTTCTCGGTCCATGTCAGCGTGTCTCCGTAGCTTGGCCCGTGGCTCACGTCCACGTCCATGTAGACCAGCTTTTCCTTCCTAATCAGCGTCGGATCCAGCCAAGCGCAGGCCGCCAGCTCATCCCACTGGTAGTACCGGTCCTGGCTCCACGCAGCAATATACTTCGCCGCCGGAGTCTCGGCCTTCGCAATCTCGTTCACCATCGCCTGCGTGAACGGCGCCTTGATCGACACATCGACCGTCGTCACGTCCACCCGCGGCCAATTGGCCCGCAGCACAATCCGAGCTGCCTCCGGATCAAACCAGAAATTGAACTCATGCCGCGGGCTGGTTGCAAACTCCGGATCCTCGGTCTCCGGATTCAGGCTCCCGCCCATCATCACAATCCCCTTCGTCAGGGCCGCAAATTCCGGGTCGATGCTTACCGCCAGCGCGATGTTTGTCATCGGCCCCGCCGCAAAAATCGTCACCGCATGAGGATGCGCCCTCACCTGGCGAATTAAAAAATGCGCCGCGTCCTCCTCAATCGCCTGCGTCTTCGCCATTCCCTCCGCCATGGCTGGAATCGCGTACGGGGAGTGTTCCTTGAGCTGTCCGGTAACGATCGGCGTGCCCCCGTTGGCCGTTTCCGCCAGCGTCGTCGTTTGCCCCTCACCCCAGGCGCCCAGCCAGGCCACCTTGCCGTCGAGCGCCTCTTCCAGCTTGGTTTCCTTCTCGGTGCGCAGCAGGGGAAACACCGCGCCCCTGGCCACCGGAACCTTCGCATGTCCGGTCAGCTCCAGCATGCGCAGCGTGTGCGCGGTCTCCTCATCGCGCCACGCGTCTCCGGTCACCATGGTGATGCCCAGCACCTCCACGTCCGGAGCCTGAAGAAGCGCGAGCATCGCCATCTGGTTTGATCCACCGGGCCCCGACCCATCCTGGTCAATCAACACCAGCCGCTTCTCGCCCGCACACCAGCCCGCGCCGACCACCAACAGCAGCGCGAGAAAAAGTCTTCTCATAGTTGGATATTGTGGCACACGCCGAGCTCGAGCCTCGCCTCGAAGGCACAGATTGCTCATTCTGAGCGCGCTAAGTCCCGCCCGGGGACAGGCTCAGGGCCAAGGCTACACGCGGCCCGCTAAAGAAATCGGTCCCCGAATCAAGCGCGCCGGCGCGCCGCCATACTCGGTGCATCGCTTCCTGCCAATGCGGGCAATGTAGCCGTCGGGCCGAATCAGAATCCAGGCTCCCGCGGTCGTGGCAACCTCTGCAGCTTCGGGCCCGCGCATCTGTTCAAACAGCCTGCTCCCGTCTTCCAGCAGCACATCCGGCATCCGATCACCCGGATGCAGACTCCCCAGCGCATCCCCTGAAGACAAGGAGCTGGACCGATAGTGCAGCCCCAGCTGGTTGGTCGCATCGCCTCGCTTGATGGTCGGCGCCTGATTGAGACGCTTGCTCAGACCCAGCACCGAGGCGGCAATCGGCAGCCGCTCAGCCTCATAGCTATCGAGCAGCGCATCTTCGCCGCCGCCGAGCGCGGCGGCCATCTTCCAGCCCAGATTGTAAGCATCCTGCACGCCCGTGTTCAGCCCCTGCCCGCCCGCCGGCGGGTGCACATGCGCCGCATCTCCAGCCAGAAACACGCGCCCAACCCGGTAGCGATTCACCATTCTCACCGCCGGATGATAGGCCGATCGCCACGCTACCCGCTCCACAGAATACCCCGTCGCCCGCCTGACCGCACCCTCCAGGTCCCCGCCCATCGCCGCCTCCTTCGCCGTGAGTTGAAACAGGCGCGTATGCGGTAACGGGCAAAGCCCCAACGCTCCGCCCTTGGCCAAGGGCCAGATGTGCCAGTCCGTGCGATCAAGTCCTGCCATCTCCACATCCGCCACGAGCATCGGCTCCTGGTCGAGCGCGTCGCCCTCCAACTTCAGGCCCAGCGTCTTGCGCACCGTGCTGCGCCCGCCGTCGCATCCCACGAGAAACTCCGCCCGCACCGTCTCGCCGGTCGAGAAGGTAGCCTCCACGCCGTCCTTATCCTGGCCGAGCCCGACGATCGCTCGATTGAATTCAACCTCAACGCCAAGCTCCCGCAGGCGCGCGCGCAGAATCGCCTCCGTTCGTGCCTGAGGCACCATCCACAGATTCGGGTAGGGCATGCTTTCGGTCGGCGCTTTGGATGTGCCGAGGGAACCGACCCGCATCGAAAACACTCCCAGGTGCATGCGCAGCTTCGGATAGTGCGCGCCCGAAGCAACCACCGGCTCGATCACGCCCAGGTCCTCAAAAATCTCCAAGGTCCGCGGTTGAATCCCTTTGCCGCGCGATCCCACAAAAGGCGCTTCGGCCGCATCCATCAAGCGGCAGCCAATTCCCCGTCGCGCCAGTTCAATGGCCAGCGTCAATCCCGTCGGTCCAGCTCCAGCAATCAAAACAGTCTTTTCGTACATAGTACGAAAAGGTATAATTAGTACAGTGTACGAATGTCAAGAAAAATCGAATTGAGTCGTGAAATCATCGCTGCCACGGCCCTCGCCCTCGCCGATCGCGAAGGCTTCCAGGCCGTCTCCATGCGCCGCGTCGCAGATCAGCTCAACGTCGGAACCATGAGCCTGTATTACTACGTCAAAACCAAGGACGACCTGGTCGCCGCCATGGATGACGCCCTGATGAGCGAGCTGATTCTGCCCACGCTGCCCAAAGGCTGGAAGCTGGCCATTCTTGAGATCGCCTCCAATACCCACACCCTGCTGCTCCGTCATCCCTGGGCGCTGGTCTCCATGCAATCGGCGCCCCCCGGGCTCAATGCCATGCGGCACATGGAGCAGTGCCTCGAGGCCCTCGAGGCAACCTCGATGACCGCCGGCCAAAAGCTCAGACTGCTTGCCATGGTCGATGACTTTGTCTTTGGTCACGCGCTGCGCGCCTCTGCCGGCCAAACCCCGATGGACATGGAATTCGCCGCCGCCCAGCTCGCCACCGGCAACTTCCCCCGCCTCGCCGAGGTCTTCGCTCGCGGCCCCATCGAAACCGGCGAATCCCGCTTCCACACCGGTCTCCGCCTGCTGCTCGGTCAATTCGACGTCAAATCGCCGCGCTCGCGCTCCCATCTCGCGCGACCCTCGGCAAAGCGCCCTAAGTAGCCGCCGGAAACTCTGGGCGAGAGCTTGAGCAATGGGCAGCCTAATCCATCCGCAAGGCCTGAACGGGGTCCAGGCGCGAGGCCCTGCGCGCGGGAACATACGCTGAGGCTGCCGTCAGAAGCACCAGGAACGCGGCTACGGCAAGGAAGACCGCGGGGTCCCGCATGGACACGCCATAGAGCTCGCCTGCCAGCAGTCGCACCAGGAAGAAGGCGGCGCACATCCCGCAGGCCACGCCGACCAGACCCTGTATCAGGCCTTCGCGCAGAACCATATTCTGAACACTCCTCCGATCCGCTCCGAGGGCCATTCTCACCCCGATCTCCTGGGTCCGGCGTGACACTGAATACGCGATCACGCCGTAGATGCCTGTCGTGGCAAGCATGAGCGCGATCAGCGCGAACACCGAAAGCAGCAGCATGTTGAAACGCTCTCGCGCCAGGGAGGCAGATAAAACTTCCTTCAGGGTTTGAGTGCTTCCCACGGGCCGCCCGCCGCTTGTCCGCTCAAGGATTGGGGAGGTGGCTGAAACCACCTGCCCGGTTTCGAGAGGAGAGCGAATCAGCCAATAAAGCGGCCCGAACCCGGTCCAGAACGCGACCATCTGATCCGGCTGCTGCGCATCCGGGATGATCATCGTCGGCTCCGCGGGCTGGCTCAGATCCTGATCGCGCGCATCGCCCACAATGCCGACAATCTGTCGCGGCTTGTCTTCCGCCTTCGCTCCCAGACCCATGCCGATCACAATCTGCTGCCCCAGCGGATCGCGGCCTGTCCAGTAGCGTTTTGCCATGGCTTCGTTCACAAGTGCCACTGCCGGCGCATCCGCGGTGTCGTTTGCGTTCAGGTCCCGGCCGCGCAGCACGGGTATCTTGAGCGTTGCCAAGTATCCAGGCGAAACCGCCATCCATTCACCGTCTCCAGAGATCGTGGCGTTGCCTGAAACAGAGCTGAAGGGAAGGCCCATTCTGCTCGCGTAAGGCGCGCTGAAGGTCGCCGCGGAGCTCGTCACGCCTGGCACAGCTTCGAGCTCCGCTCGCGCTTCGCGGACCATGCTTGCCAGGCCGGCCGCGGTCGCCGGCCGATAGCCACCGAGAGGCATGGTCACGAGCACAACATGGCTGCGGTCGAATCCCGGGTCCACTCGGTTCAGCGAGATAAATGTGCGCACCAGCAGCGTTGCTCCCACCAGCAGAATCAACGACAGCGCCACCTCGCTCACAACAACAATCGAAAGCGCCGTCTTGTTCCGGCCCCCCGTGCCCGGTCGATTGCCAGTCTCACCCAACAGGTTTTCGAATCCCTTGCGGCAGACCGCAACCGCCGGCAGCAGGCCAAAAACCAGTGAGGTCAGCAACGAAACGCCGGCCGCAAATCCCCCCACTCGCCAATCCAGTCCCAGCGCAAAATGGGAGGGAAGGGCATCGGGGCCGGCTTTCAATAATGCACGTACGCCGAGGAGTCCCATGGCGGCTCCGATGAGGCAGCCGAAGGAGTTGAGAAGCAGGCTTTCGGCGATCAACTGGCGCAGAATCCGACCGCGCCCGGCCCCAATGGCCCCTCGAATAGCGAACTCGCGACTGCGCCCGGTCATCCGGATCATGAGCAGATTCCCCAGGTTCGCACAGGCGATGAGGAAAACCAGAATCACCGCCCCCTGCAACAGAAGCAGCGAAGACCGCACATCGCTCACCATCGCATCCTTGAGGCTGCGAAGCTGAAACTGGAAATCCGGATCGGGCAGCTTCCCTTTGCGCCTCGCTGCCTCTGAAACCGCCTTCAACTGTGCATTGGCCTGGGCCAGCGTCACCCGCGGCCGCAAGCGCGCCGCCACGGCGAAAGAATGCACACCTTCGGTCGCGTTCAGGTTGAAGTGGAACGGAATCCAGAGTTCGGCCCCGGATTCCGGCACGAAGCCCTCACCGGTGACTCCAATCACGGTGAACCACGACTTGTTGAGCGAGATTTCTCTTCCGATGATCCGTTCATCCCCGCCGAACCGCCGCTTCCACAGCCGGTAACTCAGCACCACTACGTTGGCCCCTTGGACGCTGTTTTCGCCCTCATTAAAGCCACGCCCAAGGACAAAAGGAACGCCAAAGAGGCCAAAGTAGTTCGAAGTGACGTGGATTCCGTGAACCTGTTCGGGGACGCCAGAGGTCAAGCCCATTTCCGATTGAGCGAAGTCGTAGGCGGAAATCTGCTCGACCGAGTCTGCTCCCTCGCGCAGGAATCGAAGGTCGGGGATTGACTCCCCCTGGGCGGTAGCGGCCGGCGAGGAAAGGAAAAATTGAACGATGCGACTCGGGTCAGGATAGTTCAACGGCCTCAAAAGCACAGCGTCAATGACTGAAAACACAGCCGTGTTGGCGCCCACGCCCAAGGCCAGAGTCAACACTGCCGCCGCTGTGAAGCCCTTGGAACGGCCGATCGACCCGAGCGCGTGTCGCAGATCCTGGCCCGCTTGCGCCAGCCAAAGGAAACTGCGCCCGTCACGATGGATTTGGCGGGTCAGCTCCGGAATGCCGCAAGCCAGGCGCGCCTTCCGTCGTGCTTCCACAGGCGTCAGGCCCTGGCCGAGGAACTCCTCTTCCAGAAAAGCAAGATGGGCGCCGACCTCGCGTTCAAACTCCGCGTCCGCCCTTCTCGCGGAGACCCGGTCCCGCAGCTTCGCAATGGCCTGCGCGATGTATCGGTTCACGCCCGTGTCCCTTCAACAAGCAGCCGTTCGACCAGGTCCGACATGGTTCTCCAGCGAGTCGTCTCTCCGGCCGGGGCTTTACGCCCGTTCCGGCTAACGGTGTAGAACTTGGCCTCCCGGTAGTTCTGGATCTTCCCCCAGCCGCCTTTGATCCAGCCGCATTGCTCCAGCCTGACCCGCGCCGGATAAAGCGTTCCCTGCAGCAATTGCGCCGTTCGTTTCTCTTTACTAGACATTCAAGTGACCCGCACGCTCAAGAGTCTGCCGCGCCCTTCACTAGTTTGTCAAGTGATGTTGGGCAGCTGCTCTTCCCGCACCCGGTTGAATCGCTGGCTCGGAAAGGCAAATCCGCCCGACCCGGAAGCCAACCTGCACAAAAATGGCAAGTGTGTCCCGTCATTTTCTCGACCGGGTCCAGCTCCGAACCGGCCTACCGCCGCCGCTCAAATCCCCGCGGCCGTGTCGGTGCCGCTACCGGCAAATGGGTCTTCCCCGCCGGAAACACCGCCAGAAACCGGTCCTGCCCTTCGCCCGAGCTGGAGGTCTCCACGCCCTCGATGTCTTTGAACGACATATGAAGCAACCGTCGCTCCCGGCTGTTCATCGGCGGAAACGCGAACGGAATCCCTGACCGGACCACCTTGTCCGCAGCCACTTCGGCCTGCAGCCTCAGTTCTTGCGCTCGCAGCGCCTTGAAGTCGGCCGCGTCAAAGCTGACCAGGTCGTTCTCGCGCTGGTCCAGCCGCAGCATCTGCGCCGCAACCGTCTCGAGCGCCCTGAGCAGTTCGCCATTGCGCTCGGTCACCAGCGGAACATCCGGCCCGCTCAGTTCCACATAAATCTGGCGAGCCTCAAGACCCAGCGGGTCGCGCGCGCCATCGCCCGCGGTGATGCGATATTTCAGCCGCATTCCCCCCAGCTTGTTGAGGGAAGCAAGGAATCCGGCAATCTTCTGCGCTGCTAGTTGTAAGTCGTCGATTGGCATGACAAACCAGTATCGCAGAGCCGGCCCGGAAACGTGCACCGGAAATCCTCGGCAGGCTCGAGCGCTTCCTGTCCCCGCCCCGCCTTAAGCATCCCTTCACCCGCCCGGTGTTCCGTTCACTACGAGGTGTTTTCAATCGGGCGTTTACGATCGATTCATCCAAATTCCCTCTCCTAGAGAACCTTCCTCCCCGCCATGCCAAAGCTCGTGTGCCTGCTCCTCTTGCTCGCCATCGCAAGCGCCCCGCCCCTGACCCGTACGCAAGGTGGTCCACCCTTCATCACGGACGACCCCGGTACCCCCGGCAATCATCACTGGGAAATCAACTTCGGCTGGACTGCCGACCACAACCCGGGCAATGCCTACTACGGGACTCCCGACCTCGACATGAACTATGGCTGGGGAGACCGCATCCAGCTCAAGTACGAGCTGCCCGTGGCCGTCTATACCGACCCCAGCAACACCACCCGTGCCGGTCTCGGCGAGTCCCTCTTCGGCATCAAGTGGCGCCCCTACGAGCATCACAAAGACGGTGAAGATCCTTCCGACGAGAACACGGACTTTTCCCTTGGCACCTACCCCCAGGCCTCGATCAACAATTCCACCAGCGCCATCCGCCGCGGCCTCGTTGAAAACGGCCCGCAATACTACCTGCCTGTGGAAATAACGGCCAAACTGGGTCCCATCAATTT
Source organism: Occallatibacter sp. (assembly GCA_036519195.1). Lineage (GTDB taxonomy): Bacteria > Acidobacteriota > Terriglobia > Terriglobales > Acidobacteriaceae > Telmatobacter. The sequence goes on along the minus strand of DATDLS010000370.1, from coordinate 28,150 downwards.
CGACGGCGAAGCCGGCCACTGGTTCGGCAATCAGCTCATCCCCAGCCGTTGGGGCCGTGGTCTCATCGCAGGCCACGAAGTCAATGATCGCATCGAGCTCTATTCGGAAATCTACGACCTCCAGGACGCCAATCGCATCTGCCCCAACCCCAAGCAGCATGAGCTCACCTTCGACATCGGCGGCCGCCAGTCTCTGGACCATAGCAACCACATCCGCCTGCTCTTGATGGGCGGCCGCGCCCTCCAGACCGTCACCCGCCAGAACTCAGAACCGAGCTGGATCGCCTACCTCGGCATCCAGTTTCTGCTGGGCCCGGAAGAAAAAGAAATTCCTGGCCAGAATCCCTGAGCGCCACCTCATCGCGACCTGCTGCGCGGCTGCCAAAATCAGGATCGAATTGATGAACCAGAGCCGCGCAGCAATTGACCCAGCCCCCCGCTTCAGCGCACAGTGGAGAGAAGCCTATGCCTGTCTCCCAGCCCATCCTGCTCAGCCCCGCCCAGGCCCGCGTACTCGGCGCCCTGGTCGAAAAGGAAATTACGACCCCGGACTACTACCCCCTCTCGCTGAACGCCCTCATCAACGCCTGCAACCAGCTCACCAACCGCGAGCCGGTCACGCATCTTGATGAAGAGGAAGTCCGCCTTGCCCTGCGCCGCCTTGAGGATCAGGGCCTCGCAGGCCGAGCGCGCGCCGCCGATGGCCGCGTCACCAAGTACGACCACTGGCTGGGAGAAGCCTTCAACTTCACGCGCGCGGAAACCGCACTGCTCTCGGTCCTGCTCCTGCGCGGTCCGCAGACCCCCGGCGAACTCCGCAATCGCACCGAACGCCTGCACCGCTTTGAGGAAATCAGCCACGTCCTGGCCGGCCTCGACAAGCTTGCCCAGCGTGACCCCCCGCTCGTCGCCGTCCTACCTCGCCAGCCCGGCACCAAAGAAGCCCGTTACGCCCATCTGCTGTCCGGCCCGCTCGAAGCCGCAATCGCCCCGGAACCTTCCTCTGCCCCGCATATCGCCGCCTCCCCGACGTTCCGCAGCCAAATCGGTGACGACCCTGCTCGGGAAGACCGGATCGCCCAACTTGAAGCCACCGTCGCTGAGCTCGGGCAGAAGATCGACGCTCTCAATCGCAAGATCGACGATCTGTTCGGCGACTAGGGTCTCTGACTCTTAGTGCGGCATACGGAGTTGTTTTTGACCGAGGTCCCGATTCCGTGACCGATTCCGTGGCCTGGGATCCCAGCCCGCCAGCTCTCCTTCCCTCGGATATCCAGGTGGACGGAGGTCGACTGACCCTTGCCCACGGCCGCGCGCTGAGGAAAGATCAGGATGCAAGCCACAATGGCCATTGCAGGCACGCCGGAAGCCATGGTGCGGCTGATGGCCATGCCTCCCTGCGCTACCGGCTTGTCAAATAGGCCACCCGACCGCGCGCCCAACGGGCGGGTCAGGATAAAGGCCGACCAGAAGAGCAGGGTCTTGGAGATTTTGGTGAAAAAGTGCAAACAAGCCACCACGATCCGAGCTCCCCCGAAGACCGCAACCCCACCCGGGTAGCCCAGTCCCGCATCATCGGCCGCCCAGTCTCCGAGCGCCGTGCCCAGCGTCTGCGAGAACATGATCGTGACCCAATAGAAAATCTCTGATTTTGGCCAATTCACCGCAGCGACGGAAACTGTGCCGGTAACCCCCGACCAGACGGCACCTGAGCCAAGCACAAGCGCAAGCAGCAGCGCGCTTCCCCACGCGTAACCCAATCCCTCGGAACCGTCCGCCAGGTCGGCCATCATGGTCCCTACCGTCGTGGTCGCCACCATGGTGAACCAGTCAAGGAAACGGTGGAACCTCCTGGCCAGAACCTGGGCAATCACCGCCGCCAGAAAGATCGCGGTGAAGATGAGCGTGCCCTTCAGATAGCCCAGATTCATGGAAATGGTGAGGGCATCGCCGCCGGTTTCGCCCAGCGTGGTCGAGAGAACCTTCCCCAACCAGAACGAAAAGCTAACCGCGGCAACCTTGCTCAGGCACGCTTCGCTGGCTTCCTAGGTCTGCTGCGTACCTTCCATCTCAGTCCCCCGAGCGCGACTTTTTGCAATCGTATGCGCGGAGAGATGAAGAGACCCTCAAAGCAGTTCATATCCCCCAAACCAATACCCAATCTCGAACGCCGCCGTCTCCTCCGCATCCGAGCCGTGAATCGCGTTCTCTTCAATCGAGCTGGCAAATTTCTTGCGGATCGTCCCCTCTTCGGCATTCGCCGGATTGGTCGCACCCATCAGCTTGCGCAGGTCGGCAATCGCGTTGTCCTTCTCGAGCACCAGCAACACAATTGGCCCGGAGGACATGAACGAAGTCAGTCCATCAAAGAACGGACGCTCCTTGTGTACGTAATAAAATCCCTGCGCCTGCTGTTTTGAGATAGCCTGCCTCTTGACCGCCACAATCTTGAACCCACCCTTATCGAGCTCGGCCAGAATTGCTCCGGTAAATCCCTTGCGGACCGCGTCCGGCTTGATGATGCTGAATGTGCGTTGCGCCACGTCTGTTGCTCCTTGATAGTTTTGCTGGGTTGATAGCCTTAGGGTAATGAATCGACTTGCTGTGCTCCTTTCATTGTAATGGGCACCACTATGGAATTCCTTCAAGCGCCCAGCCTGCAGGGTGCCCCACCCCCGCTACGTCTTTGTGTTCTGGCCCCTTCGGCTAGAGACCACAAACCTGGCAGCCTTCGAACCCACGATTCCCAGGGCGCGCAAGCGGCTCCACCGCAGCCGCCGGTGCCCACGGTGCGGGCAATCTGCTAAAGTTTCCGCATGTTCCGCCCAACCTCTTCTCTCCGCCTGATCCTGATGCTCACTGCTCTGCTGGCCGCCGTTGTTGCCTCCATTCCCGCCCACGCGCAAAGCACCCCGACTGACCCGCCCGTCGCATCCGAACTCCGCGTCTTCGATCCCTCCCTGGTTGACAAGTCCGTGGACCCCTGCGGCAACTTCTATCGTTACAGCTGCAATGGCTGGTTCAAGCGCAATCCTCTGCCCGCCGACCAGACCTCCTACGGCCGCTTCACCGAGCTCTATGAGCTCAATCGCCTGCACCTGAAGCTGATTCTCGAACAGGCCTCTACCTCCTCGGCCACGCGCTCTCTCAATGAGCAGAAAATCGGCGACGAATACGCAAGCTGCATGGACACTGCGGCCATCAACAGCCGCGGCATCACCCCGCTCGAGCCGGAGCTCAATCGCATCGGGGCCCTCAATTCCTCCGCTGAGCTTCCCGCCTTGCTCGCCCATCTCCACTCGATCGGCGTCAACGCATTCTTCAGCATGGGCTCTAGCCAGGACTACGCCGACGCCAGCTCGGTCATCAGCTTCTACGGCGCCGGCGGCCTGGGCCTTCCCGAGCGTGACTACTACACCCGCACCGACCCGAAGTCCAAACAGCAGCGCCAGCAGTATGTCGCCCACGTGCAGAGGATCTTCCTCCTCGCCGGCGAACCGGAGGCCCAGGCGGCCAAAGATGCCGACACCGTAATGGCCATCGAAACCCGTCTCGCCAAAGCCTCGCTCACCATCACCGAGCAGCGCGATCCGCAGAATCTCAACCACCCCACGGACGTCGCTGCATTCTCCACCGAGCTGACTCATTTTTCGCTCAACGAGTACGTCACCGCCGCGCATGCTCCAACCGCCGGCAAGCTCAATGACACGGAGCCGAAATTCTTCGCCGCATTCAACACCCTCATCGCCGACACGCCCGTCGCCGAAATTCGCACCTACCTGCGCTGGCACCTGCTGCACGCCTATGCCGGTACCAGCCTGCCGGAAAGCTTCGACCAGGAGACATGGAACTTCTACTCCCACACCCTCAATGGCGCAGAGAAACAGCAGGAACGCTGGAAGCGCTGCACCAGCCGCATTGACGGCGAATTGGGCGAGGCCCTCGGCCAGGTTTACGTGGCCAAATATTTCCCTCCCGCAGCCAGGCAGCATGCCCTCGAAATGACTCTGGCCATCGAGCAGGCCATGGACAAGGATCTCGAACAGCTCGACTGGATGAGCCCCGCCACCAAAGTCAAAGCCAAGGAAAAACTTCACGCCGTGATGAACAAAATCGGCTATCCCGACAAATGGCGCGACTACTCCAAACTCGAAATCGTCCGTGGCGATGCACTGGGCAACCAGATGCGCGCCAACGAATTTGACGTAGCCCGCGACATGGCCAAGATCGGCAAGCCCGTCGATCGAGGCGAGTGGTTGATGACTCCCCCCACCGTCAACGCCTACTACGACCCGCAGCAAAACAACGTCAACTTTCCCGCCGGCTATTTTCAGCCGCCCTTCTTCAGCGATAAGGAAGATGACGCGGCCAACTACGGCGACATGGGCTCAACCGTTGGTCATGAGCTCACGCACGGCTTCGATGACCAGGGCCGCCAGTTCGACAAGGACGGCAACCTCCGAGACTGGTGGACCAAGGAAGACGAAGACAAGTTCAACACCCGCGCCGACTGCGAGGTCAAGCAGTACGATGCGATCGAAGCCGTCCCCGGCGTCCACTTGAACGGCAAGCTCACGCTGGGCGAAAACCTCGCCGATCTCGGCGGCCTGTGGCTCGCCTGGATCGCCTGGCTCGACAGAGCCGAGACTGCGCACATCGACATGAAGGCCACCACCGATGGCTACACGCCCGACCAGCGCTTCTGGATCGCCTACGCCCAGCAGTGGTGCACCCAGACCCGCCCCGAGCAGCTGCGCACCCAGGCCCAAACCGATCCCCACGCCCCTGACGAGTACCGCACCAACACTGTCCTCCAGGATCTGCCAGAATTCGCCAAAAGCTTCAGCTGCAAGAAAACCGCACCCATGGTCGCGCCCACTCCCTGTCGCGTCTGGTAACAAATCTGAGGTCGATATTCTTTACGGGGCTCTCATCGAACAGAGCCCCCTTTGTTTCTTTCAAGAAGCAAAAACCATCAGTGTTTTATCGCCGGCTATGCCGCATGCGGCATAGCCGCTATACTTTCGTGACGGATCAATCTCCATTTCACAAATCGAATTCTTGAGGATTTTAAAGTTACCCCTTAGGTTTCTCATCTAAGCGCAATTTACCGCCCGATCGTCTTCTTGCTCCCATTCCGCACTGCGCCTCATTCCCCACGTCCGCGATTTGACCAGCTTTCGCCGCTTCCTTTCGCTCCTCGCCAGCCGTCACCGCCAGGTCCATAACCGCACCGACCTTGCCGCCCCGCTCGGCGTCACCGTTTTCACGCTCTCCGAGTGGCTGCGCATCCACGAGGTCATCGGCCAGGACATCCTCGTTCCGCTATCCTTTGAGAACTTCGGCAAACGCCTCGTCAAATCGCCGAAAGTCTATTGGGGAGACGCTGGTCTGGTCTGCCAACTGCTCGGCGTTCAGTGTGCCTGCCAAGCTCGGCCGCTCGCCCTTTCTCGGCGCCACCTTCGAGGGATTTGTCGCGTCCGAGATTCTTGAGAGCCAGATAAACGGCGACCAGCGCAAGGAGCCCTAGTACCTTCGCGACCCGCAGGGCCTTGAGATTGACTTCCTCATCTCTCAGCCCAACGCGCGCTTCTGGCTTGAGGGAGCCAAGGCCACCAAAACCATGCATCCCCCGATGGCCGCGCCCATCAAGTCGCTGGCCTAGATCGCCAGAGACCGTGCCTCCCGCCGCATCGCCGTCTATCGCAACTCGCGCACCGGAGCCGCATTTACAGCCATTGCGCCCGGACAAGACGCGCTCACCCTTGAACCGTATTCAGCCGAAATCAACCGCGGCAACTCTTCCTGATTCCTGCGTAGTTTCAGAATCCAATCTCTTCCGGGTCTGACTCCCGCCGCATGCGGCGAGAGCCTTTTAGGGAGCCTCTCAGCTCCGGCGCCATCCTTTTTCGCTGACGGCTCCCGATCCTTCTCGCAGCGTGATGAATTGGTTCGCAGCGAGGCGTTTGTATTGTTCATGTGCCCCGTTGGGCCAGTAAACATCGAGGTCGACCCAACTGGATTCTCCTAGACCAAAGTGCAATCGAGAATCGTTGCATGAATAAAAGCTGGACTGGCTGAGCACGGCTTGCGCTTGCACCTTGCCGCCGTAATGGGCCAATACACGAGCTCCAATCGCGCTTCGGTTTGATTTGACTCCCTCAAGCTTGATTTTGATCCAGTTCAGCTTGTGCTTGATGTCATTTCGCAACAAGGACGGAGGCTCATTCAGATTGACGATGAGGATGTCCATATCCCCATCGTTGTCGAAATCTCCAAACGCGCACCCACGACTGCAGTGTGCATCGGTGACGCCAGGGCCCGCCTGCGCGTCCAACTCTTCGAAGGTACGATTGCCGAGATTTCGAAACACCGCTCGGGGTGTCTTGTTGGCATATTGCGGCAACTTTCGTTCGACTTCCGGATATACACTGCCCGTAACCATGAACAGGTCGGGGTAGCCATCGTTATCAAGATCGACGATGCCCGCACCCCAACAAGTGTAGCGCGTATCGACCGCGAGGCGTGTGGGCCTGGTTACGTCATCGAAGTTACCCTTGCCATCGTTGTGATAGAGTCCATTGGCATCATCCGTGAAGTGAGTCTTGAACAGATCCAGATGGCCGTCCAGATCATAATCCCCCACGCCCACGCCCATTCCTGCCTGTTCCATGCCATCGTCGCTGAGCGCTACTCCGCGTGGCACGCCTTCTTCACGGAAGGTTCCATCATGATTGTTCATGAACAAAAGGCTGGGTGTGGAATCGCACGCGACGAAAATGTCGGTCCAGCCATCCTCATCCAGATCAGCTGCAATCACCGTCATCCCGTAACTCTCCGTTGCGCGCGCTATCCCTGCCTCCTGGCTCACGTCGGTGAACGTACCGTCGCCATTATTGCGGTATAAAAGATGCCTGCCAGTGGGCAATCCACGCGGTCCGCACTCCACCGGGATGCCTTTAAAATTGCAGTTTCCGCCCTCCCCCGGCACCGGAGCGTTGTCGAAAGAGAAGCGCACGTAGTTAGAGACGAAGAGGTCCAAGTGACCGTCGCGGTTGTAGTCCAGGAAACTGCATCCTGCCCCCCAGCGCGGCTGTTCGTTCCAAAGACCGACAGCCTTGGTTACGTCGGTAAACGTGCCGTCTCCGTTGTTGCGATAAAGATGGTTCTGACCATAGGAGGTGAAAAAGATGTCCTCAAATCCATCGTTGTTGTAGTCGCCGATGCACACGCCCGACGCCCAACCAATGGACTCCATGCCTGCTTTTTCCGTTACATCAGTGAAGGTACCGTCGCGATTGTTCTTGTAAAGTCGGTTTGTTGCGCCCGCCGGGTTTCCGGATAACCGCGTGCCCGACAGAAGAAAAATGTCCATCCAGCCGTCGTTGTCGTAGTCGACGAAGGCGCAACCACAACCAGTAGCTTCGAGAATATACTTGTGGCTATCAACATCGCCGTAGGTCAGAGGAACTTGCAACCCGGCTGACGATGCGACGTCTACAAAATGAGCGTAAAATGGACGCCCCGACGGCGCCGGTCGCGCCACAGGTTTGACCTTACGATCGGTAACTCCTTGCGCAAGTAAGCGGGGAACTGCTGCGGAAGCCACTGAGCCCAGAGTCAGGCTCACAAAGTCGCGGCGGGTAAATATCAAGGCTTCTGGTTCTCCATTGGTGGGGATTTCGCTTCAACTAGCTTGTAGCGATTGTGTTCGCTTTCATCCTTCGTACCCTGCAGCCGAAGCGCGGCCAGGCGCTTGAGCAAGTCAGGCACTTCATCCTGCCGCCCGCTCTTACGCAGCGCTTGAATGAGGTGATATAGCGCCGTCTGGTCCTTGGGGTCGATGATCAAAGCTTTGCGGCACTGATCGATGGCTGCCCCGTTCTGACCCGACTGCAGGTAGAGTTTCGCCAGAAGATCGCGCGCTTCCCCTAAGTTTGGGCGAAGCGAGACGGCCCTCTTTGCCGATTCGATCGCTTCGCGAAACTCCGAGCCACCCGGGTCCGGGCCCCGTTGCGCGAGAATTTCCGCTTGAGCATACAGCAGGAATGGATCGTCGTGTTTCTTGGCCAATTTCTTCTGCACAATCCTCAGAGCCCGGTCGGGGTCGTTCTCTTGCACGGCAGCCAATCCCTCCGCTGCCGACACCATGGACTGCCGCGGATCGAGCGCTTCGGCCTTCTCGAAGTCCGCCTCTGCTTTGTCGTATTGCGCAAGCTGCACGTAGAGGATGCCACGCGCCACATACAGAGGCGCCGCCTGCGGCCCGGCCTTGAGTCCCGCGTCGAGCATATCCACCCCGACCTGATAGGACTGATGGTCGAGAGATATGTCGGCAAAGTCAACATAGAGGTTTGTCTGGTGAGGGTTCAAGACAATTGCGTGGCGAAGAAGTCGCACCGCCTCGGGAGTATTCTTATCGGCTTCATACGCGGAAGCTGCCAACTCGAGAACTGCGGCATCACTCGACGTGTCCTGCAACAATGGCTGTAAGGTAGCAATAGCATCTTGGGGATGCTGGGCCATCATCTGGACGGTTGCCAGGCGGTAGCGGGCATGCACATCAGCCGACGGCTGAGAAAGAGCACGCTGAAATATTGAAATGGCTCTCTCGGTCTCCTTGAGCCTAACCAGGCAATCGCCGTAATGCTGCAAGGCTCCGGGTTGAGAATCAAGGAGCGAATCACTGCGATCGAAATGCGGAACCGCCGCGGCGCAGTCGCCGCGCCGGTAAGCTATCTCCGCAAGCATGGCATGACTGGTCACATCGCCGGGATGCAACTGCAATATGTGCTCTAACAATGCAGTGGCATCCTTGTCGTTATTTTCGTATTCGATCTGCGCCGCACCTTCCAAAGCGGGCATATAATTCGATGAAATCCCGAGTGCATGGCGGAAGGCCCCCAGCGCATCCTTCTTGTCTCCTTTTCCTGAAAGGGCAATCCCTTGCAGGGTCCACAGTTGCTGATTCGCCGGGTCCCGCTGCAGCTCCGGACGCAGGCGTTCGAGCGCTTCGTCAAATTGGCCCGTACGCAGCGCGGTGACGATGGAGGCGACCCCCTCGGTGGTGGACTGGGGGGCGACCGCCTGCGCAACACTCAAACCGTGGGCGGTGAAAAGTGCGGCCAGAACCCCAAGACGGAAGGTGGATCGCATGCCTGTTATTATCTCTCGCTTCTTCGGATGCACGAACACGGGACACCTCGGGAAGGCAAAATTCCAGAACGTCTAGACCCTGGGAGGGGGCATGTAAAGCGTTTCCGCATATCGAGGTTGGCCTGAACATAGCACGAGAGAAAATAGCGAGGGCTACGATCTTGGCGACCACGACGTCAACGGTAGAGCCAAAAGGCCACGCTTGTCCTCTTACTTGTGCTCCATGTTTCCCCGCGTGAGACGAATCAACTTCTTCGACAGCTCGTCAGCCTTCGACAGCTCGCCATTGCGTTCGTAGATGCTGATCAATAGCTCTGCAGCACTCAGATTGAGGGAGTCCAGCTCCATCGCTTTCTCCAGGTGCCACTCCGCCTGCTGTTGATCCCCTAGCGCTTCGTAGTCCTGGCCCAGGCTCGTCTCCTTCGGAGAAGATAACGGATCAAATCGCACCGCAAGTTGGAAGGCCTGCACAGCTTCACCGTATTGCCGCGCCAAATCGAGCGCCGTTCCCAAGGCGTTGAACATCTCGCTGTCCTGCGAAAACTCTTGTTGCACCTCCGTCAACATCTCATAGCCTTTCGCCACTTGCTTGAAGGACTTGCTTTCCATTCCGACTCTGATCAATGCAATGCCGAGATTCCGCTTGGCAAGATTGCTCGGAGGCTCCCGCCACGGAACAATGGAAGTTGCTTCTGATGCCAGTCCCTTTTCAGGGGTGCGCTGAATGCGATGGTCTGTGAATGCTGTGTGCCCTCCATCTTGCGCATCGCGCCTCGGCATATGACAACCGATGCAGTTGCTCGTCTTTGCCGGATGAACCGCCGGGAATGCTGTCCCGGCATGGCATTGCAAGCATTTCGCGCGGTAATAGGCCACAGGGTCGGTCGGTTCATTGTGCGGGTCGTGACAGGTTCCACACCACATCTTCTCAGCGCTCCTGATTTTACACTGACTCAGTGCCAGCTGTTCAGAGTGACTGATGACTCGAAATCGCGCTTCAGCGCCCTCAGGTGCCTCAATACGATAGATGGTAAAAATATCCTCCAGCGGCTCACCTGCCTGAAAGTCGGAGAATCGCTTGCCGGGATTCAGGACCCGTGCTGCGCCAATGAGATGGCACTGTTCACATACGCTATCGCGAGCAGCCGTATCGAGATATTCAGGATTGACAATGTTGCCTGCATCCGGATCCGCCAGATGGGCGGCGGTGTCTCCATGACACCGATTGCAGCCTATCGATAAATGCGGAAACGGAATTTCCCCGTATTCATTCTGTGTCCCAGCGATCGCATTGAACGATCCTGCATGGCAGAAAACGCAGCCTTCTCCAACCGGCCGAGTAAAGTCCGGACTGGCCGATTTCTCATATCCTGGGGCCATGCCGTAGGCTGTGCGGCTTCTGTAGTAAGCGACGGGCGACTGGAACAAATGATGGTCAAGGTTGATCAAATAACCATGCGCGTGTGTCCCCGAACCGATCACATAGTCAACGTGATAAGTAGTTGTAACGCTATCGCTCTCAAGACTCTGCCACGAATCATTCTTGTCTGAGTACATGCGGATTGTCGTGCCGGGAATCCGTACAACGCCTGACGGTTCCTGTCCGCCAACACGCATGGATTGAGCCATCTTTGAACGTGCAAATCCTGCAACCGCGGCAGCATGGCATTTGGCGCACGTATTGCCGCCATCTGCGACGGCCGTTGATGCGGCGATCATCGATTGGTCTGGCGGGTCGGCCACACTCACACTGAAGGCTCCCGTCCCAAAAAACCAAATTGCACTTGCGCCTATTGCAGACCAAAGACGTCGCGCATTCATCAGGCCACCTTGAACGAGCGCTCAAGGGAGGGGTCTACTATTACACCCACTGGACCATAACCTCCTGAGGATCTTGATTGTCTTCTGCCCGCATCAGTATTGGCGATGGAGGCAAAATGAACTGTCGGGGCCGGGAATCGAAATGGAACCATGGAACCGAGGCGGAGAGTATTCAATGCCGCAGTCACTCTATCCAGGAGTTTGAAATTCAATCAAGCTCTCAAGTTGCCACCACGATGATTTCAACGGCCTCATGAAGTGATACTGCCGTTCAGGGGAGCTGCGATCCTGGAACAGCATGCAGCAAATAGGTGGAGTAAAAGCAACGAGCCGAGGAGTACTCCCGGCTCGCACCGGGAGAAAATAGAAACCTTAGAAGGCAACGCGGACTCCCAGCTCGAGAGCCCTGCTGCCAAGTGCGGTCGCAGCCTCTCCGACAGGTTGTAGCGAAATCGGCAAAGTTGGGGGCCACGGGACCGAGATTTACGTGATTGAACAGGTTGATGAAATCGAAGCAGAACTGCAGATTCCGCTGTTGGCCGATGTGCGGGAGTTGATTGTATTTCAGCAGGGCTGGGTTCGATCTGGAGCATATCTGGATTCCGGTAGATGTTGCGCGGCTCGTTCCCGTCCGTGCCGGGAGCGGGAACCGGGAAATCGGCGGCGGCCAACCGCCTACAAGACATTTCTCATGTGCAATCAACGAGTTGACACAGCACAGGCAGCTAAAGACAAACGATTACCTCAACTAAGGCACCTTAACCCAAGCCGCTTTTCATTTTGCGCCTCACCCAAGAACACGCACTTCTGCGATGAATCTGTAGCAGGAACAAACTAGTCGCGCTCGGAAACAGTGCGCAATGGGTCAGGTGCACTATGGTCTTTTCCTGGCAGGAGCGTTAAGCACACTATGCATCAGCGATGCCGGATTCTCCGGCATTGGAGACGCGTATTGACCTTCCCTCTATGTCGCACACCTGACCCAGGATCAGCGCATAAGGACCGGCATCCGATTCTGGTACACCTGACCTATTGTGTATATTCTTTCTCCGCAAATAGATTAGGCGTGCTCGGGTTACCGCTCAAATTCTGATCTCTGCTATAGAACCGGGGAGTAGTCTGGACAATTTACGCGCTCAGGATGTCAAAACTGTTCCCGGCAAGAAGGCATATTCCCGAAGCGACAAGTCTCTATGTTCGACCAGTGGGTGAAAGTAATTCTTGCATTGCAAACACATTTGGAGGCACTATGAAGCGACTTAGCCTTGTCTATGTTTCTCTACTCCTGCTGGCCATGGCGCTTACGCCGCGGGCGTTCTCGCAATTCACCGGCTCCATTGACGGGTTGGTTGAGGATCCGAGCGGAGCCATTATCCCGGATGCAAGATTGACCCTCACCAACGACGGAACCGGTGAAGTGCGTGTTGCTACCAGCGATGCTGCTGGCCGCTATACGTTCGTCAGTCTGGCGCCTGCGAATTATCATCTCGTCTCTGCCAAAGCCGGCTTTGCCAAATCCGAGACGTCGGTCGTGTTGCAGACCGGCCAAGTGCTCAACCTGCCCATCAAGATGAGCGTCGGCGTTGCGGCCGAAACGGTGCAGGTGACAACGCAATCCCCGATTCTGGATACCGCGGACACCCGCCTTCAGGAAACCATTTCCACAGACACCTTGAGCGAACTTCCCCTGGCCGGACGCAACATGATCTCGCTGGTGACCCTTGCTCCAGGGGTGACCGGGTTGGGCGTTACCTCCAACGGCAGTCCGGGTTCCGGGCGCGACAACTATTCCACCGAGACCCAGGTTGACACGAGTGCCAACGGACAGGGCGCGGTTGGCAATATGTATGTCGTCGATGGACTGGACGTAACCAGTTCGATTCGTGCCGGCGTCCTGAATCTGACGCCGAATCCGGATACAATTCAGGAAGTCGCAATCCAAACTAACACCTACAACGTGGATTACGGGCGCGCCAGCTCGATTGAGATGCTCATGACTACGAAGTCGGGCACCGACCATTATCATGGAAACGCCAGCGACTACTTTACCAATCAGACATTGTCAGCCCTTACCGAGTTCCAGCAAACCAACGCACCGTACCATGCCAACAACATCTCGGCAACCATCGGCGGGCCCATTGTGCCACACCACAAATGGGGGTATTTCTTTTTCGGGATCGAGCCTTTGCGCTCAGCGGCTGCCTCGACGAACGTGGTCACTTTTGAAGATCCACAATTCACTCAGTTTGCTGAGGCTGCCTTTCCTCAAAACCTCGAGACCATGCTTCTCAAGAACTATCCGGTCTCGAACGTCTCGAATATAGCCGTAACGTCAACGGCCGCAAGCCTCTACCCAGCCAATAGCGTCGGCTCCCCGGCCTGCGGTACCGCATCCACGTTCAACCTACCCTGTTCGACAGCAGTCATCGATACCGGCAACTTTGCCACAACCGGATATCGCAATGGACTCCAGTACAATTTCCGCCTCGACAAGGACTTTGCCCGCGATCGCCTGTATGGGAGCCTTTACCGGACCACCCTTAACTTTAATACCCCCAGTCAACGCGCCGCGTTCGTGGACACCAGCAAAACCTTCGAAATTGGCACCCAGGTGAATGAGACCCATACCTTCAGTCCAAACACCATCAACGAGGGTGCCTGGGGGTATAGTCGTGTGGAAGGAATTCAGCCAGCAGAGGGTCTCTTTGAGGTACCTCTTGTCAATGTTACCGGCATTAGTTCAGGTTTTGGCGACGGATTTGCGCAAGGCGACTTTATCCAACACAACTACCATTGGCGCGACGTGCTTACTCACATCTACAAATCGCATGATTTACGCGCCGGCTTTGAAGGTCTCTTTGGGGATGACGTCGAGATCTTCAATGGCCCTTACGATCAGCCGACCTTCCAATTCAACAGCCTGCTCGATTTGGCTTCCAACAACGTCTACGACGAGTCGGATGTCGCCTACAACCCGCTGAACGGACAACAATCTCAGTACAATTGGAATGCCGCCGGCATTACCTGGGGCGCCTTCGTTCAGGATACCTGGAAGACAAATTCGCGGATCACTATCAATTACGGTGTACGCTGGGATGACTTTGGCAATCCGTACTCCCGTTCGTCCAATACCGCTTTCGGCAACTTCTACCTTGGGGAAGGGCAGACATATCAGCAGGAAGTCACCAACGGCATTGTTGTGCGCACGGAGCATGCGTTGACCCGGTCACTTACAGACATCTACAGTCCTCGTGTCGGCGTAGCCTGGAACGTAGACGGCAATGGAAAATGGGTTATCAAGGCAGGAACGGGGTTCTTCCACAACTGGCCCACGCTTGCAAATATGCAGGAAGAATACCGCGGCAATCCTCCTGGAGACATTTTCCCAACCTTCTTTAGCACCGGTGGAGGGCCGGCTCCTGTATTTGGGCTTGGCACTTCCAACCAGAAGCCTTTCGGATTTCCTTATCCAAACTTGCCCGCGGTTGGTCTCGATGCAGCGGGCGGCATCGTCGGATTGCAAAACAACATCGGCGCTATCAATCCGGAGCTCAAATCGCCCATCTCCTACATCTATTCCGGCGGCCTGGAGCACGAGTTGGGCTCACATTTAGTAGCCGGCTTCACATTCTCTGGCGCCAATTCACGTAATCTCCTCTCCGGTGGCGGCCAGGTCTTTAGCGTTAGTTATGGACAAGATATCAATGAGTATCAGGACGATCTGATCCAGCACAACAGCCTGGTTCCTACGCGCCTGAACACCAGCTTCGGCCAAATCTTGAACACGACAAACGATCGAGTCTCCAACTACCATGCCGAGATCTTTTCCTTCCAGGGGCGATACGCGCATGCGTTCTTCAATGCCTCTTATACGCGCTCGGCGTCAGCCGACGATACTCAGGTTTACCCCAGCTACATCAACGTGCACCAGTTCTACGGACCATCGAATTGGAACGCACCCAATCGATTTTCTCTGGCATGGAACTACCAATTGCCGAATACCTTTCAGAAACAGGAGCTTGTAGGCCGCATCACCGGCGGCTGGGCACTGAGCGGAACTACCGTCATCCAGAGCGGGTATCCCTTCACTGTTTCAACCAATGCGCCTTTTGAGCCCTTGACGAACGCTGCGGGAACCTTTATCGGCTACGCCCCGGGTAGTGGTGACTTCAGCGCAAATGGTGACAACCTCGACTACCCCAATGTCACATCCTATGCACAGGGCACAAGCCGTCGAGCGTTCCTTAACGGCCTGTTCACATCAGGTAGTTTTGCGGATCCCGCATTTGGACAACCAGGGAATGAGAAGCCCAACTTGTTCGTTGGACCCAACTTTGACGAATCGGATGTATCCCTGCTGAAGAACACGAAGATACGCGAGTCGATCGGACTTCAGTTGCGTTTTGAATTCTTCAATATATTCAACCGTCCAAACCTCAGCACTGTCGACGCCAATCTCCCAGATGCTGCTTTCGGCAGGGCTACCTCGCAGTCTCCCCCGCGCTTCATCCAGCTTGGAGGAAACCTTACCTTCTGACCTACAACCGGCCGGTACCATCAGGGGGACTCATTCCGCTGATCGATTCAGTGGCCCTGCATTTTGTAAGGCATTGCACACAGCCCGGCGGTTGGCTTTTTGCCAGCCGCTCGGCTCTTTACTTCGGATCGATACATAGCACTTAAGGTGCACTAAGTTGATATGTCGATGATGCCCTGCTGGAGCGCGACGGTCGCCGCCTCGGTTCTTCCTCCCGCATCGAGCTTGGCGCTGATGTGATTGATATGGTTGCGGACGGTGTAATGGCTGATCTGGAGGACGCGCCCGATCTCCTTGTTGGTGAGTCCCTTGGCAACCATCTCCAGGATTTCCACCTCGCGAGCGCTCAGGCTGGCGCGCGATTCGCGTTCGGCGATATACGCAGAAATGCTTGCGGGGAAGGACTTGCCCCCGGAACTGACGACGGAAATTGCGGCCACTATTTCCGCACGCGAAGCATCCTTGGACAAGTAGCCGCGTGCTCCAGCTTCTACCGCACGATGGATCTCCTCCGGGTACTCGTAGCTGGACAGTATGACTACCGCCGGATGGTTGGGCAGTTGCGACAGCAAATGCATGAGACCGATGCCGCTGATCTTGGGCATACGCAGATCCAACAGCATCAGATCGACGGCAAAGCGGTGAATGAGGGAGAGGGCCTCCTCGGCGCTGTGGGCCGATCCGACCACCTTCAATGTGCTTTCTTTGCGCAGCAAGCTGACAAGTCCGGCTCGGACAACTGGGTGATCGTCAACGATCAACACGCGGATGGGCGGCTTAGTCAAGGGTGTATTCATCAGATATCTTTCTCCATGGGCGTTGCCACGGGATGCGTCTCCAATATGCATTTAAGTATGATGGTGGCAACGGAACAAGGACATGTACCGACGTTCCTTTTCCGGGAGTGCTGTGAATGGTGAATCGCGCAGAGATGCTGTCAGCCCTCTTGCCCATGCCGCGAATGCCAAAGCCGGCAGATTCACTGGAGACCAGAAAGCCGCAGCCGTCGTCTTTGATAATCAGTTCGAGAGAAGTTTTCAGCTCGACGAGCGAAAGATCAAGGCAAGTAGGATGAGCGTGCAGAACTGCATTTGCAACGGCTTCCTGGCCGATGCGAAGCAACGTATCGGAGATTCGTAAAGGCAGATTGCGCTCGCTGCCCGGACCGACTGTTCTGACGGAAATGGCGGAGTTCCCGTTGATCAAGCGGTGGGCGCAGTCTTCAAGAGCGCGGAGCAGTCCCATGGATTCCAGGTACTTCGGGCGCAGGGCCGCAATGCTGCGCCGGGCTTCTTCATGACTGCTCCGGACCATATTGCGCGCCACTTCCAGTTGGGGCAGCAGATTAGAATCCTCTCCGGCATCGTCATGAATCGCCTCAAGCTGAAAACCGATGCCGGCAAAACTCTGGGCAAGGGTATCATGCATCTCGTGAGCGAGGCGCCCGCGCTCCTCGAGCACGGCCTGCATGCGCCAGCGTTCGATGAACGTGTAGGCAGTAAGACTTGCTAGCGCGAAAATGAGCGACCCGATGACCAGCGCAATGATATGGCCAGTGCTCCACCAGGGCGGGCCTTCAATTACCTCGACGTCGTTTGGAGATGGCAATAAGATTGCAAACGAGGTCAGATTGCGCGTATAGACCGGGTCGACGGCGCAAATACCACGCAAGCGAAGAAGGCTATGAGTTTTGAGGCGGAGCAAACCAGCAGAGCGGCCGGAGATGTTGGCAATGGCCAGAAAGGACTGGCTCCCATCATCGAGGGTGAGAATGAATGTACCATTGGAGCCCGCATGTTTCTCCACAAGGCGCCCCTGAATCTCGACGAATTCGGCGTCGAATGCTCCGGTGGAGGCTTGCGATGCAGTAACGGAACTCGGGGGAACCGGAGTATGTGACCAAAGCAGGCGTACTTTGGCGTTGCGCAATACGGAGCTGAAATCATGCGGCTCGGCATCGCCTTTGGCTTCAATCTCGTCGCCGATCTGCAGGGGAACATCAATGTGAGTGCCGGGAATGGCAAGACCGCCGGTTGAGTCCTGCGCAAACAGAATCGGCGAAGTAAGGGTTACCACGCCATGCACTGTGACAGCTACCGGGGTATTGGGGGAGAGCAGTTGAAGGCTTTTGATGGACTCCGCGCTGGGGTCAGCGCGATGTTCGAGCAGGTCGCGATGAATCGGCTCAAAATACTTGTCATAGGTGGCCGAGTCGGCGCCGGTCGGAAACTGCCCGGGAACAGCGAGCGGCGGGCTCGAGGTGCCGATCATGGCGACGAGGTCCTGGCGAGTGGCTGGGCGTACCTCGACGTTGCGCCATTCAGCCCCTGTGTTATACGACTTGAGACCAAAGCGTCCTGAAGGCACGCAGCCCGGGTCTTCGACAGAAGCGGTGGTGGTCTGTCCGGAGGGCTCAGTAGCGCTGACTGCGAGGACGCAGCCATAGGCCAAAAACTTAAGGTGATACCACTGCTGATCGAACACGCGCGGAGCGACCGATTTGGCCACATACTCGCGCCAGCCATAGTCGGCTCTACCCAGAATGAGCGTGTTATCGAGATCGCGCAATCCGGCCATATAGCCGTGATAAGCGTCTACGCCCTCCTCTTCGTCGTTGGCGCGGATAATCAAGCCGGCGTCGCCATATGCGCCCAGTAGAAGCACATCCGCCTCAACCAGATAGTTCGTCCAGTCCGTCGAGCCGGTCAAGAGCTTGGCGCCTCGCTCGTCGGAGTTGTTGAGCATTGCTCCGTTGACAAACTGCCATGTCCCGCCAAACACTTGCCAGTCCTCTTGTTTTCCCAGGTCATATAGGTGGGCATGAAAGGGGCCGCGGCGCGAGAGGGCACGAAATGCCAACATGCCTGCAAGTGCGGCGAAAAAAAGAGCCGCGGCAGCAGTGCCGGCAATAACCCACTTTCGCCGATTCAATTGCTGGATCCTTGCGTCGGCCACCAAGAGAGATTGAGTATCTGGCGAATCTCCGGTGAGTCGATATTCTCGCGGGTCATCAGAACCGGAGCCACAACCAGTTGGCCGGAACCGCCCTTGCCCTGCAGTTCGCGATCCATAAGTCCCATGGCCAACCGCCCCATCTCATAAGTGTTCTGGACGACAACCGAGTCAATGCCCCCGGTGCGGACCGGAGGCAGCAAGTCCTGATCAAATCCCACCAGTTTGATGGCATTCTCTTTGCCGAACTCCACGAGTGCATAATAAACACCGCGGGTCGAAGCGTGAGAAAGCGCGACAATGGCATCGATATTCTCCCCCTTGTAGAGCAGTTCCTCCGCGGCTTGCTGCTCCTGAGGAAAGCTGGAAAGTCCAAAGCGACGAACTGCCACTCGAATTCCCGGGAACTCACGCGCCAAGGTGGTTTCAAAACTACGTTCGCGCACGAGGTTGCTCACCAATTGGGGATCGATACCTAGAATGGCAATGGAGCCTCGATTGTGAAGTATGTTGCCGATGCGCCGTGCCGCTAACTGCCCGCCGGTCTGTTCGTTGTTGAGGACGTAGCCGAGTTTGACTCCTGGCGGAATGCCGAGTTCGGTCCCGACCACCACCACCGGAATACCCTGTGCGAGCACCCGGCGTATCGGGGTGCGCATGGGAAGAGTCTCAATAGGGGATACAATGATGCCCGCATAGCGGCGCGCTTGAGCCTTCTCGATGAGCTTGATTTGTGCCTGAATATCGTCGTCCCGCATGGGAGCGTTCCAGTAGATGTCTAGGCCGCCGGCACGGGCCACCGCTGCGGCACCTGCATGCTCGGGTTCCCAGAGCGCGGTGCCACAGGTTCGAGGGATGACAGCGATGATCGGATTCGCACCTTTGCACGCCTCAAGTGCAAACACTGAGGCGAGAACCAACCCATGGCCCATTCTGCGTGCTCCAAGTAATGAGCGACTTAGCCAGGAAATAACAGCGATCCGCATATAGTGTGATCCCCGTTGTCGGTCATCTCTTGGTCAGCCGCCTCTATAACTTCGGTTTGACCAGATGCTGAGGCAGGCAGCGATGGTACATCTGCACCATTCGTAAAGAGAGCCCAATGCAATACAGTCAGCAGGTCCGGCGGAGCGCTCTATTCTTCGCGTGACCACGCCTGGCGCGGCTGTGAATCCAGATTTCACATCATCGTAACAAACTTCGGGAGAATATGCATGAACTATCCGACTCGCCGAACTTTTCTAATCGCAGGAGCCGCCGCGGCTGCGGCTTCACTTAGAAAACCACGAACAGTTCAAGGCGAAAGCCTGCTTGATTTCAGAGCGGCCGATTTCCCGGTGCTAGAGCAATTTGATTATAGCGACGTAGAACTGCTCGAAGGACCCATGCGCGAACAGTTTGACGTGAACCATGCATTTTATGTCGGGCTCGATGAAGACATGCTGCTCAAGCCCTTCCGGGAGAGGGCGGGGCAAGCCGCCCCTGGCGACAATATGGGCGGGTGGTACGATAACTCTTCGGAGTTCGACCCTCATGGTAGTTTTCACGGCTTCATCCCGGGTCATAGTTTTGGACAATATCTCTCAGGGCTCGCACGAGCCTATGCGGTTACCGGCTCAAAGGTGACGCAAGCGAAGGTGCAACGGTTGGTGAAGGCGTTGGCGCCAACCATTACCCCCAAGTTCTACGACGATTATCACCTCCCTGCCTATACGTACGACAAAACCAGCTGCGGATTGATCGATGCCTATCAGTTCGCCGCTGATCCTTCAGCTTTAGGTGTTCTGAATGCCGCTACCGATGCCGTTCTGCCCCACCTGCCAGGCAAGGCGCTTGCTCGCTCAGAGCAGTATGCTCGGGGGGGGAAGGATGAGGCGTACTGCTGGGACGAAACCTACACTCTGCCCGAAAATCTGTTTTTGGCGTACCAGCGTGGGGCAGGCAAACGTTACCGAGAATTAGCCATACGCTTTCTGGAAGACGATCTTTACTTTGGACCTCTTTCGGAGGGCAAGAATGTGCTCCCGGGCGAGCATGCGTACAGCCACGTCAATGCATTGAGTAGCGCCATGCAAGCCTATCTTGTACTGGGCAGCGATAAGCACCTGCACGCGGCCCAGAATGGTTTTGAGTTTCTGCGCGCCACGCAGAGTTTTGCAACCGGTGGATGGGGTCCCGATGAGTTGTTTCGCAGACCGGGCAGTGGCGAGATGGGGCAAAGTCTGAAAACGTCTCATGCAAGCTTTGAAACTCCATGTGGCGCCTATGGGCACTTCAAGGTCACCCGGTATTTATTGCGTGTCACCCGCGATAGCCGCTACGGCGACAGCATGGAGCGTGTCTTGTATAACACGATTCTAGGCGCAAAGCCGATCCAGAAAGACGGGTCCTGTTTTTATTACTCGGATTACAACAACGCCTTCGCGCGCAAAGGATTCTATAAAGATAAATGGCCGTGTTGTTCCGGAACCTTTCCTCAGCTTACCGCAGACTACGGAATTAGCTCTTACTTCCATGACAAGGAGAGCGTCTACGTCAACCTATATACCCCTTCGCGGGTAACCTGGAAACAAGCAGGTGCGCGCCTAGCTCTTACGCAGCGCACCAAATACCCGTATGGTTTGTCGTCGCAGATCGAGCTGTCTATGGACCGGCCTGCGGCCATTTCCATCCACCTGCGCATACCCGGCTGGGCTGGTCCTAAAACCTCTGTGACGGTGAACGGCCGACGCATTTCTTCCGGCCTTACCCCCGGCAGATTCGCTCACCTCGACGGCCCATTCCAAAATGGGGACCGGATCGAGATCGAGTTTGAGGCTGCAACAGCACTGGAATCCATAGACCCGCAGCATCCAGGCGTGGTTGCTCCCGTAAACGGGCCGCTCGCTTTGTTTGGCGTCGGTGAAATCCCCAAGAGCATCCAACGGACTGCACTGTTGGGCGCCAGCAGAGTATCCAGCGATTCGGACACGTGGCAGGTAAAAACGGATACAGGAGTCCTTACCCTCAAGGCCTTCGCTTCGATCCAGGATGAGATGTACCGCTTATATCATGAAGCTGAAGGATAACTGCGTCGGTTCGGCCGCTTGCTAGCCGCAGCGATGCGCGCATTCATCGCAAGAAGTCCGATCGGCATTCTGCTTTCCATCGGTTTACCACAAGATCTTGAGTTCCCCCTGTGAAGCGGATCGCGGGCAAGGAATCTGGATTTGAGCCATAGTACACCTGAACCATATTCACGTTATGAGCACGCCAGATAATATCTGGCGTGCAATTCAAGGAGTGCATGGATGAGTACCCCGATGTCTCGCCGCACGTTTCTAGCCTCCGCCGCCGTTTCAGTGATCACGCCCGCAATGGCGCACTCTCAGCCAGGGAACGGTGGCTTGCTTTCGATGTTTGCGGACGCCCCTAAGCCCTCAGCCGCGTCCGAGGTGCCATGGAGAGATGCCGGGGTGATCGACCTATCCCATTCTCCTTTCGCTAAGTTGAAGACTGTGCCAGTCAGTGCGGTTGTCATTCAGGATGGATTCTGGTCGCAGCGGCGCAAGACAAATCTCGTCTCCAGTATTCCCAGCATGCATGATGAGTTGCTGGCCCATGGACGGATGGACAATTTTCTGCGTCTTGCGGGAAAATCTTCGCAGCCGCAGAAGGGCCCGGTCTTCTCGGATTCAGATATCTATAAATGGACAGAGGCGGTCGGTTTCACGTTGCAGAATAAGCCTCAGCCGCAACTACAGGAGACCACCGACGCCATGATCCGCGATATCGTCGCGGTCCAGGAAGCCGACGGATATCTGAACACCTATTACGTCGAGGATAGAAAAGCTTTTCGCATGCAATATGATACGCAGGAAACCGGCCATGAGTTATACAACATCGGCCACATGCTTCAGGGTGCGATTGCCTATTATCGGGCAACCGGAGACCGAACGCTGCTCAACGCCGGCATCCGCTTTGTCGATCAGTTTCTTCTTCCCAACTATGGTCCGGGAAAAGACCAGAAGGGGATCGTTGCCGGGCACCCGGAGATCGAGATGGCTCTGATCGAGCTTTATCGCACCACCGGCAAGCGCGAGTATGTTGACTTGGCTGGGTACATTCTTCATGGGGACGAGAGAATTCCCTTGCGGCCGCAGCAGATCAGCTACATGTATTGCGGAATCCCATTCGCCTCGCGCACCAAGCTCGAGGGCCATGCTGTGCGTTGTATGTATGCATGTTGTGGTGCCACCGACTTCTACCTGGAGACAGGCGACCAGAGCTACTGGAAAACCCTGAATGCGTTGTGGCAGGATCTCTCTGCGCATCAACTCTATGTCACCGGAGGGGTGGGCGCGCGGGAGAGCGGGGAGTCCTTTGGCGATGCCTACGAACTGCCCAACGCCCGCGCATACGGCGAGAGCTGTGCCGCGATTGCCATGATGATGTGGAACTGGCGCATGCTGGCGGGCTCTGGGGAGGCGCGATTCGCCGACGTCATCGAGCGCGCTTTGTATAACGGCATCAACTCAGGAATGTCGCTCGATGGCAAGACTTACTGTTACCGCAATCCGCTGGCCTTCGATCCAACTGGCAACTCGAGCGACCGCCACGCCCAAGACGGCAAAATCCGCAATCCGTGGTATGACACCACCTGCTGTCCTCCCAACCTGGAGCGGACCTTTGCATCCCTTTCCGGCTACTTCTACAGCACCAGTTCCGAAGGGGTCTATGTTCATCTCTACGACAACTCAGAGATGAACTGGCGCCTGCAGGACGGCAATGGACTCAATGTCCAGCAAGAGACGAACTATCCGTGGAGCGGCGAGGTCAAGATTGCGGTCAGTCCGGAGACGCCAAGTGAGTTTACCGTATACGTCCGTATCCCAGGCTGGTCGAATAAGAACACCGTGATGGTAAATGGAACGCGAGTAAGCGGGGCGCGGCCCGGCGAGTATCTCGCGATTCGCCGCCGCTGGTCCGCAAAAGACACAATCGAACTCAGCTTCGATATGACGACCCACCTGGTCAAAGCCAACCCCGCCGTCAATGAGGATCGGGGGAGGGTCGCTTTTCAGCGCGGTCCGATTGTCTTTTGCATGGAACACCTGGACCAGAACGAGCGGGAGCAGGGGATGAATCTGGCCGGCTATGCGGTACGCATGGACGGGAACACGACCGCCCAATTCGATCCCAACCTGCTGGATGGCGTAATGGTTCTCAGTCACCCGGGATCGATCAGCCGCACGCCGGCGGATTTGGGGCTGTATTACTCTGCGAGCGAAAACGCGGAAGCGCAGGTGAGCCCTACCACGGTAAAGCTAATTCCGTACTATGCCTGGGCGAACCGGGAGCCTGCTTCCATGCAGGTCTGGATTCCGTACAGTCATGCATAGGCGGCAACCCGGGTACGGTCCGGCATTCGCGCGATTCTGCCCATGTCGCACTAGAGGTTGACTTTGCGGCGGACCAGAATGAACTTCAACCTTCCCAGGCCGAGGTTCATTCGGTCCTTAACATACCAGGTAGAAGAAACAAGCAGAGGGCGACATGGGGGAATGGACGCGACGGGGTATTCTCACCGGCATGGGTTTGGGAGCCACAACCCTTATCTTTTCGCGCACGATCGGCGCGACCGAGGTCTTGGGCGTTTTGCCGGACGTTCCGGCCCTCGGCAATGCGCATTTACTCACGCTGGTGGCGGTGAGCGAGAAGACATTGCGGCTGCGGGTCGTGCAGCAGGGGAAGCAGGGGCCAGCCAACGAGGTTGGCATCGTGCCCAGGCCGTGGCCCGAGCCGCTCGGTGAGCAGAGCCCTGGCGTCGTTTCCTGGGGAAGGTACAAGGTCCATCTTGAGGAGCGGCCATGGAGAGTGGCCATTGTGGATGATGCGGGCAAGACGCGGCAGCAGCTTCGCCTCGATCCTTCGATGGGCGCCATTCACTTTTCTCTTGGCGAAGGCCCGCTCTTCGGCCTTGGCGAGGGAGTTCATCCGCTGAATCGGCGCGGCAGCTCTGATGCCATGCGAAATGGGCAGCATAGTCCCGAGCTGGCAACGTTTGGGTCGCGGGTACCTATTCCATGGTTGATGGGCGCAAGTGGTTGGGGGATATTCTTCGCTCATCCCTGGGGAAGCTTCGACCTGAGCGGCGAAGAGGGCCGTTTTCTTCCTACTGAGGAGACGCCGACCAGGGACATTTTTATCGTGTTGGCGGATACACCAGCGGAGTTGCTGCGAGAATGGGCGGAACTGACAGGTTATCCCCATATGCCGCCCCTATGGGCGCTGGGATTCCAGCAGTCGCATCGCACGCTGGAAAGCCGGGAGACCGTGCTTGCCGAGGCAAGGCAGTTTCGCGATAAAAAGCTGCCCTGCGACACCATGATCTATCTCGGCACGGGCTTTTGTCCCTCGGGCTGGAATACCGGGCATGGATCGTTCACGTTCAACCCGGCAGTCTTTCCGGACCCGGCTGTGATGCTTCGCGAGATGCATGACGAACACTTCAAAGTAGTGGTCCATATCGTGAGCTGCCCGGAAGACCTATATGGGGAGGTTGGCGACACCGGTCCGGCTCTGCGGGAGCCAAACAGCGCCGCGGCTTACTGGCCCGCGCATCAACCAGTTCAACGTGCCGGTGTCGATGGATGGTGGCCCGATGAAGGGGATGAGCTTCCTCCGGCGGGGCGGTTTGCCAGGAACCGTATGTATTGGGAAGGTTCGCAACTCTTCCAGCCGGATGTGAGACCCTTTGCGCTGCACAGGAATGGATACGCGGGCCTGCAACGGTATGGGTGGCTCTGGTCCGGTGACACGCTATCCACATGGAAGACTTTGGCAGCTCAAGTGATGGTGGGAATCAATGCCGGACTTTGCGGAATTCCCTACTGGGGCAGCGATACCGGCGGGTTTGTCCCGACGAAGGAGTTCACCGCAGAGCTATTTGTACGGTGGTTTCAATTCAGCGCCTTTTGCCCGTCGTTTCGATGCCATGGACGCACATGGAAACTGCGTCTTCCATGGGGATGGAATCTCGGAAGCTATGGCCCCGCCGAGTTCGACGGCCAGTTTGCCGCGGCGATCTTACCGCAGCCCGAGGATCTTCACAACGCAGCCGTGGAGGGGATCTGCAGGAAATATCTGAACCTGCGCTACCAGCTGCTGCCATACCTCTACTCTGCTGTGGCGGAGACGCATGCCACCGGATTGCCGCTAATGCGTGCACTGTGGCTGGCCTACCCCGAGGATGAAAAGGCCGCGAAGACCGAAGATGCTTATCTGTGGGGACCGAGCATTCTGGTGGCTCCTGTACTGGAGCCCGGAGCAACGAGCCGGACAACTTACATTCCGCATGGCCAATGGTGGGACTACTGGACTGGTGAATCTCTAGAAGGCGGCCGTGAGGTCACGCGCGAAGCGGGTCTCGATACGCTGCCTCTCTATGTGAAGGCAGGAGCCATTTTGCCGATTGGACCGATCAAGCAGCACACACAGGAGGAGAGCAACGAGCCGCTGACGATGAGGGTATATCCGGGCGCGGACGGGGTGCTATCTTTCTACGAGGACGATGGTTCCAGCTTTCGCTACCAGAAGGGGGAGTTTGTCCGCATCGCATGCTCGTGGAACGACAAGCAGCGTACCCTCTCGTGCAAAGCAGATCCGCAAGGACAGCGGCCGAAACAGAAGGTTGTGTCCATCGAGATCGTGGGAACACCGGGGAGCAAACGAATGACCCTATCGGGCGACACGGTACAGATCCAGCTGTAGAGTAGACGCTGCCTTGGCAGGTTTACACTAAACAATCCAATCCATGCACTTCCTCATTTTGTAAATGGCATTGCCTGACTCGGTCGGTCGTTTGTGCTGCGTTGCCTGCTTGGCTGTGGCATCTGCTATCTTTTCTGCGGTTCAACTGCGTCTGGCCCATCTGCCCCCGGCTTTGCAGCAAACATGGCGCCAGGTATTGTGTAGGATGGATTGACTGGACTAAGGTCCAAAATCTCCGCGCCAATGCCATCTACTCCCCAGCGCCAAACTCCGCATCGCAGATGGCGCATCGCCTGGCTGCTCGGCCTCGGCGTCCTGGTCAACTACTTCGACCGCGTCAATCTTTCCGTCTCGCAAGCCGCGCTTTACACCAGCTTCGGCATCTCCGCCGTTACCTTCGGCTATCTCTCCGGGGCCTACAACTGGACCTACGCCATGTGCCAGTTGCCCATCGGCGTCATTCTGGATAAGCTTGGAATCCGTCGCGTCGGCCGCGTCAGCACGTTCCTCTGGAGCGTCGCCTCTTTCGCGGCGGCCATTTCGCCCAGCATCGGCGGCCTCTTCGCAGCTCGCTTTCTCCTCGGAGTAGGCGAAGCACCCACATTCCCGGCGAACGCCAAAGCCATCGGCCGCTGGTTTCCACCCCAGGAACGCAGCTTTGCAACGTCGCTGTTTGACTCCGCCGCCAAATTCTCCTCCGCCATCGGCGTTCCTCTCATCGGTCTCTTGCTGCTCAAGATCGGCTGGCGATGGAGCTTCGCTGCCACCGGCTTCATCAGCTTTCTCTACTTCCTGCTCTTCAGCCGCATCTACCGTGACCCGCAGGACGACCCGCAACTGTCCGAAGCCGAACGCCGCCACATTGAAAAAGCCAGCACCCCGTTCGCCGCAAAAGCCCTTCAAGCCATCGATGAACCACCCGTATCGATATGGACCTTGCTCTGCCAGCGCAAGGTCATCGGCATGGTTCTGGGCATGGGCTCATATAACTACGTCTTTTATCTTCTCCTGACCTGGCTCCCCGGCTATCTATCGATTCAACTTCATCTAGACCTGATGCACTCATTTCTCTACACTGGCTTCCCGTGGCTGGTGGCCACCATCACGGACCTCACCATCGGTGGCTTGCTCGCAGATGCACTCATTCAGCGGGGATTGAATCCCAATCGAGTACGAAAAGTCATCCTCGTGGGAGGAACAGCCTGCGGTCTTGGCATCCTTGGTGCAGCCAACTCCCATAGCCCGCTTTCGGCCCTGTTATGGATCAGCTTGTCCATCGGCGGGCTGTCTGCCGCTTCGCCCATCGGATGGTCAATCCCATCACTGATCTCGCCCCGCAGTTCCGTAGGAAGCGTGGGAGGAATCATCAACTTTTCCAATCAGCTCTCTGGAATCGCCGCCCCCATCGTCACCGGCTACTTGGTCCAGTCACTTCACTCATTCGCTTGGGCCTTTGGAGTCTCAGCCATCTATCTGGTAATTGGGATCACAGCCTATATAGTCCTGTTAGGCAGGATCGAACCGATGTATCTCCAATCTACATAATTCACAATGTCGGTGGTGAGGGTCTCGCGCCCGCGCTTCCTTGAAGGGGATCTGGGAATCTGAGCATTGCCACGAAATCCTGTCTATGTAAGTCGATCGATCAATTCTCACTTAGCCGCGCAGTGCTTGCTGACTCCGGTCTGCGGATTGATAACATCAAAGTCACTACCCTTGCCCGCAACTAACTCGATAGAGTGTCCCGCATCCGGACCGTCTGGATTGGAAATACATGATTTTCGTCTAATATTATTATATATTCATCCTAAATGATACTATATCAACACGAATTCCATCCGCCTCTGATCCAGATCCTGAATCCTCAGCGCATTCAAACGTTCAAGAGCTAGTTGAAGCTCGTCCATAACCTTCGGGATCTTCGAGTTTCGC
>DATDLS010000369.1:0-46188 GCA_036519195.1 Occallatibacter sp. | reverse complement strand
TCGTCGTGTTGGCAGTCTACAGCTTTCTCCCGAAACCGGAAACCACCCTACGTTTCCGGCCGCAAAAGCCCCACCAGCCATCCATACAGGATCGATGCCGTCCTGGAGATGAACAGCATGCAAATAATCTCCGTGCAGGGGGAATTTTCAACCCCAGCCGGCATCGGTAGAGTTTCCGATGATCTGCACAACTTTCAAAACGGCGCCGCGGGGCACCCTCTGGACCTCGGGTCCAACCTGCGCCTCAAGGTTGCTCTTGGACCTTCGGCCGCGGAGGCAGAGTGAATGTCGTGTGCACAATTGTGTACTATAGTGACAGGCGCCTGATGCCTGGAACTGGAAATCGAGTGGGACGGGGAAAAAGCCAGAGCCAACCTCTCCAGACATCGCTTATGGTTTCTGGCTGCTGCCGAAATCTTTGCCAACGAAATCATGGAGCGGATCGACGGCTGGCAAGTCTACGGCGAGATTCGCTTGATTGGGCTCTGTAGGGCTCGATACAGAGCTGTATTGAGCTGTGTTCACCTGGCGGGGCGAAAACCTCATTCGCATCATCAGTCACAAGAAAGCGAGCAGAACCGATGAAAGAGAAATCTACCATCGTGCGACATTCCCCTAGCCAGATCAGCGGCACCGGCGAACAGAGCGAGGGCGGAACCAGTCCGCGTGCGTCCGAAGCCGAGTCTCTCGGTGCCGACTTCTGGGATTCCGCACACGTCGTCATGCCGGGAGGCAAAACTTCCGTTCATCTTCGCCTCGACACTGATGTTGTGGTGTGGTTCAAGACCAAAGGAAAGGGACACCTTACGCGCATGAACGCGGTCCTCAAGGCATACGTTGAAGCTCAGAAGCAGACCCCAAGTACCAGGTAATGGGATCGGAGCGCATATTTTGGGTGGTACGGACCCAGGACATATCGGAGCATCCAGGGATGCATTTTCCAAGGAGAGATGGCGCGCCTCAACGGGTATTTTTTCCGCAGATTCGACGGCCAGGGAGGGATCTTGGCGCCCGAATCAACCGCGCCGCTTCCGCGTTACCCAAGTTGTCATGCATCGGAAGTCCTGCACGATCGTCGTCTTCAGCGGGTCCACCAGCACGGCATTCAGCTCTTGTGTCAGATCCAGCAGCATCCGCTCGTCCACCAGGAACCACTCTGACCCATCGCCCACTACGAAGATTCCCGGCCGCAATTGATCAAAGTTCATCCCGATCCGCGAGCCCAGCCGGCAGAACAGCATCCCGCCTGGCCGCAAAACCCGCCAAAGCTCTTCCACCATGGCCCTGAAATGGCGTTCATCTCGCGCAAAATGCAGCACTGAATTGGAGATCACCACATCCGCGAATCCGTCCGGGAACGGCATTTGCTCAATCCGCCCCACGCGGAAATTCCCGCTTGCCAATCCTGTTTCGAGCGAATCGGAAAGCCGCCGCACATGCTCCACGCCGGCCGCATCCGCATCGAGCGCGAACACCTCGCAGCCCATGCGCATCAGATATACTAGGTTGCGCCCATAGCCGCATCCGGCGTCCAGCACCCGCGTCCCGGCGGCAAATGTCCCCCGCAGTATCTGGTCGAACACGTAAATATCGATCTGCCCGAACTGTTCCTGAATGCTCAGTGCCACTTTCGAAGCCTCATTCCCAAAACGGTGAACATGCTTCACCTCTGCCAGTTGTATCAGGCTTCAGGATGGTGATGGGCGTGCCGCGTCGAGTGGTCATTGACTCCTCAGCCAGACTGGTTGAGGATAGAGCATGACTGAGTGCCATTCCCTCCCGCAGAATTGATCCCCCCGAAATGGACAGGAGCGCTCGCAATGACTGACAAAGCCGCCACCCCCCTCCCAAGCCTTATACCCACTGAGCCCCTGCATGGCCGCGCCGAAGAGTTCACTGAGCGCGTTCACGGCCTTCTCGACGGCCAGCCTAAGGACGAAGCCACCGTGGCCCAGGCCCTTGAAGGGCTCGAGGAAATGTTCGACCTCATCGCGGCCGGCATGTACTCCATCGCTTCGATGCTCGTCGGCGAAGGCGAAGACAGCATCCGCCTGGTGGAAACCGCCGTGGCAAACGCAGATCTTGGCTCCGGCCAGGAACCCGCTGCCGCCCGCAAAAACAGCCGCCTCGCCCTCTGCGCCGCCGCTCTGGATATGCTCTCGGCCCGTAATGCCCAAGCCCTCGCCGCGCCACAAGGCCTGGAGCACGCCGTCACCTGCATTGAAGATGACGATCTCGATGCCGCCGGTGACTCAACCGACGAGTTCGAGCAGTTGATGTCCGGCCCTGACCGCGACCGCGTTCGCAACTGGCTGGAAAGCCTTCCTGCCGACATGCGAACCATCTTTGTCCTGCGCGCCGTAGCCGCCCTTTCCACATCAGAAACTGCGAACCTGCTCCGTGTCCGCGGTGGTCCGCAAGCTTCCGGCTGGACCAGCGATTCGGTCCGCGAGCTGTTCCGCCAGGGGCTTTGTTCTCTGGCATCGCACGTCCTTCAGGCGGCGCATCACTAAACTTTTCCGATTGGCTTTTCGTCCATGAACTTCCGCGTCAGGCGGCGGGCCGGCTCGGCCTCCTCGCCGGCCTGCCGTCACGCCGAGTTGCCGGGGCAAATTCCTTGTGTATTCGATACACTAGTTTTAGAACCTTGCCGCGCGTGTTCCGCATCCATGTAAAAGCAAACAATTTCAGGCAGAACCGCTTTTGAAGTGAGCTGAATAACCTTGATCTCGTCGAAAAATCGAAAACAGGGCGTCATCCTCTCTGGCGGTCTGCTACCGGGCCTCGCAACGGCTGCTTTGTGTCTGCTGACTCAAAGTGGATTGGCCCAGCAATCCCCGTCGATCACCCCTCCGCCGGTAGCCGGGCCCAGCGCGCAAAGCTTTCAGGGGAGTCTGACGGTCGGCGAAGCCACCGACCAGACCCTCGACCTCACACTGGACGACGCCATTCAGCGCGGCCTCAAGAACAATCTCGGCGTCATTCTCAGCGCCACGCAATCCGAGACCGCTCGCGGCCAGCGCCTCAGCCAGTTGCAGACGCTGCTGCCGACGGTCGATGGCAGCTTCAAGGACACCGTCACGCAGGTCGACCTGGCCACATATGGACTGCGGTTCCCCGGCATTCCGAACGTTATTGGCCCCTTCGGCTATCAGGACCTGCGCGGTTCTCTCAACTGGTCGCTCATCAACGTCAACTCGCTGCGCAGTTATCTGGCATCGCGCCACAACTTCAACTCGTCCCAGTTAAGCGCAGAGGACGCCCGCGACATGGTCGTTCTCACCGTCGGCAACGCCTACCTGTTGGTCATCGCCGACGAGTCGCAGATTTCCAGCGTCAGTGCCCAGGTCGTCACCTCCAAGGTCTCTCTCGACCAGGCCGTCGCCAACCACGATGCCGGCACTGCGCCCATGCTCGATGAGCTCCGCGCCCGCGTCGATTACCAGCAGCTTCAACAGCAACTCATCGTTGCCCAGAACTCGCTTGAGAAAGACAAGCTGGCTCTGGCCCGCACCATCGGCCTGCCGCTGGCGCAAAAATTCAATCTCGCCGACAAGGCCCCCTACCAGGCCTTCGACGAGCTCGACGTGGATGCCACTATCCGCCAGGCCCACGCCAACCGCAAGGATTTGGCCGCCATGGTAGAGCAGGTGAAGGCCGCCGAGCAGCAGCGCAAAGCCGCCACTGCTGACCGCTTTCCCACACTCACATTTGCAGGCGACTACGGGGACATCGGCACCAATCTCAGCCACTCGCATGGCACTGAAGATTTAACCGGAACCGTGAGCGTCCCGCTGTTCGCCGAGTTTGCGCTGCGGGGCGAGGCGCAAGTCGCGCAGTCCACGCTGGACACCGACAAAGCCAAGCTCAGCGATCAGAACGCTCAGGTAGACGCCGACATTCGCGATGCGCTCCTTGACATTTCCTCGGCCCAGAAGCTGGTTGAGGTGGCGCGCTCGAGCGTCGAGCTGGCCAATGAAGCATTGAAAGAAGCGCAGGAGCGCTACCAGAACGGCGTCAGCGACAACCTGGCTGTCAGCCAGGCGGAGCAAAGCCTGGCGCAGGCCGACGATCAATATGTCACCAGCCTCTACCGCCACAATGTGGCCAAGCTGAGCCTGGCGCGCGCCCTCGGCGCGGGGCAGAACTACAAGAACTATTTGGGAGGAAAGTAACCGTGGCGGATTCGACCCAAACGACGGCTCCGACGGAGCCGGTTCAGGAAACAGAGATTGCGCAGCCGCAGAGCCGCCGCAAGGGCATCATCGTGGTGGTGATCGTGGTGCTTGTGCTGGTCGCGGTCGCGGTCTGGTGGCACTCCACATTCACTGAGGATACGGACGACGCGCAGGTCAACGGACATCTGATCCAGGTAAGCGCGCGCATTGCCGGCCAGGTGCTGAAGGTGGATGTGGAAGAGAACCAGAAGGTCAAGGCCGGCGACGTGATCGCCGAACTCGACCCCAAGGATTTTAACGTAGCCGTCGAGAACGCTGAGGCGAATCTGGCCAACGCACGCGCCTTGGCAGCTGCGGCCAACGTCAACGTTCCGCTTACCACCGTCAATACCAGCAGTACTCTGCATTCGGCCGACGCCGATTTGAGCGGTAGTCGCGCCGGCGTGCTGCAGGCTGAGCAGCAGCTTGCAGCCGCCCATGCCATGGTTGCTTCGGCGCAAGCCAGCCTTACCAAGGCCGATTCCGATCTGGCCCGCTACAAGCCGCTGGTCGAGAAGGACGTGATCAGCAAGCAGCAGTGGGATGCCGCCGTAGCCGCCGATGACGGTTCCAAGGCCGGGCTGGCGAACGCTCAGGCCGACGAGCGCGCCGCCAACGAAGGCGTCCGCGCCGCGCACGATCGTGAGCGCCAGTCCCAAGCCCAGCACAACGCCGCCGAGACCGGCCCGCAGCAGGTGGCATTGCAGAGTGCCCGCGCTAAGGCCGCCGTTGCCCAGGTGGAGCAGGCCCAGGCCCAGCTCGATCAGGCCGAACTGAACCTCAGCTACACCAGGATTGTCGCTCCGGCTGCCGGCATCATCACCCGCAAGAGCGTTGAAGTCGACCAGAACGTTTCGGTCGGCCAGAACCTGCTCACGCTGGTTTCGCTGGAGGATCTGTGGGTCACAGCCAACTTCAAGGAGACGCAGCTGCGTCAGATGGTTGCCGGCCAGCCGGTTGACATTGAGGTCGATGCCACCGGCAAAACGTACCATGGAAAAGTCACCCAGATCGGCGGCGCAACCGGGTCCGTGCTGAGCCTCTTCCCGCCGGAAAACGCCACCGGCAATTACGTAAAAGTCGTGCAGCGCGTTCCGGTCCGCATCGACTTCACCGCTATCAAGGACGAAGATCCCAATCAGCTCCTTCGTCCCGGTTTGTCGGTTGAGCCCCGGGTCCGCGTCAAGCATTGAAGCAGCAGACCGCGAACCTCTAGCTGTCTTCGCCCTCGGCAATGGAAACAGAGCCGGGGGCTTCGGCTTTTCGGAGTGCTGTTGTCCCAGTGCGGCTCTGTGGTCGCCGGTTGACCCCGGTTCCGCTCGGAAAAGAATCAGACAGGAGGAGTGTCCGATGCAGTTTCAAGTGAACCAAGCGCTCGAAGTATTGACGCAAACCCCGGATGTGCTCCGTTCTCTTCTGGGCCAAAAATCCGCCGTCTGGACGAATGCCCGAAGGACTCCGGAATCGTTCAGCGCAATCGATGTCCTCGGCCACCTGATGTTTGCCGAGCAGACCGATTGGATGCCGCGCGTCCACATGATTGTCGACAACCAGAACCTCGATGACCAGCACAAGCAGACCTTCAAGCCCTTTGATCGCTTCGGATTTCAATCACTCATCGCCGGCCAAAGCACTGGCCAGCTGCTCGACGAATTTGCCCGACTGCGCACTGAGAGCCTCGACGATCTTCGCCATCTCAACCTTGACGAAGCCCAACTCTCACTCCCCGGCCGTCATCCTGAATTGGGGCAAGTGACGCTCGGTAACCTGCTCTCTGCCTGGGTCGTGCATGACCTGGGCCACATCGGGCAGATCGTGAAGACCATGGCCTGCGAGTATGGCGCCGAGGTCGGCCCCTGGTACGCGTACACCACGATCCTGCATTGATCGTTCAGGATAGGCTCATCGCAGATATGCTCATCGACGGGATGGGCTAGTTGAGCGGAATGAACTCCACGGCGCGTACCAAGGCCGGTCCCACGCCGGGCGGCGTCGGGGTCGAATAGAACGCCAGCCCCTGGCTGCTCGCCGCAGGATAAATCAGGCTGGTCAGAACCGTCGCTCCGTCCTCGGCAAACACCTCGACAGAACTTCGATCGACCACAATTTCCAGCCGGATCGAATTGGCCTGCGAATGCTTCAGGGGTGCCCACACGCGCACCGGAAAGTCGGCAGACCAGTCCGTTTTGCCGGAGTGAGTGCGATCGACAAAAATTCGCCCGCGTTCTTTTTCGATGCCCACCACGGTCTCTTCCGCCGCGGCCTGGTTGGGGTCAGTGGAACTGCGCCGCAACTTGATGCCTGCCTCCGCCGCGTCGCCCGGATCAAGAGTTACCCGCAGCAGATACACACTGCCGGCGAGCTTTTCAGAGGCAATGCGCTCGTTGATCTCGCTCAGCGTCTGGTAGGGAGAGGCGCCGAAGAGGGGGATGTAAGGCTTGAACACCGGAGTTGGCAGCACCGGCTGCTGCACCAGCTGCAGCGGCTCCTGCGATGGGGTAAAGCTTGCGTGCGATGCCGGCTCGCGCAGATAAATGCTGCGCGCCACGGTCATCTCTCCGCGGCCGGGCAGCGCCGGCAGCTTGTCTGCATACTGCCAATTGCTCATCCACGCAATCAAGGTCCGGTTCTGTCCCGGCGCCGTATTACTGAAGGTAGTGGACGCGTAAAAGTCCTTGCCCCAATCCATCCAATGTGGCGCCGAGCCGGGATGATCCTCGCTGAAACGCGAGCCGTCAAACTGGCCCACGAAATACTGGTCGCCCGATCCCCCGGCCGGTCCGCCGGGATTTACGTTCACGTTGAGAACCCAGCGGGTGGAATCGATCTTTCCCATCAAATCGCGCTTGCCCGGAGTCTCGCGCACCGGCAGCTCAAACAGGTCGGGGCACTCCCATACGCCACCCACTGCGCCCGCCGGCCCAAACTCGCCCCCCAGGTCCCATTGGCGAAGATTCTTCGAGTGATAGAAGCGCACCTTGTGCTCGGCCGGCAGCGCAACCACCATCACCCAGCTTCCGCTAGGCGCATGCCAAAAGACCTTGGGGTCGCGGAAGTCTTTGCTGTGCTCATCGAGAACTGGATTGCCGGAAAACTTGGTCCACGTCAGGCCGCCATCGCGGCTTACGGCCAGGTTCTGCGTCTGCTTCTGTTCCGATGCGCCGGTATAGATGGCAACCACGCAGCCGGGCGTCTTCGTTTGTGTCTGATCGGCACAAAGTCCGCTCGTGTTGTCGCGATCTTCTACCGTCGATCCGCTGAAGATAGCAATGCCGTTCTCTTCCGCGATGGCGACCGGCAATTGCTTCCAGTGCACCAGGTCCGGAGAGATGGCATGACCCCAGCCCATGTGTCCCCACTCGTCTTCAAACGGATTCAACTGGAAGAACAAGTGGTACTCTCCGTTGAGCGCAATCGGCCCATTGGGATCGTTCAGCCAGTGGGGCGGCGCATGGAAGTGAATCTGCGGTTGCCAGGCTGCAGGTCCGGCATCCGCATTTGCGGAGGGTGCGGGCTGTTGAGCAACAATGAGCGTGGTAAAGAGGGAACCGAGAACAAGCGAAGCGGCAGCCGTGCGGCGGGTCAAGCGAGGACTTTGATCTAGGTTCATAATCTTTCGATATACGTTCATAACCCTATTAGAGTCTGGTCAGGTTCGGTCGATTCTTCTACCCAGAGTGACATATGCACTGTATTGATCGTATCGCACCGCAGGACCGTATCGGAGGACGCGAAGACCGCCCAGCCATGATGCGCTACGATGACCTTCTGCGCCGAGCTCGCACCAGCTTCACGACGACCGCGACCAGAGCGGCCAGGAGCGAGAGAGCCATCGCGCAAAACAGGATCAACAGACGCATCGGATTGATCACAACAAACTGCCCGCTCCGCGAATAGATCCCGTTGAAGCTCTCGATCGCTGCCGGCAACGCCAGCAGATCGTCCTTGCTCATCGCCAGCGCATGTTCGTGGGGATGATATTGGGACTGCCAGGGGAACGCTTCCCCCTTCTCATCGAATTCAATGTGTCCGGCCAGTACGTATTGAACCGGACGATCCTTCACAAACGCGGCCACACGTCGCGCGCTGGCCAGATCGGCAGCCGTATCGTCAATCAGCAGCCGCCCCGGCATCAGAAAGTCCCCGGAGAAAAACAAATTGTACTTCCGGTCGTAGAATGAAACCTCAGTCGCGTTGTGGCCGGGCGTTGGCAGCACGTCCACGATTCGATCCCCCAGATCAATCGCCGCAACCCCGTCGGGCCAGTCGCTGAAGTTGTAAAACCTGCGCACGCTCTCCAGGTCGTACCCAAGCACCTGCACATTGGGCAGGTTTGCAAACTGAGCGTCGCCGGCGCGGTGATCCAGGTGGCGATGCGTATGCACCACCAGCAGCGGCAGCCTGTCCGGGCCGGTTGCCGGCAAGAGCCCGAGAACGGTTTTCGCAAGGGGCATCCGGGCCCGATCGGCAACGTCGCCGGTATCGATCAGCAGAGCCTTCTTCGATCCCATCAACAGATAGAGGAACGGCGCTTCAAAGGTGGAGCACAACCCCTCGCGAAGGACGACGGTTTCGGGATTCAGCGCGTGCTGCTCAAGCGGAGGCTGCGGGTTCGCTTTACAATCCTTCGCCCCATCCATCCAATGCAGATCACCGGTTGAATTCACACCAGCCTGAGCATGGCCTTCGGCGCACCCGGCAAAGATTATCGAAACGGCAACCGCGATTTGGGTGCAGGAAAGCAGCAAGCGAACCAATGTCATATCTCTCTTTTCTGAATCGAGATGGTGTCCAGGGCCTGCGACCAGATCCAGATTGCCCGGTCCAGTCGGTCGCGGTCGCGGGTGGTGCAGTAGTCGAGCATGAAGCCGCGCATGCCCGCCAGAACGACGCTTGCCAATGCGCGAGCCTGGCTTCGGTCTGCGCCATCGGCGGACAACGGTCCGGCGATGGAGTTGAGCCAGTCTTCGATCGTCGAGTCCAGGAAGTCTCTGTAAAGCTCCGGGTTGCGCAATGCCAGCCCATAGGCTTCGAAGTAAAGCCGAAAGTGCTTCTCCTGACCGGTGGTCATAAAATCTGCCCATGCCGCGCGGCAGGCCTCGCCAAGCGTCGCTGCCGAGGTCCCGCCATATTTTGTGCGCTGCTGTTGCCGGATGTCCTCAAAGAGCACGGCCAGCATCTTTTCGCGCGATCCGAAGTAATAGAGCAACACCCTCGGGCTGGTGCCCACGGCCTTGGCCAGCGGACGAAGCGAAAGATCCGATACGCCGTGCTCAATCAGGTATTCGAGAATCGCCCCGCGCAGCTCTTCTGGCCGTTTTGGATTCACAGTGCGACTCATGACGGCACGGTATCATACTTGAAACGATCGTTTCAAGTATATTTGGGCGTCAACCCGGAAGCCGAAGCACGCGCAGGAGTTTAAAGTGGAGTAAGCAAAGCCATGAAAGACGCGATCCACGTTTCCAAGGAGAACTACCTCAAGGCGGTTCTCGAAGCCGAGGCAGAGGGCCACCAGGTGATTCCGGCGGTGCTGGCGCACTGGCTCGAGGTCTCTGCCCCGGCAGTCACCATGGCGCTCAAGCGACTCAAGCGCGATGGCCTGGTGGAAGTAGGGGACGACGGGATTGTGCGCCTGACGGAATCGGGCCGTGAAACCGCCTACCGCACGGCTCTGCGCCATCACCTCATTGAGCGCATGCTGAGCGAAGTGTTCGGCATGGAGTGGTATGAGATCCACGAAGAGGCCGAACGGCTGGAACATGCCGTTTCCCCGGCGTTTGAATTGAAGCTGAAGGAAAAGCTGGGCGAAGGCGGCGCCTGCCCGCACGGAAACGCAGTGCTGCCGGTAAGCCCCTCGGAGCGCAAACGGCAGGGCGAGACGCCGCTTTCGGAGGCACTGGCTGGCCAGCGATACACCGTCACCAGCCTCCAGGAGCGCGATCCGAAGTTGCTGCTCTTTCTGCATAAAACCGGCATTGGACCTGGCCAAAGTCTGCGTGTGACCAGTCAAAATTATGACCAAACCGTTTCAATTGAGCTCAATACAGGAGAATCCATCCTGGGGCGCCCAGCTGCCGCAGCCGTCTGGCTGCGTGAGGAGCTTGCACGGTAATTCAGCGTAAAGAAATGTATTAACTATGATTAACAATCTGTGGCATACTTAGGTTGCAGGACTGGTGATCCCTGCTCCCCTTTCCTTTATGGCCACTGAATTCAGAACCCTACGCGAGATTGCCGGGCCTTCCCTGCCAGAGCTGAACTCCAGCGTCCGGCTGTCCGGCTCGCCCCAGTTCTGGCGGCGGCTGTTCGGCTTTCTGGGGCCCGGGTTCCTGATCGCGGTCGGCTACATGGATCCCGGCAACTGGGCCACCGATATTGCCGGCGGATCGCAGTTCGGCTACACGCTGTTGTCGGTCATCATGATTTCCAACCTGATAGCAATTCTGCTGCAGAGCCTGAGTCTCAAGCTGGGTGTGGCCACGGACCGAGACTTGGCCCAGCTTTGCCGCGAGCGCTATGGGCGCACGGTAAGTTTCCTGTTGTGGATTGGCGCGGAGATCGCCATTGCCGCCTGCGACTTGGCCGAAGTGATCGGCTCGGCCATTGCGCTTAACCTGCTCTTTCACATCCCGCTTTTTTACGGGGTTCTGATTACCGGCTTGGACGTGCTGCTGATTCTTCTTTTGCAGCGCTGGGGATTTCGCTGGATTGAGGCGCTGGTGATCGCGCTCATTGCCACCATCATTGTCATGTTTGCAATGCAACTGTTTCTATCGCGGCCCGAGTATGGCCCGGCATTGCGCAACCTGCTTGTCCCGTCCAGTTCCATCATCACTAACCCGATCATGCTCTACATCGCGATTGGCATGCTTGGGGCCACGGTGATGCCGCACAATCTGTATCTGCATTCGTCCATCGTGCAGAGCCGCCAGTACAAGCGGACGCCGGCAGGCAGGCGCGAAGCCATCTTCATGGCCAACCTGGATTCGGCATTGGCGCTCACCGTCGCCTTGTTTGTGAACGCGGCCATTGTTGTGGTGGCGGCGGCCGTGTTTCATCGCAGCGGTCACTTCGAAGTTGCGGCGATCGAGGATGCTTACAGGCTGCTCAGTCCGTTGGTTGGCGCTTCGGCAGCCAGCACGCTGTTTGCCGTCGCCCTGCTGGCAAGCGGACAGAATTCCTCGATCACCGGGACGCTCGCCGGCCAGGTGGTCATGGAAGGCTTCATTCACATCAAGTTGCAGCCCTGGCTGCGGCGCATGATCACCCGCTCGATCGCCATTATTCCCACCATCATCGTCGTCTGGTTCACGGGGGAACGCGGCACGGAGAAATTGTTGCTGCTCAGCCAGGTGATCCTGAGCCTGCAGTTAAGCTTTGCGGTCGTCCCGCTGGTGATTTTTACCGGCAGTCGCACTCTCATGGGCGAGTTCGTCAACAGCCGTCTGCTGCAAGCTGTTTCGTGGATCGTAGCCGTGCTCATTGCCGGGCTGAATGCGTGGTTCCTGGTACTGATGCTGAAGTAGACTCGCTCGAAATTCACCCTCGATCTTCATGCATATGGCCGGGCCGACCAAGGTCCATGCTCATCCCTACGCCCTACCCAATCACGATTGGTCGGGTGAGCCTTGCACCGAAAGCCCCTCTCTCCGCCATGTTACAAGGCCAGGCCTCTGATAAATCTATTCAACAGATTATATTGCTATAGTTTACGGCAACTACCAGAGTCGATACCGTTCCCCTGATCAAAACGGGAGATCCCCCGGCTCTGGCGGGGAGGCAGTCGATCTTTGAGAATTCCGGAAGTATTCCACCCGCCGTTGTTTGCGAGTACACTTCCATGGGGTAACAGCGTCAGACATCAACGACGGTGCGACCGGTGACGCAGTCCTAGGTCAATTCAAGGTGACCTTCGATGATTCCAGAAACCAGATGATTCTCGACTCGATCGGTAATTTTTCCGCTCCCATTCAAGCTGATACCGGCAACAGAAAGGGCTGGATAACGGATAGGCCAAACCTAAACAAGCGCGCCACATCTCGACTCTACCGGCTATGCAGCGCAACGACAGCGGAAGCTTGATGCTATGTGATGGGAAGAGCAACCGATCACGGGTACCCCCTATCTCCCAACGTTTTTGTTTTTGTGGGGAGATAGGGGAAACGATCTTCGAAAGCTCGGCTGCGTTCAGACTGCGCTATAGGGTTTGCTATAGTGCGTGGACCATTCGACGAGGTCGGCGTTGATGAAACGCCAGGTGGCCTGTTTGGCATCGACCTCCATGAGCATGTAAGCGTTCGGATCGTACCGGGTGGCGGCCATGATGTAGTGCTGCGGGCCGTAAGTGTGGGCGAAGTCGATCCACTTGTGTACATGGCCTGAGACCACGAGCTGGATGTTGTCTTTATATTTGCGCAACAGGGGATGCAGACCGTAATCGCCGAACTCCGTGGCAACATCCAGCATAAGCGGGTAGTGGATGAAGACGAAGCTGGGCTTACGTTCCTGGAGCTGAGCCTCGAACCAGTGGAGCTGCTCTTCGCCAAGGGAGCCGAGATTGGGATTGAAGTCCGGCGCGGTACGGTCCTGGGTCGTGCCGAGAAAATTGTTCAGGTGGATGAACTTGTAACCTTTATAGTCCACGACAGAGTAGGGCTCAGCGTTGAACTTGGCCTTGAAGAGCCGATGGCTCATCTCGCGGGGCACCCGGTGAACATCGTAGTCGTGATTGCCGAAACCGAGGTGGACAGGCATGCGGAAAGCGTCGGTGATGGCCTTGGCGTTGTCGAGCCGGGTGGTGTTTTTGAAGTAGAAGTCGTAGTCAGTGGAAGGGTAGTTATGGAAGTAGTCTCCGATGAGAAAGACCTGCTCGATGGCCGGATTGAGGGAGTTGATAAGGTCGCGGGCAGAGATCAGGCGGGGCGTAGTGACGAGGATGCTTTCGTTGTCCTCGACACCGTTTTCGCTGCCTTTGACATAGAAGTTGTCGATAATGTGGGAATCGGCGATGAGGGCGAAGTAGAATTTTCCCGAAGAGGCCGTTGCGAGGGCCCGCTCAGCCCAGAGTCTGCGGGTGAGCAGGCTGCCCAGCGATGCGCCGGTCAGGGTGGTGAATTGTCTGCGATCCATAAGTGACTACCTTTCCAGATTGGTTGAGTTAGACGATGATCTTGCCGGCGAACTACAGGATGAGGCTGGGAAGGTAGATTCTCGATCTTTAGGTAGAAGCCTCAGATCGATTTAGGGGCTTCGCAGACACATCTACGATTGGTTCTCGATGACGCTTCGCATCCTTCAGATACGCGGAGTACTCGGGTTTGATAGCAGTATTCGCGCTATACCTGCACCCTTCAGGGTGCAGGTATAGCCGCCGTCGTGTTGAGACGGCGGGACGGTTCCCCAGCAGAGCCTGAAGCGGAGCAGATCATGTATAGCGCCTTGAGCAAGGACCTTCGTTTCAAGTTTACGACAGGGGCAACTCTCGCGTCGACTCCGCTATTGAACATCCTCGAGGAAGCCTCGAGATGCGGTGAGGCTTTTGGGCAGGTGCTTCAGCGAACTCAATCATGAGCATAATTAGCAACCACTGAAATGAAATAGATCCGAATGATCGGGAGCCGGCCTTCGCGAAAATTCGCACGATTGGAATGGTCTGCGCTACAGGGGTCCCACAAGCGACTCTTCTTCCATATCACTCGGTCGTTAATGGCATGGCGGGGAAGTGGAAAACGAAGCCGCACCCGCCCTTGGCAGTTCACGTCCGGCTTTCGAGCATTCTCAGGGTTGGAGTAAGGTTGCAAACCGCCTTCTACGCAGCCATCGCATCGAATGAACGGCTGTTACATAACCGCTCTAACCACTTC
The DNA here is from genome assembly GCA_036519195.1 of Occallatibacter sp. Taxonomy (GTDB): domain Bacteria; phylum Acidobacteriota; class Terriglobia; order Terriglobales; family Acidobacteriaceae; genus Telmatobacter. The sequence goes on along the minus strand of DATDLS010000369.1, from coordinate 32,105 downwards.
AGCAAAACTCCGAGAATGCTCTAAGCCCCCGTCTCCGGGCGTCGCTTCCTTGCAGCAGAGAGAAATGTCTTCCTCTTATTTTAGCGGCCCTTCGCCGATTCCCAGTAAATACATTGGGGCAGATCGCTCCCTCTCTTACCCTGAGCTCTTCCTTTGACTGAACGCTGCAGATCCTAAATTAATCCGGCGTTCATCTTGGCTTCGTCGTCCTTTCGATGACAGAGGCGCACTTAACTTACAACGCAGCGTTTCTTAACCGTCCAAACATTTCATTCTACGGCGCCTTCACCAATCCTCCTGAAAGAGTAGACCCCGAAGGAGGTCTGTTCGGGAGACGGCCTCCACCGACGAATTAAGGAGGCACACAGTGTCATTGATACCAGAGTCAAGAGCGCAAGAGGGTTTCATGCGTGAGAGCGCCAAACCCATTGATCGAGGGCTATTGGTTCTGTTGAGTGCAAGGGATAGGTTTCGGCGTGAATGCCGTCGGGCACGCTCGAGCGCGGTAGTCGTTGTTGGACTGTTTTTCCGCTTATTTTAACGGCACCTTCGCCGATTCCCAGTGAATACATTGCCGTCGGGGCAGATCGCTCCCTCTATTCCCCTGAACTTTCCCTTTGGCTGAACAGGGCTCGGACCCTAAATTAATCCGGCGTTCTTCTTGGCTTCGTCGTCTTTTCGACGGCAGAGGCGCACTGAACTTACAACCGAGCGTCTCTTAACCGTCCAAACGTTTCGTTCTACGGCGGCCTTGCCCATACTCCTGAAAGAAAAGACCCCAAAGGAGATTTGTGCGGAAGACGGCCTGCATCGACAACGCAGCGTCTGTTGACCGCCCAAAGGCTTCGTTCTACGGCCGCTTTCCCCATACTCCTGAAAGAGCAGACCCCGAAGGAGATTTGCGCGGAAGTCGGCCCGCACCGACGAATTCCCGCACCGACGAATTAAGGAGGCACACAGTGTCATTGATACGAGAGTCAAAAGCGCAAGAGAGTTTCCTGCGTGAGAGCAGCAAACCCATTGATCGAGGGCTATTGGTTCTGCGGAGCGCAAGGGATCGGTTTGCGCGTGAATGCCGTCTGGCACGCTTGAGCGCGGTAGTCGTTGTTGGACTGTTTTTCTGCCTCTTGCAGGCCAGGCACGCCTTTGCTCAGGTTGACACCGGAACGATTGCCGGGAGGGTGCTTGATCCGGCTTCCGCCGTCGTGATCGGGGCCGACGTTGTCGTCACGGAAGTCGACAAGAATCTCAGCTATCAAACCAAAACCGGAAAATCGGGCAGCTTTACCATCTCGCCGCTTCCGATTGGACGATACATGGTGCGGATCGAAAAGGACGGCTTCCGGCCCGACGTCGCCGGGCCTTTCCAGCTCAACGTCCAGCAAAGTATAGCCGTCAATGTCGCGTTGCTGATCGGAAAGGCCTCGGAGCAGGTTACCGTTTCCAGTGTCGACCCTCAGCTTGAAACGCTCACCTCCAGCCTCGGTCAAGTTGTCGGCGCGCACCAGATGGTTACAATGCCTCTCAACGGGCGCAACTTTGCGGAACTGGCGCTGCTTGCAGCTGGCGTGAGCCCTGCGGAACCGGGAGCACGGGACAGCTCAGAGTTTGGCTTTAGCTCCGACGGAAGCCGTTCGTATCAAAACGACTATATTCTGGACGGCGTCGATAACAATTCAAACCTGGCTGACCTGTTTACCGGAACCAATTATGCGATTCAACCTTCAGTCGATGCCATCGAGCAATTCAAGGTGGAGACCAATGGCTATAGCGCAGAATTCAGCCGCGGTACAGGCTCCGTAGTGAACATCAGTGTCAAGTCGGGGTCGAACGCGCTCCATGGCGACGCATGGGAGTTTCTCCGCAATGACGCAGTGGATGCCAACAACTATTTTGCGGCCACGAAGCCAGAATTTAGACAGAATCAGTTTGGCGGCACGCTGGGCGGACCAGTTGTCTTGCCGAAACTTTATGACGGTCACAATAAATCATTTTTCTTCGTGGATTATGAAGGACTGAGGATCCGCGAGGGTGAAACGCTGACGGGTTTTGTTCCCACCGTGGCCGAGCGAAATGGAGATTTTTCTTCTCGCATCAATTATCAATCCCCGATTTTCGGAGTGATGGACTGCAATGGGGTTCAAACGTATCAAGGCGAGATGTTCGACACGCGGCAGACCATGACCAGCCCATCGAGCTCAACTGGCTTATGCGGAGTTCCTTTTGGTTATGATGCGCAGGGTCGACCTTCCAACATCCTGCCTTCTTCGCGATTCGACCCGGCAGGAGCCGTGCTGAGTCAACTGTGGGGCCAGCCAAATCTTGCCGGCTCAGGTGATAACTTCTTGTCCCAGCCGGTGCAGAGCACCAGCCAGAACAACGTCGATGCACGCGTCGATCAAACCATTTCGGAAAAGAACCGGATTTTTGGACGCTATAGTTTTGAATCTCAGCCATCGACGATTCCTACTATTTTCCAAGCCACCGGCGGTTATGGCCCAAGTTTTAACGCAGGGCTTCAGTTCTTTAGATATGACGGCATCGCGATAGGCGACACATACGTGTTTAGTCCCAAAACCGTAAATGAAATTCGATTCGGCTATAACCGAATCAACTCGCATCGCTACCCATGGGCTTACCTGACGAACGGTACCACGCTGACCGGCATCCCCGGAATTCCTTTCAGCACGGCAAATTTCAATGGAGGCCTCCCCGAGTTTGATTTCAGCGGCTATTCAGGCCTCGGCACGCACTCAGACCTCCCGACAATCGAAAAGCAGCATACATTTGAGTACAATGACACGCTGACCTCGATTCACGGCTGGAACACCATGAAGGTAGGTTTCGATGCCTTGCCTCAGGTCTTTTCCATCCAACAGCCAAACGCGGCTAGGGGTGATTTTGGGTTCAGTCCTCAATTCAGTGACAACCCAGCAGCTCCAGGGACGGGCGGAGATGCAGTAGCCTCTATGCTACTCGGCATCGCCGCGCAGACGCAGATCACCAACATCATCACTATCAACTATGTCCGAGCAGTCGAGGGCTTGTTCGCGCAAGATTATTATCGCGTCACTCCAAATCTCACTTTAAGTGCCGGTCTCCGCTGGGATTACTTCGGCAATGTTCACGAAAGCGATGACAATATGGGGAACTTTGACATCAATAATGGCGTACTGTATGTTCCTACCGGAAAGAATGTGCAGTTGCCGGCAAGCCTTGACCCACTTATAACCTTGAGTGCTACTGGGAGTAAGAGCCTGATTCCACAACATTACAACGCCTGGTCGCCTCGCATTGGCCTGTCTTATGGCATCAGGCCGGGACTTGTTTTCCGTGCCGGCTATGGTCTTTTCTGGACTGGGTATGAAAACGGTCCATGGTCGAACCCTAGTCCCGGTTACAACCCGCCCTTCAATCAGTCTCAGTACTTCGAGCCAAACTGTAGCGCGCCTTCCTCTAATCCCGCGCTTGGAGCCTTGAACTGCGCCAATGCGCAAGTCTCAGTGCTTTCGGTTGGCATACCTTCAGATGCCTTAGCGGATCCCGACAGTCCAGCTCTTGTTTCAATGAGCCAGCAGATGCAAATTCCTTATTTTCAACAGTGGCATGGTTCGTTCCAATATCAACTTCCTTCCAGCACTTTGTTGGAAGTCAGCTACGCAGGTTCTAAGGGAACCCATCTTTACACATTCTTCAATGGCAATCAGGCCACACCGTCTGCTAATCCCTCAGCGCCTTTGGCGCCGCGTCGTCCTTATCCTCTGATTAATAATGAGGTCCCTGAACTCAGCACGCAAGGGTATTCATCGTATAACGGTTTGCAGGCACGTCTGGAAAAGCGATACTCGCAAGGCATCGAGTTTCTCGCCAGTTATGCATGGCAACATTCGCTTGACAATGCCTCCTCGGCAAACCTCGAATCGAACAACAACAGCTCCCCGAGGGACTTCCGGCAGTTTCCGTCGCAAGACTACGGAAACTCCGACTTTGATATCAGGCAACGGCTTGTGCTCAGTTATGCGTATGACCTTCCTTTTGGGACCGGCAGGGAATTTGGCGCCAGACTTCCAAGAGCCGCCAACGAGATCCTGGGAGGATGGCAGACCGCTGGTATTCTCACATTTCAGACCGGAAACTGGTATACCGCTTCAGATGGGAATGCAAACTTCGCAAATTCTGACGGCAGCCAGAATCCTGACCTGATCGGCAATCCAAACGGAAAACATTGCATGCCGGGTACGCTCTTTAACACGTGCGCCTTCACCGATCCACCTCTTGGGTCATTCGGCAACGCGGGTAGAAATATTATCCAGGAGCCCGGCACAATTGCCTGGGATAGCTCACTCCTCAAAGAGTTCCCAATTTCGGGACCCACGCACCTGGAGTTCAGGGCGGAATTCTTCAACATCCTCAATCACCCCAACTTGACCACCACCAATCTCACCTATGGAAATTCCGACTTTGGGTTTCCAAGCAGCGCCTCTACTCAACGGGAGATCCAGGGAGGTCTAAAATTATATTTCTGATAAGAATTCGCCATGCTTGGATTTGTGGATTGGTAATCGTCCTGAGCGGGTGGCTGACGTGCGTTTTCGCGTCGGCGACCGAAATCGCGACGGATGGCGCCTATTGGAGGCTTAGCAATGCTGCATCATCGCCAGTTTTACTTCGCTCACGCATCGGTGTTGAAGTAGATGGCCGATGGTCATATTCGACCGAGTATCCACTGCATCACAGTACAGAAGCGCCCTTCAGCGACGCCCTTGGCAAGGGCATGCAGACTTCCATCCTCTACTCCGGATGTTCTGCATGCCCCGACCTTGAGCTGGTGATCAAGAATTACCAGGACCGGGATTGGGCTTCCATCAAGGTTCTAGTTTTGAACCGGACTGCACTCCCAATCCATCTCTCCCGCATCCGCATCCTTGATGCTGTCGATTCAGGGGTGGCGAGCCTGATGGGCAGTGTGGCGGGGACGCGCGTGCTATCCGACAGCTTTAGTGAAGATACGCCGAAAGTCAGGATTCGAGAGTTTCCGGACATGCCCTATGCTGCACACATCGCTGCCGGCAGCCAGCTTCTTTACAATACGCAGTCTAAGATGAGTTTCTTTTCCGGAGCACTCACCTCCGACAAATGGCTCACGGTCTATCACTTGACAACCGCTGAATACACGATCGACGACGAAGGCACGACGGAATTTACTGCCGCCAAGTCGCTCGACAGAAATCGGCCGCAGGATCATATCTTCCTTAGGCTGGAAGTTCCTCCAGCTGGCGAGCTCGATTCCGAGGAGCTTGAGATATCGACCCGCGGCGATTACTTGCAGAGCCTTCGGGAATATGGCGAGGCAGTGCGAATCATCAATAACGCTCGAGTGCAGGGAACTGCGCCATGGGGATGGTGGAGTTGGACTGCCTATTATAACGGGGTCTCGGATGGACTGGTAACCACTACCGCAGATTGGCTTGCAACTCATCTTCTGTCGTCCGGTTATAGCTATCTGCATATCGATGAAGGGTACGATATCGCAAGAGGCGAGTACATAACTACGGACCCCATAAAATTCGCGCATGGCATGGAGGACCCCGCTCGTCATATAGCACGCGATGGCTTGACGCTGGGCATCTGGACTGCCCCGTTCGAGGTTTCCGAACGTTCGTGGGTGTACGAGAACCATAAGGATTGGCTCGTTCAGAATGAACAGGGCGAGCCTATTTTGATTGGTCGGCTTTATGCGTTAGACACCACGAACCCAGGAGCGCAGGCATATCTTCGCGAGACATACTCCACCATGGTTCATCGCTGGGGCGTTGGCTACGTTAAATTAGATTTTATGGAGTCTTCCGCAGTTGAGGGCAGTCACTTCCGTCCCAATACTTCGGCCATCGAGGCGGTGCGAATCGGGCTCCGTATCATTCGCGAATCGGTAGGGAATAACGTCATTCTCGATAAGGACGGCAGTCCCATGCTTGCCCCGGTTGGCATCGTGGATACAGGACGCCTATCAAACGATACTGAGCACTCATTTAAGGGGACATTTGATGCTGCGACGGGCATCGCTGCTCGTTTCTATATGAATCATAATTTCTACATAGCCGATCCGGATGTTTTCTGCGTGTCGAACTACCGAAGCAAGGATCCGCATTGGGGCGAGCTGAAGCCGGTCACCTTGGAAGAGGCTAAAGCAGCAATCACCCTATCGGCCATGGCTGGAGGTATGTTCGAGGACGGCGACGATCTTCCTTCTCTAGGAACTGAGCCCGACCGTTTGGCATTGCTGACAAATCCGGATCTGTTGAAATTGGTGCGCTTGAGTCGTTCCGCGACACCGCTTGACCTGATGAGCTATCTCCCGGAAGACCTGCAACCTTCACTCTTCTGGATACGCGAAAGCCGGCGTCAGGGTATGGTGGCTATTTTTAACTGGACTGATTCACCCAGAACGCATGAGGTTCCTCTCAGTCTGCTTGGCATCTCAGGAAATAACTGGCAGGCAAACGAGGTATTCTCGGCGCCTGGCGTCAGCCTGGGGTCCGATGTTATTCAGGTTGAGCAGCCGGCGCACTCCGTGCGCCTGATTCGCTTGGTGGATACCAGTTTGCCGGTCACTGTCCCGAGCATCGCTGTGGTGTCCAGCAAGGCAGCCCAAGTCGGTCAACCCATAAGCTTCCAAGTCGAGGGTCCTTCTACTACCAACCCATTACTTGGTTACACCTGGGATTTCGGCGATGGCGCTTCTGGAAATGGTGAGCGAACGCAACATACTTTCACCCACCCGGGCTCCTATCAGGTTCATGTTAGTGCAGAGACGCTGGACGGTCCCAGTGCGCTCGCCAAGCAGCTTATTGTTGTGGATGGCCAGTTGGATACCCGTTGATCATTCCGGGCGAGGCAATCGCCCGGAATGTCGTGTAAGACGCTCGGTCCATTCCATTGAGACACATTCACGCAAAGCCGCAGGAGGTGGATTTGGGGTAAGTTCGGGATACGATGGAAGGCCGCCCTCTGGAGTGGATCTCGGAATTAATAGGTAAGGGGTTCGGCCAGAAGATCGTCCGGCGGCGGAATATTCCGCTGTTCAGAATCCTTGACTCGGAACCCGTAGGCGGGTTTGCTCGATACACGCAGCACCTTGTCCTGGCGGTGAATATCGGCCCATTCGAGAGAACAGATTTGCTGTTCGCCGAGCCCGCACTTCAAGGCGAGGCCGATTGCGAGGTGCATGTAGGGACCGGCAGCACCCAGAATGCTTGCGATCTGATCGCGGGTGAAGATGATCGGCAGGGACTCGTCGTAGCCGGGCATGGGAGGAACGATCTTCGAAAGCCAGACCGTCACGCTGATCGTGCAGTAGCCGACAGAAAGACCGGGGAGAAGCATGCCCGCCCGTTCGAATTCGAGCGAGCGGGCATGTCGGCTTGCTTTTGTTGGTTGCGCATTCCAGTCAGCAATCAGCTAATTCACCTCGACCGCGCCGGCCCAGCGTAGAGCTTCCTGCCGGTCAGCAAAGGCATGCATGTCGATCGCCTTGCCTTTGCGGACGGTGTACACGTCGGCCACCCGGAGATCGACCCACTCATTGCTGCCTTTGGGACGGACATTCGCACGAACAAACACCACAATGCGATTGCCCGCAACAATGAACTTCTCAGGCTCGCTGGTCCCTTCCGCCAACCGGGCCCGCGACTCGGCAAGATATCGGTGCGCGCCCGCGCGGCCATGATACGTGCCGCCGCCTGGAAAAGAGTCCGGTTCGGTCCACTCGATGTGTTCATCAAGGGGATTCACAGCCGCGTCAATGTCTCCCCGATTGAAGGCCGCATAGGCATCCCGCAGCGCTTGGATCATTCGTTCCTGCTGTGCCGGGTTTTCGACCTGGTTCCCGTTTTGCGCTCTCTGGCAGGCGGTCGAAAACCGACTCAGCGCAATCAGCAGCACGACTGCCGAAAGCAATTGTGCGCTTTTGGTGCGGGCATTCGTCACCATCTCAACCCTCAAACGATCGCTCGATGAAGATGCAATCGGTCTTTCCTTGCTCAATCGCTGAGCCCTCGATCCTTTGCCGCCCCGCTTCATGCGTCGAAGTTCTTCAGGAGCGCCCCGATCTGAGCTGAGCTCGCAGCGCCATCGACAAAGCTGAACGTCCCGTGATCGCGCATCTCGTTCGCGGCGACAAGAAAAGCGCCCAGCGCGGCCCGCGAAAGAGCGCTGCCCACGCTGATCCGCTTCACGCCAATTGCCGACAGTTCAGCGAGGTTCAACCGTACGCCTTCCAACCCCATCAGGACATTCACCGGCCGGTCGACCGAACTGACCACGGCGGCAATATCTTCTTTGGACCTGATCCCCGGCGCGTAAAGCACATCCGCGCCCGCTTCCTGGTAAGCCTGTAAACGATGAATTGTGTCGCGAAGATCGGCGCGGCCCACCAGATAGTTTTCACATCGCGCCGTGAGCGTAAATGGAAATGCAAGTGTGTGCGCCGCCTCTGCCGCCGCGCGAACACGATCGGCCGCCTGCGCCAACTCGTAGATAGGCTCCGAAGTCCGGCTGGTCGCGTCTTCGATTGATCCGCCGACAACCCCGGCAGAGGCTGCGAGCTTGATCGTTTCCGCGGTAACCTCTGGTTCATCGCCGAATCCGTTTTCCAGATCGGCGCTTACCGGTAGGGAAGTCGCCGCGACCATCGAAGCAAGGTGAGCCAGCACTTCCTTGCGATCGACACGGTAATCCAGCCGGCCCCTTGAAAAGGCGAACCCCGCGCTGGTGGTGGCCAGCGCTTCGAATCCCAGCGACGAGAGCATCCGCGCCGTCCCCATGTCCCAGGGGTTGGGAATGATAAAGGCCCGGTCACGCTCGTGAAGTGCTCGAAAGGCAAGTGCTTTTTCATTTTGGGTCGGCATGAAAGTCAACCTCTCTGTTGAGCGTCGTCCATGACGCAAACACGGACACCGATAGTTTAGGTGAGCCGGCAGACTCCTGCACAGATGCGGATTTGATCCCAGCAAATTCCGCGCGGCAGGTTGCAACTCCGGCTCACCCATCCGGTACCATGAAAGCCATGGATGTTCTTTCAGCGGCCGAGATCGGGGCCTGTGACCGGGCAACTACAGAACGCTTCGGCGTTCCCTCCATTGACCTGATGCGGGCTGCCGCAGCGGCCGTCGCGGACTTTGCTCGGCAAACTTTTCCGGGAGCGCGCCGCGTGACGGTGCTCTGCGGCCGCGGCAACAACGGCGGCGACGGTATGATGACGGCTCGCCGGCTTGCTGCCGATGGCCTCCAGGTAACCACGCTGCTGCTCGGCGCGCCGGAGGGCTTTGGTCCCGAGGTTGTCACTGCCTGGGGCGAGTTGCTGGCCAGTGCGAATGCGGGAACCGTGCACGTGGTGCAGACGGGCCGGGAGCTGGTCAATCACAACCAGACACTTCAAGCGGATCTGATCGTCGACGCGATTGTCGGTACCGGATTCAAACCGCCGCTGAAGGGGGTGGCCGAAGCGGCCCTTGCCTGGGTCAGACAGAGTGATGCGCCTTTTCTTTCAATCGATCTGCCTTCAGGCTGGGCGGCCGATACGACCCAGGCGACAGCAGCAGGTGAGGTGTTTCCTTCAGATGCCGTCATCACGTTTACCGCGCCCAAGCCGGCGCATGTCTTCGCGCAGCTGACCCGGCGCTGGAATCAGCCTGTGGTGGTCGCTCCCATCGGGTCGCCGGCCGAAGCCGTCGTTTCTGTGCTGAACATGCGCTGGGCCGGTTCGTCCATGGAACTGATTCAGTTGCCTCGGGCGACCTCTGCCAACAAGGGAAATTTTGGCCACGTGCTGGTGGTCGGCGGATCAGTAGGGCGTTCCGGCGCGCCGTCCATGTCTGCGCTGGCCGCGTTGCGCAGTGGCGCCGGCCTGGTCACAGCTGCGGTGCCGGCTGCCGTGCTGGCGCAGGTGTCCGCCATTGCTCCGGAGTTGATGACCTTTCCCCTTTTTGCCGGTCCAACGGACGGCCTGCTGGGTGAGAATCTTGCGCCGCAGGCGCTGGCTGCGCTGATGGTCGGCAAATCGGTGCTGGCCATCGGTCCGGGCCTGGGCCAGGCACCGGCGACGGCGAAGTTCGTGACCGCACTTTTGTCGGAGACGAAAATTCCCGCCGTCATCGATGCGGATGCTTTGAACATTCTCTCCGCCAAGCCGGACCTGCTGGTGGAGTATGCCAAGGAGCGGACCATCGTGCTGACGCCGCATCCGGGTGAAATGGCGCGGCTGGCCGGAATAACGGTTGCCGAAGTGCAGGCGAACCGTCTGGAGGTGGCGCGCGGGTTTGCTCGTCGGTTCGGCGTTACGTTGGTGCTCAAGGGCGCACGAACCCTGATTGCCCATCCCGACGGGCGCGTTGCTGTGAACACCACAGGAAATCCAGGGATGGCCAAGGGCGGCAGCGGCGACCTGCTTACCGGGCTGGTGGCGGGTTTGATGGCTCAACATGCGGACGATCCGGCCAGAGCAGTCGAGGCCGCTGTTTATCTTCATGGACTGGCCGCCGACCTCGCTGTGCGTCACATGGACGAGCATACTTTGCTCGCCACGGATGGCCTTCCACAACTTTCTCGGGCTTTTCGCTTTGATTCGCGTGGCCAGAACGGGTATGTTTGGTTGCAGGGGCTGCCGGTGGCATCCATGCCGGACGTGTGTTCCCAACGAGGCTAACCGATGACCGATGCCGCCACCGCCGCCACCAAGGTTCCTCCCGAGGCAGTTCGTACGCACGAGTTCACCACCGGGAGCGACGCAGACACGATCGAGGTGGGGCGCAAGCTGGCCAAGCTGCTCAAGCCGCCGCAACTGATCATCCTGCGCGGCGATCTGGGCACCGGCAAAACCACGCTGGTCAAGGGCATAGCGCAGGCGCTGGACGCTGCCGAGGCGAACGAAGTGACCAGCCCGACCTTTACGCTGGTCCACGAGTATGACGGCACGCAGCAGGGCAAGGCGGTGAAGCTGTTTCATCTGGATGTATACCGGCTGGAAGGCGAGCGACAGCTCGAAACGCTGGGCCTGGATGAGTTGCTGACTGACGACGCGCTGGTGCTGGTGGAGTGGGGCGAGAAATTCAAAAGCATCAAGAAGAAATCCACCGGCGAAATTGCGATCACTTCGGCTGGGGGCGACGCGAGAAAGATTACAGTTTCGTTAAAAGAACAGGCTTGATTCTCGCTAAAGCCAGGACGAGCCGGCTGACCGAGCCTGCTTGTGCGCCGCGGTTTGCGGCTGCTGAATCAGTTCTGCCAACCCGGACAGCCGGGTAGCAACTGGAACTCGAAGGCTCGTGGGTTTCAAGGTCATCAGGATCTGGCGGCAGCATCAACATGCCGCCGGATCGGCGACGCCAATACACCGCCATTCCCCGCATCGAAAGTTTCCACGTAGGTGGGTCCAGGCAAGTGCTCCACATACGTGGCGGTGCTAGTAATCGCCCGGGGATACGGCACGATTTGAGCCAACCTGATCCTCATGCGATTCTGGCCGGCGATGCCCTGTGCCCGTACTGGAGCGACCAAACTGAGTCGAGGGCACCCAACCGCGAGAATTGTGGCTCCTGAAGTTGGCATCCCGTTGAGAATGCAAGATGAAAATGCAGATCAGTTACGGCCGCGCATGCATGAGGCGTGGAACGGATAGTTTGGCTCCCGGCTTCTGGTTCCCCTTGTCATCGATGGAATCCCATCCGGAGTTCGCTATGTAGAAGAAGTCGCCATCAACGATTACACCGTGGGTTGGGTCGAGGGTGGGGGTTGATCGTTCGATGATTTTCTCGGATGTGATTTTCCTTAGCCCGGCATCAAGCGTGAAGACGACAACGCGTTCGGGCGAGGTACCATTCTGCACTGCGATGAGCTTTCCGCGATCCAAGTACAGGCCGTCAATGCCATTCAGCGCGAACTTGCCTTCCATCGCAAGCCAGCGCACCTTTTTCGTTGCCAATTCCAGCTGAGCAATCCCGCGCACATAGTCGGGGACGAAGATGTGCTTGCCATCGGGATCGATGGCAGGAGTTTGCGGTGAAATGAAGTCCCCATCATCGAGACGTGTCAGTTCGCTACTCGTTTGCGAGGCACGGTATAGACCCCCACCGTCCCCGTCGCTTACGATGACATCGCCGTTGGCTGCCAGTGCCATGTCGCCCAGCGCGGTTCCGTGCGAGCCCTCGATGCGCCGCAGCAGTCTTCCGTTCTCCAGATCAAAACAAAGCACAGCAGATCTTCCCCAATCCGATTGAGGCGCGAAGGCGAGACCCTGCATTGCAACCTCGGTTGCCCACACCACCGATCGTGCGGCATCGACTTTGATGGCCAGGATTGGCCAATTGTCGGGGGCCTTGGCAAAATCGATGCTGGATCCGGTGCGGGTGGTCGAGATGATCTTCTTTTCACGAATGCTGGTGATGAAAAAGCGCCTTGTGCCGGGATCGTAGTCCACATCTTCGGCCAGCAGTGCGGGGTCAGAAAGCGGGAACGCAGTGGTCGCGAGGGACAGGGGTCTCAGGTTTGCCGCAAAGGCGTTCTGCAGTTTTGTCCAGCGAGGATGATTGACGAGCGCGGAGAAATCCGGCGAGATTGCAAGGAGATCAACGGACTGGCCCATCTTGGCAACCTGCTCCAATGCATCAAATGCGCGGTCGTTATCCGGGATGTGCAGTTGGGCACGGGCAACTTCCAGCAGCGATTCTGGCGCTCCGTTCAGCAGATCTTTCTGTTGGGAGGCAGCGGCCAGATTTGAATGCCAATCGTTGTTTGCATGCGACCGGCGCAGCTCCGCCTGGAGGTTCTGGAACTGTTCTATTGCGGAGCCGGTTGAGTGTCCAGTGGATACGACAAGGAGAGCGAGCAGGGCAGATGGGAGCAGGTGCTGACACGTTTGCGAAATCAAGGATTGGCCTCCCCGGCTCGTCATTTGCAATGGTTCGGAAAATGCGGGGTTCTCAGCAATTGCATTTGACCGGCTGGCTGTGATGCTGTTGGAGCAACTCTTTCAAATGCCGTTCGTTCGTGTCGACATCCCCGGGGAGCACGCCCGGTGCCTTCGCCGAACGATCCAGCAACTCAATCTCTCCACTTGCCAGCCGCCGCATATATCTTCGCAGTCCAGCGCGGCGATCACATCCCTTTCAACCCAGGGTCGTTTGCGGTGCCGACAAGACTGTCAGGCAGAGCTAGGCATTCCATCGCTTTTCCTGAAGATCAAAGTTCACCGCGACAGTATTGCCGCCACTGATAACGACTCCGACTTGCTCACCTGCCGCAGGCCTGTACTTACCGGAGAGTAAGGCCGCAAATGCCGCGGCCCCACCCGGTTCTGCGACGATGCGAAGGTTCTCCCAGAGCGCGCGCTGCGCACTACGAATGTCGTCATCAGTGACCAGATAAACTGAACTCACGTACCGCGAGGCGATAGGAAATACCTGTTCGCCTATCCTCCGGGGAGCCAACGAGTCGGCGGCGATTCCGCTCGCCTCGGCATCGATGGGCGCACCCGCTTCTAAAGCCTTCGTCAGCGTGGGCGAGCCTTCAGGTTCGACACCGATGACATTGATTCGATGCTGGTACCAGGCTGCGATTCCACCGATGAGACCACCACCTCCGACCGAAGCGAGTATCGAAGTCAGTGTGGGCGCTTGTTCCTGAAATTCCAACGCTAGGGTTCCTTGCCCCAATAACGTTTCGCGTTGATCGAACGCATGGATCGGCAGGGCGCCGGACTCGCGTACCCAATCTTCAGACGCTGCCAGTGCCTCCGCATAGCAATCGCCGGTGATCACGAGATCGGCCCCGCAATCGCGAATTCTCTGAATCTTGGCATGGGAGGAAATGCGGGGGACAAAAATCCTCGCAGGCACTCGCAAGGTCATGGCTGCGTATGCCACTGCCGCACCATGATTCCCTCCCGAAGCAGCGGCGATTCCCGCCGACGGGATATCCCGGAGACAGAAATTCGCGAAGGCTCCTCTTGTTTTAAACGAGCCTGCATACTGAAGCGATTCCATTTTCAAGATCAGGCGAAAATCGCCAAGCCGAAAATCTTGGGCATTCAACTCGATAACTGGTGTACGACGAATGTAGGCGCGAATGCGGCGTTCGACCGCCTTGATTTCCTCTACTTCGATCTCTGGATCCCCGGCGACTCGTGCCTCAATGCTGCTCATACGCCCTTTCTCGATTCGCCCCCCGCCGCTTTCCGGCGGGCTGCTCGAATGGGATAGTATATCGTCAGTTAGCTAAAGAGCAATATGACGATCGCAAAAGCAGCACGAGCTTTGGCAAACGAACGGCGGATCGAGATTCTTGATTGGCTCAAGGATCCAATCGCGCACTTCCGTACTCAAGTTGACGGAGATCTGGCGGTCGATGGGGTATGCGGCCTTCTCATTGCTGAAAAACTGGGAGTCAGTCAGCCGACAGCCAGCGAGCACCTGAAGATCCTGACTCAAGCCGGACTCCTGCAAAGCAAGCGCATCAGGCAGTGGACGTTTTATAAGCGCGATGAGGCACGCATCACGGAACTGAAAACTTTTATCAACAAGAATCTTTGATCAGGATATGGCCGCAAATCGCCGGCACATTGGGCGCCGCGCTTCTCCATCATGCCCAGGCTAGGAAGTGGGTCAGCAGGGATAGCAACAGCCAGCAACCGCCGGGTTCTTGCCATCACCAGATTCGGCGAGCGAGAAATCTGTGCGCGGCTGAATCTGGGACTTTGAGCAGGGGACGGTAAAGATCGGCGTCGGCCGTTCCGGCTGAGGATCGATCGTCACAGGCCGCAACTGCGAGGCGGGTTTGGGTGGACTTGCCGGACCGGCGGCCGGGTTGGTTTGTCGCTCTTGGGTTGCCTAGAAGCCCATCACGTTGTAGCCGCAGTCGACGTACATGACTTCACCGGTGATGGCGCTGGCGAGGTCGCTGGCAAGGAAGAGGGCGGCTCCGCCGACTTCGAGCTGGTCGACGTTGCGGTGCAGGGGGGCCCGCTCGGCGTGGGCGCGCATCATCTCGCTCAGGTCGCCGACGCCGCGGGCGGCCAGGGTTTTGATGGGGCCGGCGGAGATGGCGTTGACGCGGATGTTTTTCCCGCCCAGGTTCCAGGCCAGGTAGCGCACCGTGGATTCGAGACCGGCCTTGGCTACGGCCATCACGTTGTAATTGGGAACGACCTTCTCGGCGGCATAGTAGCTGAGGGTCATGATGCTGCCGCCCTCGGTCATCAGCGGAGCCGCTGCACGGCTGACAGCGATGAGCGAGAAGACGCTGACTTCCATGGCGGTGCGGAAGCCGTCGCGGCTGGTGTTGATGAACTCGGCATGCATGTCGGCGGCGGGCGCGAAAGCTACGGCGTGGACCAGGATGTCGAGCTTGCCGAATCTTTCCTTGAGTGTCGCGAACAGAGTCTCAATCTCCGCGTCACTGGACAGGTCGCACTGGAAACCGGCGGCACCGGGCAATTCGCCGATGAGGCCCTGGGCTTCCAACTTCATCCGCTCGTTCTGGTAACAGATGGCCAGGGTCGTGCCGGCGGCGTGAAGCCGTTGGGCAATCCCCCAGGCGATGGAGCGCTTGTTGGCCAGCCCGAAGACTACGGCCGTCTTACCCGCCAGATCGATCATGCTTTTTTTTGTTCCTCCAGCGGCCATAGAGTGCGGATGACAGGCCGGTTCATTCGAATTAACAGGATAGCAGCAGCGGAGTGGGGCATCGGCGAGAGGTCGGACTTAGCCGCCGAGGTCCACCAGTTCAACTCGGCCCACTGGCTGGCCGAGAAAGCGGGAACCGAGGCGCTCGAACTTGTCGACCGAGTCGGTGGCGAAGCAGCGAATCGAGGTGTTTTCGGCATGGCCTTGCTTGGCGGAGCCAAGCTGCGCTTCGATGCGCCGGCCGGCGGTTTCAGCCGTGGCCTGGGCGGAGTCGATGACGCGGATGCCCGCCGGGACCTCGGCTTCGAAAAATCTGTGCAAAAGGGGATAGTGGGTGCAGCCAAGAACCAGGACGTCCGGGTTCAAACCGGCAGTAGAGGCTTGTTCCATCAGCTCGCCGAGATAAATGCGGATCACTTCCGAGGTCACCCCGCCCATGGCGCTGGAAGGGTCAACCCAGCCCTCTTCGACCAGGGGAACGAGCAAGGGGCAGGCCTTCTCAAGAGCGCGTAGTCCGAGGCCGCGGCAGGCGCCGGCGTAGGCGTGGCTTTGCACGGTGGCGTCGGTAGCGATGACCAGCACATCGCCGGTTTCCGAGGCGGCGCGGGCGGACTCGGCTCCCGGCTCGATAACGCCGAGAACGGGGACGGACACAGCGTCCTCGATAGCGTCCAGAGCCAGGGCGCTCGCGGTGTTGCATGCGATGACCAGGAACTGGGCACCCTGCTCATTGGCCAGGAATTGGGCGCTCTCGGCTGCATAGCGGGCGATGGTGCGGCGGGATTTAGAGCCGTAGGGCAGGCGGGCGGTGTCACCCAGGAAAGCGAACTTTGCGCCGGGCAGCCGATGCATGAGGGCGCGCAGAACGGTGAGGCCGCCGAAGCCGGAATCAAACACGCCAATGGTGGGGGGATTGGCTGAATCCCGCCTCCCCGGCTGGCTCACGGTCTGGCTCACGGATGGGCTCCGGCCGTGGGGACCGCATCGGTGGCCAGGTAGGTGCGGGTCAGGTCGGCGTGGCCGGCGAGAGTGGCGTGGGGCTGACCGTCGACCAGGAATCGAACCTGGGTGACGCGGGGCAGGTTGGCGTGCAGGGTGCCGCAAATGGAAAGCACAGTGAGCGTTTCAGATTCAATGCCGGAAGGATGGTTGGCCACGAAGGTGGGCGTGAAATTAACTACCGCGAGTTCGGGGCCGTCCGGGCTTGGTCTTAATGCTTGTGGCCTGGTTTCAGCAGGCCGTGATTCGCGGCTGGGTGCGGACTGGGCCGGGAGCGGAAGCAGGAAGATCTGGGCGACCGAGTTGGCGCCGCCGGGAACCGGGTGGGTCGCGTCGGCGGTTGCATAAAGGTCGAGCAGCTTGCCCACGATGACGCGGGCGCGGGACTCGGCGTCCTCGGGCAGAGGCAGGGTTTGCTCTTCGGAAAGAAGGGAGTTGTCGGCGTCGTTGGCCACGAGCAGCGTGGCCTGCTCGGCGGGGGCGACCTGGGGCGCTTTTGTGGGGGCCGAGTCCTCGCCGGCGATCAGGCGCTGGTGAGCCCGATCACGGAGGTGCCAGAGAATACCGCCCATAGCTATCGAGGCGATCAGAAGCACGGCAAAGAGGATGGTCTGGTAGCGGGCGATCATGGCTGCTGCACCTCGGTCTTCCACTCGAGCAAGGCGGCGGCCAAGGCTTCGGCGACGCGTGCCTGGTAGGCAGGGACGTCCAGATCGGTGGCGGAGCTCGCGTCGGCGGCTTTGTTCGGCGCAACTTCCACGGCGATGGCGGGGCAGGTCATGCTGTCGACTTCCGGCAGGGCGGTGCGGCCAAGCGTAACCGGAAGGCCGGCGTGGAGCAGGGCCGAATTGAGGACGCCGGCGAGCGCCAGGCTCTGCGTAACCCAGGCGGCCTGCGCGGTCTGCCAGGCAGGAATGCGGCTGGCCGGTACGGGAGGCAGTGAAGAGGCAAAAAGGTGAATTCCGAAGCCGGTTTCTGATGCGTGCAGGCTGAGGCAGGCCTGGGCTTTGGCCCGGTTGGCGATCTCGGCACGGTGCGCGGCATCCATGGTGACGTCGGACTCACGGGTCGTAACGACTTGAATGCCGCGCGCCGCCAGAAGCGAGCGCAGGCGGACGCTCAGCGCAAGCGCGAAACTCTTCTCGGGCTCGTCCGCCAGACGGCCGCCGAAGTCGTCGCCTCCGTGGGCGGCGTCGAGCACGACGAGGAAGCGCGGCGGCTGAGATGCGGGCGCCGGTCGTGACACAGCCGGCGGAGGCGTGGTGGAAGGGGTCTGCGCGCCGGCAGAGATGGCCGCGCTGGCCGCGACCAGGGCTCCCAGGGAGCAGCTTCGGACGCCGGTGCTGCGGAGAGTTTTAATCCAGCGCATAGATCGCCAGGCCGCTGAAAGGTTTGGGGAAGATGCCCGGTTCGAGCCCGGCCTGAAAGTTATGGGCCGCGCGGCAGTAGACGCTATCGCCAGGCTCGGCATCGAAGAATTGGGGAAGCTCAAGGAGGATAGGCGCCGGGTTGAAGGAGTTGCGCCGGTAGAAGGCCTTCCCGATAGGCGGGGAATTCCTCTCGCAAGGGTAGGTGACCACGTCCTGAAGGCGGACCGGGGATGGACTGAAGCGCCAGGCGCGGAATGGATAAACGCGGGCCATATGGAAGGAACTGCCCCCAGCGAAGTTGCGGATGGCGCGTACGGGAGTCCAACCGGCAACGGGCAGGGACCAGGTGTGCGCTCAGGCTCGATTGTATCCCAGAGCCAAACAAAGAGGATCCGGGCTTTCGGTCTCACTGGAATCAACGATGCAACGTTGACAAAGCAATGACAAAAGCGGGATACCAGCCGAGCGCCATCCGTGCTACTATCGCGTTCAATCCTAGGGGACGGAGCATGACGACGCTTCGATTAGAGCGCAAAGTATCAAGCGAGCCACGCGGGCGGCGCCCCTGGCAGCGCATCGGTTTGCTGTGCACGCTCGCGGCCTTGTTTTCTATGGCGCGCATCCAGGCCCAGGACGACCAGCTCAATAAGGTCCATGTGCCTCCGCCGTCGACCGCGACTCCGGGAACTGCCGAGCCCCATGGTGCCGAAGCGCCGGCCGCCACCGGGCCGGATGCGCTGAAGATTCATCCCGGATCGCGCATCCGCATGAACGTGGATATGGTGCTGGTTCCGGTCACCGTGACCGACCCCATGAACCGCTTGGTGACCGGCCTGGAGCAGGAAGACTTTGGGGTCTATGAGAACAATGGCCAGCAGAAGATCGCCAGCTTCGCCAGCGAAGACGCGCCGGTTTCGATCGGCATTATTTTCGACCTGTCGGGGTCGATGTCATCGAAGCTTGTCCGGGCGCGCGAGTCGATTCTGCAGTTCATCAAGACGGCCAACCCCCAGGACGAATTTTTTGTCATTGGATTCAATGACCGGCCGGAGCTGATTGAAGACTTCACCGCCTCGGTGGAAGACATTCAGGCGCGGCTGGCCACGGTGCGCAGCGGCCACCGCACGGCGCTGCTCGATGCGATTTACTTCGGCGTGGCTAAAATGAAAGACGCGCGGCACGAGCGCAAGGCATTGCTGGTGGTCTCCGACGGCGGCGACAATCGTTCCCGCTATACGGAGGGCGAAGTCCGGTCACAGGTGCGGGAGTCGGATGTGGAAATCTACTCGATCGGCATCTTTGACCCGTACGCACCCACTCCGGAAGAGCGCACCGGGCCGCTGCTGCTGAACGACATGAGCGAAGAGACCGGCGGACGGCTTTTCCGGGTCGACGACATCAGCGAAATGGGCGACATTGCAGAGAAAATCTCCACCGAACTGCGCAACCAGTACGTAATCGGCTACCGCCCCAAGGATCTGACCCGCGATGGCAAGTGGCGTAAAGTGAAAGTGAAGGTGAATCCGCCTCAGGGATTACCTCCGCTGACCGTCCATGCTCGCACCGGCTACTATGCGCCATTGCAATAACCTGGTTCTGCTAATCTATCTTGCCGGAGCGACACTTGCGCTCGGCGCACAACAGGCGGCGCCGCCCTCGCCCTCGCCTGCCGCCACCACGCAATCAAAACAGGCTCCGCCGTTGACGGTGGATCGCGACCCGGTACGCTCACCGGACGCTGAGCCATCAAGTGCGGACGCAGGAGTCATCCGCAAAGAGGGAACGACGTTTGTTCTGCACACCGATGTGGAAGAGGTGGCGCTGAACGCGACCGTGATTGAAGGAAACCGGCTGGTTCCCGACCTGAAGAAGGAGAATTTCGAAATCTACGAGGACGGGACCAAACAGACCATCCTCAGCTTCCAGCACACCGATCTTCCTGTCTCGATTGCCATGGTGGTCGATAATTCGGGTTCCATGTCGCGCAAGCGGCCTTCGGTGAACAAAAGCGCTCTGGATCTGATCGAGGCATCCAACCCGCAGGACGAGGCTTTCGTGGTCAACTTCTCGGACGAGGCATTCATCGACCAGGAGTTTACCTCCGACGTGAACAAGCTGCGTGATGGGCTGGGGCATATCGAGTCGCGCGGCGGCACGGCGCTTTACGACGCAGTGGTTGCATCGGCGGACAAGCTGGCGGCCGACGCCAAGCGGCCCAAGCAGGTGCTGATTCTCATCACCGACGGGGAGGACAATGCGTCCACGCTCAATCTGGAGCAGACGATTCGCCGGGTGCAACAGCTGTCCGGGCCGGTGATTTATTCGATCGGGCTGCTGTTCGGCGACGAGATGAGCCACGGTGAGGTACGCCATGCGCAGCGGGCCCTGGAAATGCTCTCGACAGAAACCGGGGGGATCGCCTTTTTTCCCAGGTCGATTGAGCAGATTGACCAGATTGCCGCTGAGGTGGCGCGGGATATTCGCAACCAGTACACGATTGGCTACCGTTCGACCAAGCCCACCACCGAGCCGGGGTTTCGCCGTGTGCTGGTAAAAGCCGAAGCCAAGGGCATGGGCAAACTGTCGGTGCGGACCCGGACGGGGTATTTTCCGGTGGTTCGGCCGCAGAAAAAAGAGACCGGGGCAGATAAAAAATAGGATTTAGGTCGGGATTAGGACGAGCTGCGAGCTGGGCGGGTTTTTTCAGCGTTTCGACCTCCCTGAGAACTCCGGCAGCCGCCTCCAGCCGTTATAGACTTGAATCTGTCATGCCAGCTGCCTCAACGACCTCCTCGCTCCGCGTCTCTACCGATATCACAAAGTTGGTGGGCAATACGCCCATGCTCGAACTGGGCCGGCTGGCGCCGGAGCCGGCCGCGGCTGTGTTCGCCAAGCTCGAGTTCCTGAATCCGGGCGGCAGCATCAAGGACCGCGCCGCGCTGGGCATGATTCTCGACGCCGAATCGCGCGGACTGTTGCATCCCGGTTCCACCATCATTGAAGCCACTGCGGGCAACACCGGCGTGGGGCTGGCACTGATCGGGGTCAATCGCGGATATACCGTGAAGCTGTTTGTACCGGAGGGATTCGCCGAGGAGAAGTGCATCCTGATGCGCGGCTTTGGCGCCGAGGTGACCCGCACGCCCGAGGACGAGGGCATGGCCGGCGCCATTGAGCGGGCGCGCGCGGCCGGCGCAGCCATCCCCGGCTCCTTTACGGCGCTCCAGTTTCAGAATCAGGCCAACCCGCAGTTCCATCACGACACTACGGCTCAGGAGATCTGGGAGCAGATGGAGGGGCGCGTGGATGGGTTTGTGGCCGGCGTTGGCTCGGGCGGGACTTTCTCCGGCGTGGCTCGGTTTTTGAAAGAGCAGAATCCGGCCGTGGTCAATGTCGCCGTTGAGACGCAGGGCTCGGTTCTCCAGGGCGGCCAGGCAGGCAAGCACAAGGTTGAGGGCATTGGCGTAAGCTTCATTCCGGAGACGTTTCATCGCGATGTTTGCGACCGGATTGTCGCCGTCAACGATCTGGAGGCTTTCGCGATGGTCAGGCGGCTGGCCGCAGAAGAGGGGCTCGTTGGCGGATCAAGCTCCGGCGCGGCTGTTTTTGCCGCGGTTGCGCTGGCCCGGGAACTGGGTTTGGGAAAGCGGATCGCCGTCATCATTCCGGACTCCGCCGAACGGTATTTGTCGAAGAAGATCTTCGAAGGCGGCATGTAAAGGCTCGGAATCGAGCGCCCGCATAACCTCCAGGTCCGGCCTTCCCGGTAATCGTTTACAATTTGTTCGCGTTGCAGGGACGGCTCCCGCAGGGTGCCAAAAAGGACTGCGCCCGGAAGAGCTGCTGGGGAGGACATGAGCGATGGCAGGCAAGCGGAAAGTCAAGGACCGACGGCTAAAATCCACTGGGAACCGGGCAGCATGGCTGGCTTGGGTTCTGTTTCTGGCGGCGGCTGGATTCGGGCAAGACCTGAACGGGCGGTGGACGCAGCCCGGCAAAACGCTGGACAACGGCGAGCAGCAGAAGTGGATTCTGGAGTTGAAGCAGAATGGCAACGAACTGACCGGGACGCTGAAGAACCTGGATTACGCCGTTCAACTGAAGGGCACGGTTACGGGCGGCCACTTCGAGCTTTTCGCGCCATGGCAGCCAGAGACGGCCTATCTGACCGGCGAGCTGGTGAATGGAGAACTGCACGGCATGGAACGCGGGCGGCATCCGGTGCTGGCCAAGCCGGCCACCGCGGGGGACGACATTCCGACGGTGAGCTATATTGCGCCTCCGCCACTTGAGCGGGTGGCGGACAACGGGCTGGCCAGAACGCCGCCGATGGGCTGGAACAGCTGGAACCTCTTTGCCGGCAGGATCGACGACCAGACGGTGCGGACGATGGCCGATGCGATGGTCTCAAGCGGGATGCGCGACGCGGGCTATCTCTATGTGAACATCGACGACACGTGGCAGGGGGTTCGCGATGCGGAGGGCAAACTGCAGCCGAACCACAAGTTCCCGGATATGAAGGCACTCGCGGACTATGTGCACTCCAAGGGGCTCAAGCTGGGGATTTACTCTTCGCCCGGGCCGCGCACCTGCGCCGGTTATCCAGCCAGCTATGGGCATGCGAAGCAGGATGCCAGGACGTTCGCCGACTGGGGTGTCGACTATCTGAAGTACGACTGGTGCAGCGCGAGAAACATCTACGAGAACGACGACCTCGAGCCGATCTACCAGGAGATGGGAGCCGCACTCCAGGCCACCGGCAAGCCGATCGTCTACAGCCTGTGCGAGTACGGGTGGGGGAACGTGGAGAAGTGGGGCCCGGCGGTGGGCGGCAATCTATGGCGGACGACCGGGGATATCCGCGATTCATGGGACAGCATGATCGAAAACGTGGAGAAGCAGGTCGCCACGGCGCCCTATGCCGGGCCCGGACACTGGAATGACCCTGACATGCTGGAGATTGGCAACGGGCACATGACGGACGATGAGTATCGCGCCCACATGAGCCTGTGGGCGTTGGTTGCTGCGCCGCTGCTGGCGGGCAACGATGTGCGCAGCATGACGGATGCGACCAGGGCGATCCTGCTGAATAAGGAAGTGATTGCGATTGACCAGGACCTGCTGGGCAAGCAGGCTTCGCCCGTGAAGAACGGGGACCTGGAGAGGTGGGTCAAGCCGCTGGCGGACGGGAGCGTCGCTGTGGGGGTGGTAAACCTTGGAACCTCCGCCGCCCAGGCTACGGTGAAGGCCAGTGACCTTGGACTGGGCGAGGTGAACAAGGCGCGGGATGTCTGGGCGCACCGGGATGTTAAGTTTGCCGGCGGCGCGTATCAGGCAGCGGTGCCGTCTCATGGGGTTCTGCTGCTGCGCGTCAGCGGGAAGTAGGCCTCCGGGGGGCAGGCTCGTCCGTTCCCAGCGTTGCCGCGGTCAAGCCGGAGGGGAGGCAAGCCGCGGTGATTCGCGCCGGGGTGAGTCAAGCCAAAATGGAGCCGGGGAACCCCGGTCTGCTGTCGCGGATCTTGGCCCGGAGTTCAGCGGCGCCAGGCCCTGGCACGGTAAGCTAGAGGCTGGAAACTAGGAGCCAAAGCTGCCTCATGCCTGAATACAAATACTCGACCCTTGCCGTCCATGCCGGCCAATATCCTGATCCTTTGACGGGCGCGGTGAACGTGCCTGTTTATCTTTCTTCGACGTTTGAGCTGACCGGTATCGGCACGGACCGAGGTTTTGACTATTCGCGCGCCGGCAATCCAACCCGCGGCCGCCTCGAAGAAGCCTTGACGGTCCTCGAAGGCGGCTTCAGCGGCCACGCCTTTGCAAGCGGCATGGCGGCTATCTATGCCCTGGTGGCCACGCTCAGCGCGGGCGATCACGTGATCTGTTCGCACAACGTGTATGGCGGCACGCAGCGGCTGTTCAATCTTGTGGTGCGCAATTATGGCATCGAAATTGAGTATGTGGACACGGGCGATCTGAAAGCGGTGGAAGCGGCCATCAAGCCGTCGACCAGGCTCATTCACGTGGAGACGCCGACCAACCCCATCATGTCCCTGACCGACATTCAGGCGGTGAGCGCCCTGGCCCACGCGCATGGCGTTGAAGTGAGCGTCGACAACACGTTTATGTCGCCGGTGCTGCAAAGTCCGCTGGCGCTGGGCGCGGATATTGTGATGCACTCGACGACCAAGTTCTTGAACGGCCACTCGGATGGGTTGGGCGGAGCATTGATTGGTTCCAAACCGGAGCACAAGGAGCGGTTTTTGCTGGTGCAAAAAGCAGCCGGGGGCATTCTTTCCCCGTTCGAGTCCTTCCTGGTGTTGCGCGGCATCAAGACGCTCCCGTTGCGCATGAAGGCGCATGAACAGAATGGCCGCGCAGTGGCAGAATTCCTTGCGACGCAACCGAAGCTCACCCGGCTGGCTTATCCCGGATTGAAGACGCATCAGCAGCACGAGCTGGCGGCCCGACAACAAAAGGGCTTCGGGTCGATGATGAGCTTTGATCTAGGCACCGAGGATCGAGCCGGCCGCTTCCTCGGCGCCTTAAAGCTGTTCCTGAATGCAGAGTCGCTGGGCGGCGTGGAATCGCTGGCGTCGCACTCGGCCAGCACGACACATGCCGCGCTGAGTGACGAGGATCGCCAGCGGCTTGGCATTACGCCGGGCTTGGTGCGGCTCTCGGTCGGGATCGAGGACAAGGAAGACCTGATCGCCGATCTCGGCCAGGCGCTGGGTGCCGTTTGATTTTTTAGTCGCTCTGCGATCCCAACTCGTCCGACGCGTGCTCTGGAGCCAGTCGGGGGTTTGAATATCGTCCCCTCCGTCACTAAAGGAAGGGGATTGCTGCCATCACGGTTACGCCGCCATGGAGGTGGGTTCCTGTTGCTGACCCCCGAGTTCATGGCTCACTCGGCAGGCGATCCGGGCGTGAGCCGCCCTTGGGTTTACTGCACAAACTTGATATCCAAAGGCAAGAACTCGGGTTTTCGTTCCCGCGAGAAAGTTGTAGCACAAGGCGAGCTTCGCTCGCCGCGCTCACTCGCTCTACATCCCCGCCCTGAAGGACGGAGCTTTCCGCGCCATTTGGGGAAACGGCGAAGGCCATGGTGCTTCTGTGGAGAGATGGTGCCGACCAGCCCGGATTGCTCGCTGGGCTGGAGGCCGCCGTCGACCGTGCAGTGCAGCAGGCGGCAGAGGACCAACACGCCGAGTGTGTGTCAAAGAATTCCTTGTCGCATCGCTTGATACACCGTCGGAACCTCAGGCTGGAAACCGAGGCTGCGAAGCCGTGATCCATCCATGCGGCCCGTCCACGGATCGGTCAAGGGCTCGGCCGACGGCTCGATGAAGGAGCCGACAAGGCTGGCCATCTCGTAGAGAGTGGTTGGCGCGTCGTCGCAGATATTGAAGATGCGCCCGTCCATCGCCCCAGTCAGAGCGAGTTCGACCGCGCCTGCAACGTCTCGCTGGTGAACGAGGCTGAAAGTCTTCGCGGGATGCCACTTGAACCTCGCGACGATCGGCGGCACCGAGGCCAGATGTCGGTCCCCATCGCCGTAGACAAAGCCGAGACGGAGGATACACCAGTTGAGTCCGCTATCGCGGAGTTCGCGCTCCGCGGCGATCTTGCTTGCCGGATACGCGAGTTTGGGATTGGTCGCGTCATCTTCCAGGCCGGGTTGGGATGCATCCGCATCGTAAACCAGTCCGGTGCTTGCCATGACGAAACGAGCCTGTGGAGCGTGGCCTTTCGCAGCGGCGATCAGGTTTTTCGTGCCATCCAGATTGGCTCGCCAGATCTCATCCTCATTCTGAGTCCGGAAAACCGCAGCTAGATGAACGATTGCCGAAACGCCCTGAACGGCCTGCTTCAACGAATCCGCGTCGAGAAGATCGCCTTCTCGAGGTGCCGCTCCAGCGGGAAGTTCCTTGCCCGGCCGTACAAGCGCACGGCAGTCGATGCCGGCATCGACGAACCGTCGCAAAAGCCGCGAACCGACGAGTCCTGTTCCACCAGTAATTAAGATCGTCATCCTTGATTCCCTCCCGATATGTGTCTTGTCACTGTTGCCCGTCACCACGGGATCGTTACGTTTTCCCAGCGCGTGAATGTACCCGTGGGGCCATCCGGGCCAAGAAGTGCAATACGCACCACCTCGCGGGAGCCATCCTCGACAGTCTCAGTGCCCGCATAGCCGTTTAGATTCGTCTTGGTGAACGCAGGGGAAACTAGGTTGACCTTGATCCCGGTCGATTCCAGCTCAATCATCATTGCCAGCGTGATCGCGTTGAGAGCCGCCTTGGACGCAGGGTACACGGGACTATAGAACGCACGGTGCTGGTAAGCCGGGTCTGCGTTGGTCGTCAGCGAGCCGACTCCGCTCGACACGTTGACGATGCGGGCATCCGACGACCCGCGGAGGAACGGCAACATGGCCTGGTAAACGGCGAGGACGCCGAACACGTTGGTCTCCCACACTGCGCGTACCTCATCGAGGGAGACGTTGCTCGGCATGGTTATCTTGGCGTACTCCTCGAGGGACAAGCTGCCCTTCCTCGTATTCGAGATAGCTGCGTTGTTAACCAACAGGTCGAGCCGGCCGAACTCCTTGCGGATGCGTTCCGCCGCGGTAGCGATCGAGACCCGATCCGTCGCGTCCAGTTGGAGCGCGATGGCGCCAGGCCCGATCTCTTTGGCCGCAGCCTCGCCGCGCTCGAAGTTGCGCGCCCCGACTAAGACAGTGAGGCCGTTCGCCACGAGTTCCCTGGCGACCCGAAGTCCGACTCCTTGGTTGGCCCCGGTGACCAGGGCGATGCGTCTGGATTGCATGCTGTCCTCCTTTACGGTGTGCCTCTGAGTCCTGATATGCTTTAGGGATAGCCGGAACCATGTTCCACATAATAAGCGGAACATGGTTCCGCTTGCAAGCCCTAGTCATGAAAAAGCAAATTCGAGAACGAACCGGCGATCAGGAACAGGAAAACAGCAAGCCTCGCCAGATGCGCGCCGATGGGCAGCGCAAGATGAGTTCAATCCTTGACGCGGCAATGGAGGTCTTTGCCCAGTCAGGAGTTGATGCGCCGGTCCGTGAGATTGCGGAAAGGGCGGGAGTGGGCCTCGGCACGGTTTACCGTCATTTTCCGCAGAGATCGGATCTCATCCTGGCCGTCTTTAGGACCCAAATGGATGCTTGTGCCGATGCGGCCCCTGAGCTGGCAAGCAAGTACGAGCCTGATGAGGCATTGGCTCGCTGGATGCAACGCTACATGGAATTCGTCGCTACCAAGCGAGGACTTGCAGCCGCGCTGCACTCGGGTGACCCGGCCTATAGCGCTCTGCCTGGATACTTCGACAAACGCTTGCGGCCAGCACTTGAAACACTGCTGGAAGCCGCTGTTGCAGCGGGAGTAGCGCGCCCAGGTATTGAAGCCGACGATCTGTTACGAGCGGTCGCGACCTTATGCCACGGACCACACGGGGAAGAGCCCGCCTATGCGCGCAGAATGGTCCAATTGCTGGTAGATGGTCTGCGTTACGGGGCGAGCACGCGAATCGACGACCCTCTAAAACCCGACGTTCGCAGGAATCGGAAGGCGCCCGCAAAGTGAATCTTCACGAGCGTTCGATGGGTGCCGATTGGCGTCAACCGAGGCTCGCGCCTAGACACGTAGGCGGACACTGGCCGACTTGAACGAAGCCGCTGCCTCGAGGGACGCTGCACCAGTGATCCTTCCAACATCATGGGCTTCAACCGCGCCCGGAATCGCCTTGCGCCTCTTGCTCCTATCTCTTTATTATTCTGTCCATTGCGGGCCAGAGTCGATTCAATTCCCGTAGCCTGACCGCATCCGGGGCAAACGCCGGCGGCTCCTTGAAGTCGCTGTATCCCAAGCGCCCACCCCCCCAAGATTGTGCAATCTTGGACTCTTGCGCGCCGGCGCTCCCGATACAGCAGGAAAACATCTCGGGATTAATATACGTATGACTGCGTACCTCCCCGACATGACTGGCAAGAGTCGTCCGCGCTCGATCCAGGCCTGACTGAAGCTTCAGTTCTGAACCTCTGCTCAAAGGAGAATCGTGGTCACTGGCAATGCAAAGATCCGGGCTGTGATATTCGCGAGTAAGGCGCTCGCCTTGCTCGCCGCATTCATCCTGCCCGCGGGACTCCTCTTTCAGTGGTGTGCGACAAAGGTCGATGAGCGACACTATTCAATGCCCGGCGTCCTGGTGCAGGTGGATGGACATCGCATGCATCTGGACTGCCGCGGACAGGGCAGCCCCACGGTTCTGCTCGACGCAGGTCTGGGCGACTCGGCCGCAACGTGGGCCCTCGTACAGCCTCAGGTGGCGGAGTTCACGCGCGTCTGTTCCTACGACAGACCGGGGCTGGGCTGGAGCGAGGAATCATCCGGAGCCCGCGACAGCCGACACGTCGCGACAGCATTGGAAGACCTGCTCCTTCAGGCGCACATCGCCGGCCCCTACGTTCTGGCTGGCCACTCATTCGGGGGGTACAACCAGCTAGTCTTTCAATCGCTCCAACCAGATCAGGTGGTGGGCATGGTGCTGGTCGATTCCTCGCATCCGGATCAGTTGAACAGGCTGCCCGGACCCTCGTTTGAGGAGTATGCCAGCGACATGCGCTGGAAGGTTCTGGCCGCGCCTTTCGGCCTCCAGCGGCTGATGGGCTGGTGTAGTGACGACTACACCTTCCCCAAGGCTCCTCTTGCCTGGCGGCGGGTCGCGCCACTCGCCATGGCGCTAGACTGCAGGACGTCAACTTTCCGAGTCACACGCGATGAATTGCTCGCCTTTCGCCAGAGCGGCAGACAAGTGGCGGCCGTGACCACGCTCCATGGACTGCCATTGATCGTGCTCTCCCACGACCCTCAGGTTGGGAGCGGATATCCGCCCAAGCTCGACGCAGAAGCGGAGAAGCAATGGGACGCCATGCAGGAGGAGCTTCGTGCCCTGTCCACAAACAGCAAGCGCGTGATCGCGCGAACGAGCATGCACTATGTGGAATCCTATCGTCCCGAACTCGTCGTTCAAGCAATCCGAGAGGTCTTGGTTGCGTCCCAGAACGGCCACGCCATTGCTGCAGCGACTTCAGAGCAATAGCGCCTAGGTAGAGATGCTCTCGCAAAATTCAGATGATTTTCAGCCACGTCGGGGCCTGATTGCACCCCGTTCTCGTTTGATTGAGAGTCTGATCGGCAGAATTGGTCCCGAACGGCGCAGCGTCTGCCGATCTGCGGTATCGGCTCGGTGACCGGATTTCATGATACTGGCCGACTTTCGAAGAGTAATCGGCGCCGCTGAGTGCCTTGGCAGAGTCCTCCTGAACCAAGACTCGAAGTTTTGCAAAGAATCCTCAAAGACTGGCCATATGCAAGTGAAGATTCTCGGGAAACGCCGGCACTCGTACATCTCTATAAGCCTCTTGACGAAAACTCTTGCCATCCACTACTGTTTTTTCAGCGCGAAGGGCGCATCCAGTCCGCGGGAAGGGCCGTGCCCACCTTAGCTCTCTACAACCTGGCGAATCTTCTTTCAGCCTGAACTGTGCGGACACTCCAGGCGCTCAATGAAAGGAGCTTCGTGTGCCCGACCGTATCCTGCCCGAGCACCCCAATCTTGGTCAATATAAGAAGCAAGCCAAAGAACTTTACCGTGCCGCTGCCCTTGGCGAGCCGGCCGCGTTTACTCGCTTGCGCAAACACCACCCGCGCCTCCACGATCTTGCTCAGGCACCACCACGTGCCATCACCTTAGCCCAAGCCCAGTTCGTCCTCGCGCGCGAGCACGGCTACGAATCCTGGCCGGCGTTGGCCAAGCATATCGAGAATCTCAGGATCATACGCTCCCTGGAAGATCTCTCCGATCCTCTCAACACTTTCATTGATGTTGCCTGCGTCGATCGCCATGGTTGGCACGGTTCCGGCACCGTGGAGCACGCTGACTCGATTCTTGCGCGTTACCCTCAGGTCGCCACCGGCAGCATCTACAGCGCTGCCGTGCTTGCCGATCAGGCGGCTGTCGGTGCCTGGATCGCGCGCGACGAATCGCTCGCCATGGCTTCGGGCGGCCCGCGGCAATGGGATGCTCTCACCTATCTATGCTTCTCGCGCTATCTCCGTATCGACGAAGCACGATCTGAGGCATTCGTCTCAACCGCTCGCATGCTACTTGAATCCGGCGCCAACGCCAACACCGGCTGGACCGAATACATTGACGATCCGCCGCGCCCAGTCCACGAATCCGTGATCTACGGAGCCGCCGGGCTCGCGCAAAATTCCAGCCTCACAAAACTGCTCCTCCACCACGGTGCCGACCCCAACGACGAGGAGACTCCCTACCACGTCCCTGAAACCTACGACAACACCGTCCTTGAACTTCTCCTTCACTCCGGCCGCTTCAACAAGGTCAGCCTCGCTACTGTCGCCGTTCGCAAGTGCGACTGGCACGACGATAAAGGCCTGGAGCTTGCCCTCGCCCACGGCGCCGATCCCAATTACCTCACGCGCTGGAATTACTCGATCCTCCATCAGGCCGTCCGCCGCGAAAACGGGCTCGTCATGATTGAAGCGATCCTCGACCGCAAGGCTGACCCCTATCTGCCCAATAACGCGGACGGCCGGAACGCCATCCAGATGGCCGCTTATCATGGGCGCGGCGACATCCTGGCCGCGCTTGAGCAACGCGGCTTCGAGATCGGACTCGAAGGCCTCAATGCCATTGTTGCCGCCTGCGCACGCGCAGACATCGAGACTGCGCGCAGCCTCGCTTCAAGCCATCCGCAGCTTCTCGCACAGCTTCTTTCCATGGGAGGAGCGCTTCTGGCGCGCTTCGCCGGCGCGGACAATGAAGCAGGCGTGCGCTGTTTGCTCGCCCTCGGCGTGCCTGGCACAGCACTCTGGCCTGAAGGCGATCCCTACTGGGAACTAACCCCGGACTCTACCGCCCTCCATGTTGCTGCCTGGCGTGCGCATCACAATGTCGTCCGCACACTCATTGTCGCCGGCACTCCCGTGAGCGCTCTCGACGCCCGCGGCCGGACTGCGCTCCAACTCGCCGTACGAGCCTGCACTCACTCGTACTGGAAGTACCGCCGCCAGCCCGACTCGGTCGCAGCCTTGCTCGCCGCAGGCGCAGCAACCGACGGCATCGAGCTTCCCACAGGCTATGACGCCATCGATGATCTCCTACGTCCATATCAGACCTCGCCGAAGGATCAATAGTCGGGACACCATATCTCGATTGGTGAGTCCGGTGACCCGGTCATCGAATTCAGGCGAGGAGGCGACCTGCGGATTCTCACCGTCCGGGTTACGCGCTGGGGGCACCGGTATTCTGATAGATTCAGCCCGTCATGCACCACTTCAGCTGCAACTCTTACAATGCGGTGTACGCCGCTTTTGCCGTCGTATGGACGCCTAATTTGTGTTTGCTGAGCCTAGCGGTCGCGTGCATGCCCGGTGTGCATCGTCCGCAGCTTGGAGAGGACTTGTTCTCGATGCCTACTCATCCCAGCCGGCGCACCTTTATCAGGCTCACTGCTGCGGCCACCTCGCTTACTGCCGCTGATCTCGCCCGCGCAATTCCAGCCAGCGGCTCCATCGCTCTGATTACCGATAATGGCGCTCTTCTCGCAGCCGAACCTGTGCAGTGGGCGCTTGCCGAGTTCCGCCGCGCCTGCGCGGAAAAAGGCCTCACTCTTTCCTCTTCTTCGGGCAAACTGGTCATTGTCATCGCTCCGTTATCCAGCCCGCTCGCAACAGATTTCGGAAGACTGCCTGCAGTCACGCAGCCGGAAACCACGGCTCTGCTTCCTGGCAGCTATCGCGAGGTCCCAGCCATCCTTGTCACCGGCATCGATGCGCGTGGCCTCGTCTACGGTCTTCTCGAGCTCGCCGATCGCGTACAGCTCAGTGATGACCCTCTGGCAGCTCTCCATCTCCCCGCACCCATCGTTGAAACCACGCCAAACAACGTTCGCAGCGTGGCCCGCGCTTTTCTCTCTGAGATCGAAGATAAGTCGTGGTTCTATGATCACGCC
>DATDLS010000368.1:0-55403 GCA_036519195.1 Occallatibacter sp. | reverse complement strand
TCAAAGAGGCTGTTAAAATCCGGCTGGATGCTGATGTAATGGCAGCGCTCCGTGCGAGCGGGGATGGCTGGCAAACGCGCATCAATGATGCTCTACGCGCATCGCTTGCCCTAAGCGGAAAGATAGTATCCATATAACAGTATCTTCGGAATGAAGCCACTCGCTTCGTCGCCGACGTGCCTTCTGCATCGCGGTACTTCATTTAGCTGCGTTCTCAGTTCAGCAGTGTTTCCTTCATTTTCCTCGACGCAATAAAAGGCTCTCTTATTCCTCTGATGAATAAGAGAGCCTTTCTCATTTATTGGACAAGCTGATACCTGAATTATGCACAGCCTCACTGTGCCGTCGCAACATGGCGAGTTGAGCGACAACTTGATGAGACCATGGCATCAACGGTCTCTTCAATGGGAGTGTTGGGATCGACGCGGTGTTGATAGTAAAGGTCGATCGTTTCGACGCCAAGACGCTGTAGACTCCCTTGAATGGCTTTCCTGATATAGTCTGGGCTGCCATCGACGGTTATCCGACCGGGTTTGGAAGGATTTTGGACATAGCCGAACTTGGTGGCGAGGAAAACCTGATCACGTTTGCCCGCGATTACGCGGCCAACCAATACCTCGTTGGTGTGGGGCCCGTAGGCGTCGGAAGTGTCGATCAATGTGCCCCCAAGATCGAACGCTCTGTGAATCGCGGCGATCGATTCCGAGTCTTCGCGGCGGGAATCAAAAGCGCTCATTCCCATACAGCCAAGTCCGATTGACGAAACGGAGGGTCCATTCCTGCCAAGTCTGCGTGTATTCATATGGAAGGTCATCCTTTGTTCCGGACCTAAGTCGAGCATCTGACGCGCTGGTGAAGCGCAAGTTCGAGAAACTCTAGGCGCCCTGAACTAAACTCGAGATGACGTCTGTGAGGTCTGTCGTGCCTGTCAGGCGTTCCGTACCGGGTACGCCGAAATGAATCCAACCAGAGTTGAATCCATCGACCATTTCGGCACGAGGCTCGGTGCGCCCCTCGGGCATTCCTTGACCGATGAAGTATTCGGTCCACTTTTCTCTTGGGATTGCCGCAGCTTCAACGTCGCGGCCCAGAGCAATTCCGAGCGCACGCGCAATTTCCTGCGGCGAGTATGGCTTTGGACCAGCAACTTCGATAACGCGGGTTCCTTTCCACCGGCTACGTAACACTTCGGCGCCCGCTCTGCCAATATCGGCAGTGGCAACGAGCGGAAACTTGCAATCCAGGGGATCCAGTTGAAAGAAGACTTTGCCCTGCGATCGAGCGCTCTCGACGTCGCCGGCCGAGTTTTCCATGAACCATCCTGCACGGAGAAATGCGTGGTTGATTGGCAATTCTCCCAGCATCTGCTCCAGCAAATGAGAGCTCGTGATCAGCCCCAGGCCACTCTTTTGCTCGGCCCCGATTGAAGAGAGGTACACCGCCTTCTTCGGAAGAGCCTCTGACAGAGCTGAATGAAGAGCTGCGAGTGTGCGGCGTGTCTCTACAAAGCCTGGCGTAGGTGCGAAATTCGGTGGGACCATCACGAACACGCCCTCTACCCCGGTAAACGCGGACGCAAGAGATTTCGGATCGTCATAATCTGCAATCGCAATTTCCGCTCCGCGCGTCTTGTACCGCGCAGCCTTGTCCGGGTTGCGCACGATCGCGCGAACCTTTTCTCCCATATCCAAGAGATTGTCTGCAACAGCGCTGCCGACGTTCCCAGTAATTCCCATAACTGCGTACATTGGTCTATCTCCTTTTTTTTGAATCGCTTATCACCTACTCCATGTCTCAGGTGCGTTGACCTTCAGGATGGAGGCTCAACCCCGGTCACACGAAGGCAGAAATCCGGGAGTTGCTCTTGTACTTCCGTATTCCGCGTGGCGGACAACGGCTTCCCTCCCTTCATGTGGTAGAAATATTCGTCCGATACCATTGCCTCCGCATCATCGCTTGCAGCGAGTCAGACTTGGGTGCGATGCGCCTCATCGAGATCATCCGTCGCCCCCCCCCTCCCATTTTGGTCCGCTCCAAGCCTGGCTCGAGAGCGTTTGATAGCACTCCAGGCCAACACCTCGCAACCGCGAAATCCAGCAGTACAACGGGAAGCTTCGTGTCGGTATAAGCCTGTTCGCCTTGCCAGGGACGCTTCCTGCAGGTCAAATCCTTGAGACTGGGATCCATTTTTTGATGGAGAATTGAACTGAGGCACACAAGACGTTGCGCTCTGGAGATCAGCACCGTCAGGATATAAGGCGCGATCGTGTTGACTGCGAGTACATGCGGCAGACCATCTTCCGGTGCAATGCGCTTTGGTTCTCGATACCCTACACCCGCATTATGAATAGCTGCATCGAACGCCCCGAGCCCATTCACCTGCTCAGCAATGCGTCGAGTCCCGGCTATACTCATCAGATCGCCCACAACGACGGCATCCGCTTGAGGAAGCGTTCGGAACATTTGATCTGCGCGGTCGAGGCTCCTGGCTTCTAATACGATCTGATGCCCTTTCTGAATCAGGAGCTGTGCTGCCTCCATCCCCAATCCATCGGAGGATCCTGTTATGAAGATTCCCGACACAGTGTTCTCCTTTCAAAAGGATGCTTTCGCGTTGAAGTCAATCAGTTCTCAGAGCGCTGCTTGATTGTGCGCAACCAAAGGTCGTGCCCCTCGTGCATGGCATTGGGTTGGTTCTTCCTGAACTCCAGCGCACCCGGTCCCCTAACAACTTCTTCCGTGACAATGTGGCATCCCTCGGCCGTCTTGAGAAGCAGGAACGTATGATAGGCATTCATGCCGGTCCCGTAGCCAAACCAGCCAATTCGACTTTCAGGCACAAACTCATGAACCTGGCTCTCGATGTGAACGCCAAACGTATCCCACGAAAACCTGGCATTCAGATGGAGTTCCCCGTCGGTGGAGTTAAGGACCTTCACATCATGAGAGTTCGGATACCACGAAGGCCACTGTTCTGCATCGATGATGTTCGCGAAGACCTTGTCACATGAGGCATTTACGAGGATCTCGTTATGAGCGAAAAGGTCTGCTTGCTCGGGGTGAAAACCCTTCGGCCAATGAATGTCTTTTGACCGCTGAGCTCCGTCCGCATTAAACGTGAGCGCCTCGTTCTGCGGTTTCGGCTCGGCCGATTGACCGTTCCCAATCGGCAGGAACCCAACGATCATTGCGGATAAAAATAGATACTTTCTCCCATTACTCATCGACATATCGTTTTCCATCCTTCCTTCCTGCTTGCTTGTCGTATCTTCGTTCTCGAATCTGTCCATCTGACGCGACGCGGGATGCTGCGGAGGCAAGACTCGACGCATTTTACTCATGACCCTTTGGCATGACTCCATGAGTGTCGATGACAACGCCCTGAATGGGATGAACGTTCTTGCTGCAGTCGTGAGGAGCCATTACGACGGCAGCCGGAATCTCGCAGACTTCCTGGGAAATGACCCAGGTATCGACAAGTTCGCAGCACAACAGATAGAGCGTGTCTATAAGTCATGTCTGAGATTTTTATTTGGAAGTTCCACGCCGTCGCCCACAGTCAAGCCAAACTCATGCCAGATCCCTTTCGAATTGAGTGAGGGGCCGCACATCAGGGTGCAGTCATCATCCCGTCATCTTGAGCCAACACCTCTGCCGCCAAAGTGATCGCACAAATCGCCGGCGGGGGGCTTGCCGGATCGATTTGTCCGAATTCTGTAATCTTGGATAGCAGCGCGCCGATACCATCGCACGTTGAGATTAAACCGTCCTGGCTCAACCTTTCGGACTCAGAAATGTCGAGAGCACCTGAATACCAAGCGACCTTGAGTCCGGGATATTGGACTTTGAGGTATGCAGCCGGAGTGCATCCGTTCAACACGGGTAGGTGGTAGTCAATTACGGCGACCTCACTTTTGCGGAAGCCGGGTTCTTTCATCAGCGAAATCCCCTTAAGTAGTCTCCTCGGAGTGCCCACCAAGGATCCGGACATCATCATGGTGAGGGTGAGCAAGTGCAATTGCCGGGTATCGTCATCCATCAGAAGTACCGTCGTGCGAACCGCAAATTTGAAATTGATCCTTGTCTCCTCATTGCGCTATACACACAGCACGCGAAGTTCCAACTTGACCTCATCTTGGCAGTAGGGTCGATGAGCCACGACTTTTGATTTCCCAGCCGGCATCCCTGGGAAATCAGCCTGTGCATTGCGGGACTACCGACACATCAGTCGATCCCCTGACACCGGGCGCCGACACCGACACTACACGAGCCCCCAACTCTGGACTCTAACTTCTTAGGGAAGGCGCAACTTCTTGAGTTAAAACACACACTTGCGAGTGAGCATGACAATACACGGGTAATTGGCAAATCAAATGCTCCCGCAGCAGGGCAGAGGAAGCCGCCTGGTCAGCAAAAGAAAAGGTCGATTCGTTTTCAAGGAGAACAACACAATGTCCGCTGGAACTAGCTTTAATCCGCAACACGAGATACCAGACCTAGTCGTTTCCAAGCTTTTTCTTTGATGAAGAGAGTGGAAGGCGCCGTGCGGGTCGGCGTCATTGACGCATGACGTGATGAAAGCAGCCCCGTCTGATCTCGGTACAGCAGCATCGGAGCATCGCAGGCAGCTGCCTGTTGATCAACCACATCATCTGCGAGTCTATGGATGCTTTTAAGTCCGGCTCTGAATTGCCGGAATCTCAGCCCAAGATCACACAACAATCTCCTGGGACCGAGGCTTGAGCTTTCTTCTTCCAGCGGGCCACGGTGCCCGGAGAATACTTGGGAGAATTGCTCCCATCGCCGTAGATCCTGCATGTGGAGATGGCCGCATAGTAGGGTAACGCGGCGATTACGCCGCTGCGCTGGCTTCAATGCGGTTAGGTCTTCAGATCTGAACCGTTCGAGTTTGTGCCTTAGGAGTGAGAAAACAGCGACCCAGGATTCCTCGGGCTCGCCGATCGTGGCGATTCTAAGAGTTGTGCCGATTCCTTATGGCATTAAATCGCCTTCGCGCTCAAAGGGACTCCGCACATTTGAGCTGTCACCAAACGCCGTGCCGCAAGTCCAGGGGGGCCTTCATCGAGATCATGACCATGCAGACATCTCACGAACTATCACTTTCGGAAGTCCGCATCCTATCGCTCGCATCGATCGGGGGCGCATTGGAATTCTACGACTTCGTCATTTTTGTGTTCTTCGCTAACGCAATTGGGAAGCTGTTCTTCGCTACGAGTCTACCCGATTGGGTTCGCCAAGCTGAGACCTTTGGTATCTTCGCCGCTGGTTATATTGCGAGGCCCCTCGGCGGCATCGTAATGGCGCATTTTGGTGACATTCGTGGTCGTAAGCGTATGTTTACGCTCAGTGTTCTGCTTATGGCCATTCCCACGCTTCTAATCGGACTTCTCCCGACCTATCAATCGATCGGACTGGCCGCGCCTTTGCTTCTCCTCGCGATGCGCGTCTTGCAGGGCGTGGCCATCGGAGGAGAGGCGCCCGGTGCCTGGGTCTTCGTTGCAGAGCATGCGAGACGCGGAAGGGTAGGTTTCGCAGTCGGCTTGCTCACCAGCGGCTTGAGCTTCGGCATTCTCCTGGGGTCATTGATGGCGACCTGTCTCAACCGCGTATTCAGTCCGGTTCAGATAGCAGCTGGCGCCTGGAGGATTCCGTTTCTCATTGGCGGGGTGTTCGGATTCATCGCCATGTGGCTGCGCCGCTGGCTGAAAGAAACTCCGGTCTTTGAAGAAATGCGACAACGTGCGACGATCTCCCGCGAGTTGCCTCTCGGCGCAGTTCTAAAGAATCATGGTCGCGCGGTCGCGACCTCAATTGTTAGCACCTGGATGCTTACAGCGAGCATCGTAGTTGTGATTTTGATGACGCCTTCGCTTATACAAAAGCTATTTGGGATCGCACCCATTCAGGTGCAAATAGCCAATCTTGTCGCTACTGCAGCATTATGCGTTTCTACGGTGCTCATCGGCGCTGCTACAGATCGATTCGGCATTCGCCGTGTCGCTACACCGATACTACTGCTCCTCATCGCTTCAACCTATGGACTATATCTCGGTGCCGGGGGTATGCCTTTTGCACTACTACTGCTCTATGCCTTGGCCGGAGTCGGTGCCGGCGGATCTGTCCTGACACCCATCACGATGATTCGCGCTTTTCCAGCATCGATTCGGTTCAGCGGAGTCTCATTCGCCTATAACCTTGCGTATGCGGTGTTCGGTGGAATGACCCCGCTGTTGGTGTCATGGCTAGTGCATTTTGACCGAATCGCGCCGGCGCACTATGTCGCAGCCGTGACGGCTGTCGGACTTGCCGCAACGTTAATGGCTCCAAGACACAGGCTCAGCGATGCAGACATCCCGGCTCACCTCGATGAGTCTTGTGTCTAATACCTTCATCCGAACCAACATCGCGCGCAGTGCGACCCGCTGTCGGCGCAATCAAAACAAAGGTGAGCGAACGCAATTGAAGATGTACTGAAAACTCACAATCTGCGCTCCTTGCAGTCCCGGCAGCGTGAGTTTCATCTCTTGCACAAGCGTACGTTGAAGCCCGGGGCAAGATCGCAGGAACACTTTGGCATTGACCGAGAGAAACGCAGTTCATCGGTACTATTGGTTCAGTAGGCAGCTACCTCGAAAAGCAAGATCGCGAAACGAACGTACAATCGCGATTATCCGTCCCGGAGTCACAAGTAGGAGAGACCTCACCGGAGTCAATTCATGGATGCGGACGGCCTGAAACAGAGTGCTTAAACCGGTTACTCCGCGAGGCAGCCGCGTGAGTTGAGCAGGGAGCCCATCCGCCGCTACTCCCCGCAGTCCCAAACCACCGAAAGCCGTCTACGCGCTACACACTGGGCCAAGTATCAGACCGGGTGGCTGCTGCACTCTTGGGCAACATGCTCACTGTATTTCCTATGATTCAGGTCGCCCGGGCTCAATACTCAGGAAAGCACCGCGTGAATCAGGATGCTGAGTCGGACGCTGAATGCCAAACCTCTTCATCCTGTCAATCAAGGTCGTCCGCTTTAATCCCAGTTGTATAGCTGCGCCCTTTGATCCGCCGATGACCCATCCAGCCGCGTCTAACGTCGCTAGGATAAGGGCACGTTCGGAATCTCTGATTGTTCTTGGCACATGCGGTGTGACCTTTGCAGGTGCGTCCGGTACAGCGCAGGTCATCGTGGACAGACTCGACGGCGGTAGAGGATTTGGAAGTACTCCATCATTCGCCAGGATCACCGCGCGCTCGATCATGTTCTCAAGTTCGCGTACGTTGCCCGGCCAGGGATAGGATTGGAATGCTCGCATGGTGTCCGGGGAAATATAATCGATCTGCTTGCGCATCCGGCGGCTGAAGACATGGACAAACTGCTCAACCAACGCCGGGACATCTTCGCGGCGCGAACGAAGGGGCGGTAGCAGGATGGGAAACACGTTCAGTCGGTAGTAGAGATCGCTGCGAAATTCGCCCCGAGCTACCATTACTGCCAGATCCCGGTTCGTCGCGGCCACCAGCCGAACGTCCACGTGATGCGTGCGACCGCTTCCTAATCGCTCAAACTCGTGTTCTTGCAAAACGCGCAACAATTTGGGCTGCAACGCTGGGGGAATGTCTCCCACTTCGTCTAGAAAAAGCGTTCCCTGATGGGCCATTTCGAAGCGCCCAATCTTTTGCGTTATTGCTCCAGTGAAGGCACCCCTTTCGTGACCGAACAATTCACTCTCCATAAGGTCGGTCGGAATAGCCGCGCAATTGAGCTTAATGAGCGCATATGCGCATCGCGGGCTCACGTTGTGGATGGCATGGGCAATGAGCTCTTTGCCTGTGCCGGTTTCACCTTGAACCAGAACGGTGGAATCGGTCGGCGCAACGCGTTCCACTTGTTCAAGCACAGATTCGAGAGCAGGGCTATTCCCTATGATCTGCTCAAATGCGCGTTTGGCTTGGTTTCGCTCAGGGTACAGGTTTGCTTCGCAACTGTTCACAGAAGACCTCCGCAACAAAGCCGCACGGTTGCCCGTGCTACTTGTGGGTTGCTCACATTTCGAGTGCGGATCGAACTCTGTTGAGTAAGACCTGATCGTCGAACGGTTTCACCAGGAACTCGGCTGCGCCTTCCCTCATTGCTTGCATCCGCACTCTCGCATCTCCGTGTGCGGTAATGAAGATGATCGGCGTGTTAAATCGATCAGCTTTAAGCGTTGCCTGCAGCTCCAGGCCTGACATTCCCGGCATTCGGATATCAACAATTAGACACCCGGCTTTACGCTGCAGGCCGGATTCGAGGAATTCTTCGGCTGATCCAAAGCAGCGGGCCGAAAGCCCATCTGCTTCCATCAGGTCCTGAAGTGCGCTTTGGACTGATTCATCGTCATCAACGATTGCAACGAACTTGGTGTTCTGCTCGCTCGTCATTCCGCCACCGTAACGCGACGACAAACCAAAAACAATCATACCTTGGTATGGCGCAATAAGACTTTGGTCAAGGCACGCCTCCGGCAAGAGACCGAGATTGGAATTGCCAATGCTGAAGCAGGACTGGCAGGTATCAGCGGTGAGTGGAAGCCCGGAGTCTGTCCGCCATCCTGACCAGGTCGGGCAAAGATTTAGCCAGCATCTTATGCATCACCCGCCCACGGTGGATTTTTACGGTAGTTTCACTGGCCCCGAGTTCCGCCGCAATCTGCTTATTGAGCAACCCGGAAACGACCAGACTCATGACTTCACACTCTCGGACGCTCAGGCTACTATAACGCGTCTCGAGTTCAGCGAGTTGTCTCTGCTTTTCGCGGACTGCCTGGTCGCGCCTGAGTGCGCGATGAATTACATCGAGCAGGTCCTGCTCCCTGAATGGCTTTGTGAGAAACTCGACGGCGCCAGACCGCATGGCCTTCACAGTCATCGGAATATCTGCGTGGCCAGTGATGAATATGATGGGAATTCTAACTCCTGCCCTGTTCAATTCCTGCTGAAGATCCAAACCGCTGGTGTCCGGAAGTCTTACATCCAACACCAGGCAGCTTGGACCATCTCGCCGCTCGCCCGACAAGAACCCTTGCGCCGTGGCAAAAGACTCAGCGTGCAGGTTAACCGACTCAACTAAATCCTGAATTGATTCACGCACGCCGGCATCATCATCGATGATGAATACAGTGGGCACAACTTCAACGCTCATTGCTCGAACTCCGCAGGCAAGGTGAAATGAAATGTCGCACCACTGGCCGAATTGGGGGTCGCCCACAGGCGGCCACCATGTGCTTCAATGATGGAACGGCTAATCGCTAAGCCCATTCCAGTGCCTTGCGGCTTGGTCGTATAGAAAGCATTGAAGATCCGGTCTGGCTTTTCGGTGGGAAGGCCGACGCCGGTGTCGCTAACCGAGATCAGCAGTCCCCCTTGAGTGGTTTGCGACCGGATAGTAAGCTCGCCGGCCCCATCCGTTATGGCCTCAATGCCATTCAGCAACAGGTTCATCAACACCTGTTGCAGTTGCACGCGATCTGCCATGACATGGGGCAGTTCGAGGGCAAGCTCCGTGCGCAGCCAGATTGAGTGTCGGTCTGCTTCGTTACGCAGCAACGCAAGCATTTCCCCGGCTACCTGGTTTAGATCGACCAACTCACGCTTCGGTGGAGCACCTGTCTTGTAGAACGCCCGCAGACGCTGTATGATTTCGGCGGCACGGCTTCCGTCAATCTCAATTCTCGTTGCCGCCGCGCGGGCCCTTTCCAGATCCGGCGGATTGTGCGCAAGCCATCGCAGGCATGCATTGGCGCTTGTGATTGCAGCAGAAATGGGTTGATTGAGTTCATGTGCAAGAGAACTGGCCAGTTCACCAAGGATGGTCACTCGGTTCATGTGCGCGAGCTCTGTCTCTAACTGGCGCAGCCTTTCACGCTCCTCTTCTGCACGCTTGTGCTCCGTGACATCCATGGCCGTTCCGATCATTTCAATGAGCTCGCCCGATTGGCTCACAACAGGATGGCCGACTGCGTGCAGGTGCTTGATGGTTCCATCGTTGAGGACAATCCTGTAGTCCGATTCGTACTCCGTTTTCTGGCTTTCACATCTTTCAAAAAGCTCCTGGATGCGCTGTTGGTCCTCAGGATGATTTCTGCTAAGCCAAAATTCAGCGCTCGAAATATCTTCATCGGGTTGGACTCCGAATATTCGGTAGATCTCAGGCGACACTGTGACTTCCCCGGACGCAATATCATGTTTCCAACTGCCCATATTGCTTAATCTCTGAACTTCAAGGAGGGATTCTTCACTGCGGCGCAACTTCTCCTCGGCGCGTTTGCGGTGCTCTATGTCAGTGTTTATCCCGAACCATTTTATGATGTTGCCCGATTCATCGTTGAGCGGGTTAGCACGGAACAGAAACCATCGATACTCCCCATCGAAGCGGCGCAGGCGCGCCTCGGCCTCCCCTGCCTCGCCAGAAGCCAAGATGGATTGCCACGTACCAGCCAGGCCGTCAAGGTCGTCCGGATGAACCGCGACCGTCCAGCCCCACCCCCGCGCCTGTTCCGCGGACAGGCCTACAAAGTCAAGGTAGTGTTGGTTAAAGAAATCGGCCGAGCCATCTGCACGAGCCGACCATGCCAGGGCAAGGATCGAGTTGATGATGAGGCTAAGATTGTATTCGCTCACCCGCAGAGCTTCCTGTGTCAGCTTTCGTTCAATTGCAACTCCGGCCAGATGAGTGATTTGTCCGATGGTCTCTTGTTCGCGCCGACTCGGGCTGCGCGGCTCGCGATAATACATTGCGAATGTCGCGATCACGTTGCCATGCGATGAAAAGACCGGAGTGGACCAACAGGCGCGCAATGAATGGGGCAAAGCCGCCTCGCGGTAGTCCGCCCATAAGGGATCGGTGGCGATGTCCTCCACGATCACCTGTTCGCCGCGGTATGCGGCTGTCCCGCAGGATCCTGCAGAGGGCCCAATCAGAGCTCCATCGATGGCGTCTGTGTAGGCCTTGGGAAGGCTGGGTGCACCTCCATGCCGCAAGCGATTGTCGTCAACTAGCAGGATCGACGCCAGAAAGCCGCTTGCCTGTTCCTCCACGAACCGGCACACGCCGTCAAGTATCTGGGGAAGCGGGTCCCCCCTGGCCACCATTTCAAGAATCCGCTTCTCTCCAGTGAGTAAGGCTTCGGCACGTTTGCGCTCTGTGATGTCCTCGGACAGCACCATTAGGAATCGCGGTACCCTCTCAGTGCCCGGAACAAGAGAAACGTTGACGCTCACCCAAATCAAGCTGCCGTCCTTGCGCCGATACTTTTTCTCGATCTGAAACTGTCGACGTTTTCCCTCCACCAATTCGGTAACGAGCGCGACGTTGGCTTCGATATAGTCCTCATGCGTTACGTCCAGAAAAGAAAGTGCACGCAGTTCTTCCTCCGTATAGCCCAGCACCGCCTGGAAGACATGATTGGTGGCCAGATAGCGGCCGTTCAGGTCCGCCAGTGCAACGCCAATAGCAGAATTCTCAAAGACGGATCTCCACCGCTCCTCGCCTTTCCTAAGGCCTTCCTCAGCACGCTTGCGATCTTCGATATCCGTCGCGATTCCATACCATTTGAGGACCTCGCCGTGCTCATCCCGCAACGGTATCCCGCGAACTAAAAACCAGCGATATTGTTTATCAGCTGTCCGTCGCAAACGCAGCTCATGCTCGAATGTCTGGCCCGTGGCCAAGGATTGACTCCACTCCTCCATACCTCCATTCAGGTCTTCAGGGTGAACCGTGTTCCGCCAGTCTTGTTCCCTTGATAAATCCGCATATTCCGCCCATTGCCTGTTTACGAATGAATTGGAGCCATCCGGCACTGCACTCCACGCCATCGCCGGCATTGTTTCGATGACTTCACGAAGCCCCTCTTCGCTTCGGCGGGCGGCACCTTCTGCCCGCTTGGCGCTCAGAGCCTCCCTGCGGGCACGCTCTGATAGATGGCTCGTAGTGATCCCGATGACGAGGAAAGCGGCGAGCGCAAAGATGTCACGAGAATCGCTGAGCCAAAAACGGCCGACAGGCGGGAGCAACCAACTGAACCCCAGGGCAGCCAGTAATGAGACAAAGAGCGCGTAACGAAAACCCCAGAGGCAGGAGACAATCAACACGAGAAGGAGGAACATCAGGACTGCAAATAAGGCCCGGTCACGAAGGGAAACTGTATTGAGAATGGCGGCTACCACGAAGACAGCCAGAATACAGATTAGAAGCCGGACAATCGGATTCGCGACAGCTCCTGCATGCATCATGTCAGAGGAGCGATCGCCCTGTGATTCCATAGATGCCTCAGCTTTAGAATATTTTCAACCTAGGTTTTCCAAGCGTTTTTAATCGTGAACTCCCAATGCCAACTGCTGGACATGATAGCGCATTCCCAGGATGATTCTCAAATCAACTATCAGTTCAGGGCTTCAATGAAGCCATCAATCTCGAGCGCGAACAGGGTGGGACTTGCCGGATCGATTTGTCCAAATTCTGTAATCTTGGAGAGCAGCGCGCTGATATCATCACTCGTCGAGACTAAACCGTCCAGGCTCATCCTCTCGTCCTCAGAGATGCCCAGAGCACCGGAATACAAAGCAACCTTGAGTTCGGGATATCGGGCTTTGAGGTATGCAGCCAGGACGCATCCGTTCATTACGGGCAGGCGG
This sequence comes from Occallatibacter sp., assembly GCA_036519195.1. GTDB lineage: Bacteria > Acidobacteriota > Terriglobia > Terriglobales > Acidobacteriaceae > Telmatobacter. Next base: position 42,713 of record DATDLS010000368.1, on the reverse strand, counting down.
TAGTCAATTACGGCGACATCAATTTTGCGAAAACTAGGTTCGTTCATGAGCGAGATCGCCTCAAGAGGGCTCCTCGCAGTGACCACCGAGAATCCGGACATCTCCATGGTGAGGGTGAGCAAGTCCAGTTGCCGGATATCGTCATCCACCAGCAGTACTGTCGTGCGAACCGCAACTTTGAGATTAATCATTGTCTCCTCCACGCGCCTGATACGGAGCATGCGAAGTTCCAATTTGACCCCTGCTTGCTGGTAAGGGGGATGCGCCGCGAAGCTTGCTTTCCCTGCCGGCATGGCCGAGAAATCAGTCTGTGCACTGTGGGGCCACCGACACACGAGTCGAAGTCCTGACACCAGCCCCCGACACCGACACTCCACGAGTCACCCGCTTGGGAGACGACATTCCTGGGGAAGGCGCAACTTATCGAGTTAAAACACGCACTTGCGAGTGGGCGCTCAAAAAACATGTGTAGTTGGCAGATCAAATGCACTTGCATCGATCACAAAGGGCGAACCATGGGGTGGCGTATGGACACTTGCGTGATCAAATCTCGGGCAGATTGCGAAGCTCCCAGCGAAGCAGAGGACGACCTGACTCTGATTCACGCGACGAGGAGAGGCAGTGTTGCAGCCTTCAACACGATTGTAAAAAGATACGACAACAAACTGCTGAGAATTGCACAGACTGTCACGCATAACCGCGAGGAGGCCGAAGACGCGGTCCAGGAGGCTTTCTTTAAGGCCTATCAGAAACTGGATCAATTCCATGAAAACGCACAGTTTTCTACCTGGATGATTCGCATCGTGCTCAACGAATCCCTGATGAGACTGCGCAAACAGCGGAGAGCCAGGGAAGAGTCGCTCGACAGTAAGTTTTCAACGGAAAGCAGTGTTCTACCGAGGGACCTGGCTGACCTGTCCCCCAATCCGCACGAATTCTATGGGACGGTGGAGTTCGGGGAGATTTTGATCAAGTGCCTGGGCTCGCTGCAGCCAAGGCTGAGGGTAGTGTTCGTTCTCCGCCATATCGAAGAACTCTCGGTCAGTGAGACCTGCGAGGCGCTGAGCCTGAGCGCGGTTGCCGTTAAATCGCGCCTGTTTCGCGCCCGGCGCCAACTCCGGGAAAGATTGACCGGTTATTTGAGGAAACGCCATGGACAGTGCCCGGCGATCGAATTGGCGAGCACAATTAACGCTTGGAGGAACTCCCAAGCCCTTTAGCTGGAAATGGATGGGGTCGAGCCGTGCCGCCTGCTGAGGCGAACAGATTCGGACGGTCGTGAGGATGCCAGACGGGTCACATAGCCGATCATTTTTGGGAAGCATCGGGCTTCACGCAATTGACTTGGCAGGCGAAGTGCCTTTAAAGAGGCGTATGGGCAAGGAGGTTTTTATGATTGCGGACGACCTAAAGGCAGCGCTCATATGCTTGTGCGCCCCTGCACTGTCCGACAATTCGGTCACCCAAACACCGGGCGTACCGATAAAAAATATTGTGCGGGTACACAGAACCAGGACAGAGGGTTCAGATTGGAGAAGCGTTTATGACATTTTTGTCGAGGACGGCTTCAAGGTCTGCATCCTCCAAGAGCCGGGGTATTGCTTCCAGGAGGACAGGACTGCCGCGAAGCGCATCGTCGAACTGCACGACGGATCGAGCATGCTTATTAGGCGCAGCTATCGGGGAGCAGTAATCACAGAGGCGGCCAACCATTCATCGGTTGCCGGATTGGTGTCTGTTGCAGCCCATATGCCAGACACTGGAGAGAACGAAGCGAACGATCTAAAGCGCTTCCCGAGTAACCTCAGCAAGTCGGATGGAACAAAGAGGGCGGCAGATGTTTTCACTTACCTCAACCCCGCGCAGTTTCATGATCACTTTGCGGCACACCCGGAGGGACCAAGTAATCCTTCTTGAAATTCAGTCGCCATCCAGAGGCGACTATTTCGGTCCGATCTCCGCCAAGTCATTCATCGAGGCGTGCAAATCCGATAATTCCCTTGAAACCAAAGACTTCAGACCGCGGCAATCACCTCATGTTTGATAAGGGCTTAGGCTTGGAACTGCGAAACGAACCGCAACGGCGTGCACAATGCCAACTGATCGAGGTAGAAAGGATGTCGGCAATCGGCCGGATGGCATGCTCGATATGCCACGATCTGCGCCACTCGCTTGCGGCGATCTATGCGAACGCCGAGTTCCTCGAGCGCCCCGATCTATGTGCAAGTGCGCGGGCTGATCTGGTGCTCGAAATTCAAGAAGCGGTGCTTGCGATGACGGAGCGCATTGATTCAATACTGCAATTCGGTGGTAGCAGACGGACAAATCCGCTGGTCCATGAGCGCGTATCTTTGGTGATTGAGAGGGCCGTTGCGGCAGTGAAGTCTCATCCAGATGGGCAGAGCGTGTCCATCACAGTCGGCAATTTCCCGCCGACCACAGCCGACATCGATGCGAGGAACCTAGAAAGTGCGATATACAACCTGCTGCTCAATGGCTGCCAGGCTGCGACACGCTCAACTCACATGCCTGAAGTGAAGGTCCACCTCACAGACGTCGATGAACGGATCTACGTCACAATCTCGGACAATGGTCCCGGCATACCCGTCACTGTCCGCAAGACGCTGTTCAATCCTTTCGTGACCGCAGGAAAACCCAACGGAACAGGCCTGGGGCTCACCCTGGCTCGTCGTATAGCTGAAGAACACGGTGGAAGCGTCTGCCTGGAGGAATCGAATCGAGGTAAGACAGTATTCACGCTGAGTCTGACGAAGAACAGATTATTAGATTCTTGAGACGACCAGATCGCTGTGTCACCTGTTCTCTCCGATGACAAAATGGCCGGTTCCTTTCGAAAAACGGGGCCTGGCGTCGACAGGCTCGACGGAACGGCTTTGCGCGAGAAACTGTAAGACCCGAGTTCTCGCCGGGAAGCTAAGAAGCGAGGGGTCAAGTGCTGCGTTCATTCGAACGCGGCAGAACTTCGTCAGGGCCAATGCTGACACGCTGTTCATGGACAGAGTTCCTTCTTCGCTCATCTCATGAACTCGGTCGCAGCCTGGCCGGGGAAGACTTGAACTCACTTGAGTCGAGTGCGCTGGGCCCTCAAAAGGACCACGCTGACGTTCGCGCAAAACACACAGCAGACTTCTTCACAGCTGGCGCGGCCTGGGCGATAAAACCGTTGCGGACTGATGCGGTCAGTCGTGGCCGATCCATCTCTCTACTTACGCAGGAGACAATCTCTCATTCGATCTCGATCCGGCTTTGTCTTTCATCAAAGGGCCCTTGATTGAACGATCATCAGAGAATTACCATATTGAATTCGGCACCGATCTTTCTCCAGCATACCGAACGCAAGATCCAGCAGTATGAGGACGTGTTTGTTCGGCAGCCTCGTTAGCGCCGCCACCGCGAATATTCCCAGCCCCCGCCACTGAGCAGAAAGAACACTCGCAGAACCATTCTGATAGTTCCCGTGTTGTAGCCTCACTTGGAAGACGAAACAGACTCGCCCTTGTAACGACGGCCTCTCCTCTTCCCTGTCCTGCTCCGCCTCGGATGTTCCAAGGCGGCTTCGGGCTGGATTGAGCGACGGCCGGGCACATTCCAAGGGATGACTATCGCTGACCTGGACTGCAAAGAAAACGCAATGCGCTTGCATTATTCAGCAGAAGGTGAGCAGTTTACCTCTGGCTTGAAGGAGGAGCGCCATCCTGCCCAGGCTGAACCGTCGCAGGAGATGCTTTTGGATGCCGATGGTGAACTCGCTGGTAGATATCTGGCCAGAACTCCATGAAGAGTGATCCGATGCTACCTTCAGCGGTAACCGTAACGGCATTTTGCACGGTCAGCTCAAAACCTCGGTTCTTCGAAGGATAGTAGAGGTTCGAAATGCCTCCGGAGACGAAGTTCCCGAGTGCATTGCTATAGTTCGGAACCCACTTGCCCTCATCGCTCTTGCATCGCACGATCGTCGACACCGAATAGAGCGCCCGCGACATGACCTTGCCGGTGCCTTTACGGAAGTAGCGTGGATCCTCATGAAACAGGATAGGAAAGATGGCGTTCCCCCACAGGTTCCCGTCAGCAGTGTCTGCATAAGACGCGCCAAAGCGTTTGAAATATCCTTCAGGCCCCCAGCCATAGCCCTTGAAGCTGCCTTGCACTTCGCCGAGACCGGCGTCGAGCGCAGCAGTCAGGAAGATGAATGGGTCGACCGAACTCTTGAACATGAGTTGAAACTTCTGTCTAGGGTTGAGCGGCAGCGCATTCTGATTGTTGACCGTGTTGAAGTTCGGAATCACGCCCAGGATCCTCTGGCGCTCTTCCTCTTTCAACTGCTCATCTGTCGTCTGGTTGCCAGGTTTTGCCCGCTGCGGAGTTGCCGATCCAACCTTGTCGTTGATTTGTGCGCTGCCCGTGGGCGCTGGGCTCGACGATTGCGGTGCGTCTGAGAGAGCTGAGCTTTCCGATGCCGCCAGGGCCGGCTCATCAGGTACGAAAGAAGCTTCTGCTATCCCTTCTGGCTGCAACTGTGCGCCCTGGGCGCGTACCCAGGGACTCAGGCTGACCACTCCCAGCAGCAAGAGGTACACGGAAAAAGCGCGAGTGGAAGAGAAATGAGAGCGGGTAGCGAGCACATGAACTTCCTATATTCAGTCCACAAACGCTAAGACCTTCAAAACGGCAGTGCTGTTGCCGCAGTCTCCTACTCGAATAGCATCAGTGTTCCCGAACATGTTGCGCTGGTGATCCTCTCCCTTGTTCCTGACAAAATCCCGTCCTGCCAATGAATCATCAAGGGCGGCTGGAACATCTCCGACTCTTTCGAGCGTTCTTACGATCTCGAAAGCAGGCACGTCGGCACCGTAGCTGCCGGTGGCATCGGACTCGCCGCACCCAAGCGCCTCACCTCCCTCTCGGCGCAAGCCCACTATGCCGCCAGCAGACGCAATCTAGTGGAGAGTCGGTTTGAATCAAAAACAGTGGTTCACGTAGCGCTCACGAAATGACTGATCCCCCGAGCATGGTCCCGAAAAACTCTTTATCGATCCGAAATCTGGTTACCCGATAGCGGAGGGAAACCTCGAGGTGCAGAGAGGAGAGGCTAGAACATTCCAAGCAGCGGGAAACATTCTTCTTTGTACCAAGGCTGGCTTGTCCTTTATTTCCTCTTCCCTTCCTCCGGCTCGTGAGCCCCCCCGGTGCTGGCTAACTAGCAAACTGGTGGCCAAAAGAAGACGTGGTGTTGCCGCAGAAATAGTACCCTTTTGACAGAGTGATTGAGTGAATTGCAGGATGGGCCGCAATATGGACACCACCTGTTGGGTGCCAATTGACTGGCCAGATGCCAGCAGCCTGGCAGCATGTCAAGCCACTGTTCAACCAAAATCTCCCAACACGTTTAGGTCTGGAACAACGTGCACCGTCGTCACCAACGTGCTCGTGGAAGTCGATGAAGACGAATTCGGAAGCGCCGAAGCGTCGAGGACATCGGGCGCAAACAGAGACATGGCTCGCCGTTTGCTTCCTCCTCGCCGCATCCCCCCGATTATGTCAAAGCGAACAGGTTGGCGGGCACATCCACCAAGGAACTCATGCGAGTCATGGACATTATCCGGGGGGAGTAAGAATGACATCTTCGCTGAAAAACGAGCGTGGTTTTCTGAGAGCGATCGCGACATAAGTGAACGAGAGTGTCAACGCTATCCGTCACGCGCTGGAGACCCCTGGCCCGGCACTCGCGGCGATACAAAACGTCCAAGTCCGCTTCGCCGAACGCAAGGACTTAGTGAGCGCGGAAGGCTGTAGGGTCATCCACGTACTGCCTGAATTCGGGCAGGGAGATGTGGAGCTGAACCAAATCGTCCGAGAGGATGCGCGGAGAGAGCGTGAAGTGCCGGTCGAGGTCCCGTTCGAGGTCCTCACCCAAGCCAAGAACTAGGGCGAGCTCAGTGATGCGGCCGAGGCGAGTAGCCTGGCGGATTTCTTCGAGAGCAAGATTGCCGGAACCAGACTGGAGGCAAAGGGGAGCAAGGTTTGCCGGCTCTACCCGACCTTGCGTCAGAGGTTTGCGTGTTCCGTCGAGGTGCGGTATCAAAGAAGGCCGAGAGAACGCAGATCGTCGATGGGTTCGGTGAAGGAGCAGGAGCCAAAGGAGATGGAAGACTCGCGGCGTGCCACGATAAGTTCTGCGCGCGGAAGCCACGCCTCGCGCCAATTTACGCCGTCGGAGTCGAAGCGCAATGCCTCTTCGGAGTGCTCATCAAGGAGTTGCACAGCGCGTTGCGGCTCCATTCCGGCGCGCAGGAAAGCGGCAGCGAGGAAGAGATTCAAGAATCCGTGCATCAGTCCCGAAGGACTGTCCGGTTGATAGGTCAGCCGATGCACGGAACGCAGAGGATGATGCAAGCCCGCGGTCGCCTTAAAGGGCAACCGATGCGCCACGCAGAGGCGGAGAAACTCGACGACGCTCTCGGATTTGGGAAACTTTTCCTCCGTCTCGCCGCCCATGCGAATCTTCATCCGGTGCCCGCTGGTGGCTGCGGCCGCGATGCATTCGCTCCAGCGCGCAGGCGGAGCTTCAAAATAAATTGTCATGCCGGCAGGAATAGTCTGGACGGCTCGCGCGATCGCCTCGGGACTCTCAACTCTGACCTCGACCGATTCAATCAACGCTCTTCTGGCGGTCGCATCCCTGGCCGATCGATCCTGCCAGGCACGCAAGAGTTCTGCACCGGCGTTTAGATCCTCTCCCAGGATCAGAGAGATTCTCGACGGCACCGGGGCTGACTCAGGCGGCAGAGGCGGCAATGAGTTAAAGGCTGTTTCAAATTCGCCGAGACGCGCGGCCGGAACGATAAACCGCCCTAGAATCCAACTCCGTGCAGAGCGCAGATAGGTTTCATAGTTGGCCACCGAGTGTGACATGGCCAGCGAAGCGGGTGGAAAAAGTCCGGCGTAGTCGATCAAATCCTGTAGCAGGAGGCGGACGGTTTCCGCCGTCTCTGCGCGGTCCGGGTTCCCGGACATGCACCTTTGCGGGCTGGCGCCGCCGGGAGCAAAGCCTTCGGCCTTGACCACTTTCTGCGGCTTGCCACTTGGTTTTGCGTTGTCGATTTCTCTAATCGTCCTTCCGATTCAACGAGCCCGCGAAGGGGTGAGTTTGCTTGCTTCTTCCCACCCGCACTTGGTATCAAATATACCTGCAATCGGCCCCAGAGAAAAGTCGGTGCCGGGCGAACGCTAGCAAACGTATGCGAATACAGAAATCGCGATAAACCGCTAATAATGAGTGGCATGGGCTCGTTCGCCAGTGTTCCCAAAGATGCGGGCGGCGTACTGGGTTGCTTGCCCCCCAGGAGAGTCACATCAGCTGAAAACAAAAGAGATACCCACACGCTCGATTGGGGCTCTATCGACGGCTCCGGTTCCGAATCCGGGCAAAGGCTTCCGGCCCGTCCACAAACTGCCTCTGATCCGCCTGTCCTATGCCAGCGACATTCTTTTTCCGGAGCGCATTCAAACGGATCTGCTGCAACTCTTCACCTTTGTTCAACAAGCGCAGCCCATCGCAGCAACTCCGTGACATCAGTTCATCATAACCTTATATAGAACCGACGCGTGGGGTGCGAGTTCAACCCCCAGAGTCTTGGGGCTTGTTCTGATGGCGCCACTCCAGAGATCCTTGGTTGACCGGGGAAAAGTGCGAATGCCGGCTTTGTCCCAATTCAGATCGACACGCGAAGCGAGATCGGAGAGGTTGAAGACGGCAACGTATTTCTCCCTCCGATTGCCGGCTACTGCGGTCCAGACACGAATATTCCCCTCTCTGTAAGCGAGCTTATTCTCAGTGCTGTGTTGATTCACGGCCAGAACCTCGGCATTTGTCAGCAGCGATCGAGTGAATGCATCAAGAGTGGCAAGATCGCCGCCAAACATCAGTGGCGAGCGGAAGATGGACCACAAGGTCACGACCGTATATTGCTCATCGTGAGAAAGCTTCGACATCCGATCGTTGCCGCGCTCGGCCCTGATGCCAATGTGTCCCAAAGGAAGCATGTCCGCGTCCGGCCAATGTCCGGGAACGACGAGTGGCGCCCAGGTCTCGACGCGGAAATACATATTTTTGACTGACGCCCAGTTATCCCAAAGATCGTCTTCGATGCGCCACATCTGGGCATTTTCGCGAAGATCGGCGACCTCATCCAATGGTACGGGTCCGGGTGAGAGGCTGAGAACAATCGGCCGGCCCGATTTGACAATGGCGCGATGCAGAGCTTCAATCTCGGCAGTGTGATACGGCCGCGCCATATCATCGGCCTTGATGAAGTCGACTCCCCATTGCGCATAGAGAGCGACGAGCGAATCGTAGTACGCCTGGGCTCCGGGCTTGGACATGTCCACGCCGAACATATCGCTGTTCCACGCGCAAACGCTTTGCTTGTCCGCTATGTCTCGGGCCCGTGCCACATTGCCGAGAATCGGAACATTTTGAGCCACTGCCTGCCGGGGAATGCCGCGCAGAATATGAATTCCGAATTTGAGCCCCTTGCTGTGCACATGGTCGGCAAGCGTTTTGAAGCCTTGCTCATTGGCTGACGATGGAAAGCGATTGAGAGCGGGAATCAGGCGGCCATTTCCGTCCATTGCAAGCTCTGCATTGGGTCGATAACCGTGCGCCCTGGCGTTTGGCTCGTACCACTGAATATCGACCACAATGTATTGCCAGCCGAATTGTTTGAGCGTAGATGCCATCACATCGGTGTTGGCCTTCACCTCAGCTTCAGTCACTGTTGTTCCGTATGCATCCCAACTGTTCCATCCCAGTGGGGGAGTCGGAGCCAGCATCGTTTCCTTCAGAATCTGAGGCGAAATGGCCGCGCCATGAAGGAGCAGTGAGGTCACAAGAACCAGGCAACAGCATTTAAGGCTGCTTGCGATAGAAGGGTGCGCAAACTTAATCAATGTTCCCTCATCGATTTTCAGATCTTATGCGGTAGCTTCATTTTCAAGCGCGGTCATTCTCGCTCGGCAATGGCTTCAGCGCTAGAACGGGCCTGCTCATCAGACACAAGGCCGACACGGCTGTTTCCCAAACGGCTGTTGCGGCACGAAAAGAAGGGCCGCAACAATGGAGTTCCGGCCCTAGCTCAGGAGGAAGCTAAAAGTAGTACTTCAACGCCAGCTGGAAGAACCGTGGATCGGGAGTGTAGTTGCCCAGGGAGGCATTTCCGGTGATCTCACCGCCGATGCTTGAAGTCCCCGTATTTGATGGAACGGCCCAGGAAGGTGTGTTGAAGAGGTTAAAAACATCAGCGCGAAATTGCAAATACTGAGTTTCATGTGTCTTAAACTTCTTTGACAGGGTCATGTCGATCCGCTCGTAACCGGGGCCGGAGATTTGTGAACGCGGGCTGCCAAGATACGGCAGAATATTCGCGGCGCCGCTTATGGGCGTGGTAATGGTGCTGGCTAAAGGCGGGTCGGTAAACGCGCATGGATTGTACCAGTTAGCTCGATTGCGAACCTTGGTTGGGCAAGTGATGTCTGGGTTGCTCGCATTGGGCGTGCCGCCGCCCGTAAATACGTCGCCTGTACGGCTCGGAAACGCGGCTGCTCCGTTGACTGTCGGGGTGTTTGAGGTGACGGTAAACGGATACCCATCCTGGGTGCGGAAGAGAAGTGTTGAAGTCCAGCCGCCCACAAGATAATCTGTCGCGCCTTTCCGGTTCAGATACTTGCGGCCCTCTCCAAACGGCAGGTCATAGGTGCCAGTAAATGTGAAGCGCTGCCGCACATCGAATGGCGAGTTGGCGTAATCGATCCGTGGTCCAAAGATGTTGGTGTTTCGATCGCCACCTTCATTGTTATCCGGCAGAGGCTCCCTGTCGTCGTCGAGGCTATGAGCCCATGTGTACGAAGCCAGGAAGCTCAATCCGTTGGAGAAGCGCCGTTCCAGTTTGGCCTGCAGGGCATTGTAATTCTCGATCGCATTATCCGTGATCAGGTGAACATTGCCGTTCAAGGCAGGGAATGGCTCGTACGGTTGGTTATTCACCCCGGGAGGCAGCAGCTCGGTTGATTGGTCGCCAAACTCGACGATGGCCAGATGCCGCGCCTCACTGCCGACATAACCCAATGTGGCGGTGATGCTGTTCGAGAGCGCGTATTCCGCGCTCAGGTTTTGACTCATGGTGTATTCAGTCTGCATGTGCTGTTGCCAGCCGGTAACAGTCGGGGCAGATAAGCCTGGGAAGCCGGAAGGTATGCCGGTTGCAAGATGGATGTCATCGTTCGGGCAGGGGATGTTGGTTGCACTCAAAACCTCGTTCGTGTTGCATGTAGGTGTGGGGAAACTTTGTTCGATATCATAGGGATAGTTTTCCCCCAGATTGACGTAGTTCCCCAGATTTTCTCGCGGTTGATAGTAAATCCCGAACCCGGTTCGAACGACCAGTTTGTTCGAGAGCAGGTACGAGGCTCCGAATCTGGGCGCAAAGTTTGTTTTCTGCGGATAGAGGAGCGACCGGTTGCCGCTGTACTCGGTGGTGATATTCGAGGCGGCCAGGGCGGTGGTGTAGAGCGATGCGAGCGCGACGTTTTGCTGCGATTTGGGGAGGATGTATTGCCCCACGCCTCCTGCGGCGACGCTCATCCCGGACACGAAATTGAACTCTGCCTGGTGGTCATTCACCTCAACGGGTGCCGTAGCATAGTCGTAGCGTATGCCAAGATTGAGGGTCAATCTCCGGTTCGCCTTCCAGTCGTCCTGAAGATAGTAAGCACTGTACCATTGACCCGACTGCGATTGTGAGGGCTGCGACAAAGCCGTGTAGGCCATTTGGTCTGTAAGGAAGTCCGCGATACCGTATCCGGAATTGAAAATGCTGCCAGGCTGACTGGTCATTTCTCCGCTGAAATCGTAATAGCCATTTCCATCCGTCGGTTGATAGACAGAGTAACGGATGTTCTGCAGAGACGCGCCGAACTTCAGCGAGTGATTTCCGAGAATTTTCGTGACATCGTCGATAATCTGATATCCATCCTGATGCTCAGGGGAAGGCTGGAATGCCGGCGGCCCGATTTCAGGGAACTGATTGACACCAATTTCCGGCAATCCGCCGTTGCCTAGCGCGGCGACGTAGGGAGGAAGCCCACCCAGGCCGAACTGCGAGTCGAGCGTGCCGTTGTTGAAGCTCTGAGAGTCCCAGTCGAAATAGCCCCAGTTGTAGGCGAAGCGAGCCTGGTTGATCAGATTGGGCTTAAACACATGGTTCCAGCTGAACTCTGCGCTCTTGGCATAATTGATAAATGTGCCGTCATCAAACGTCCCGCCGCCGTCGAAAACGGGCCCCAGGGGAGAGGTTACGGTCTTGTTTTCGTGGCTCCAGCTGACGCGACCGAAGATCTGGTCCGATGCACTCAGGTTATAGTCAACCCGCACATCAAACTGGTTCGTAATATCAGTGATCGCCTGGTTCCAGGAGTAGTTGTTGTAGGTCTGCCCAACGGGGCCGGTGTTTGGCAGGTGCGAACCATACGCGGCCTTAAACAGGGCCAATGCGGTCGAGTTGATTTCCGATGAGCACATCACGTTTTTGGGGTTGCCGCATGCCGATCCTAAATAGTCCGTTCCGGTCCCATTCACTTGCGGGCCTCCGCCGGAGTTAGGTTCAAAGACGATCCAGGGCAGGCTTGCCCCGGTCAAGGTCGGATTCAGCAATTGCGAAAAATTGCCCGGATCGCTATCCATTAACGCTGTCGGCACACTTGTCAGCTCGGGAAAGTCTTCGATGATTCTGTTCCCTTCGTAGTCGCCGAAAAAGAAGAGCCTGTTCTTTAAGATAGGCCCGCCCAGAGTGCCGCCAAACTGGTTCTGGTGATACGGTTCGACGGTTGTGGGAGTCGTAACGCCTTCGGCCCACTCTGTTGGTGTCGCCTCTCCGAGATCGTTATTGCGGAGATATTCCCACACATCGCCATGAAAGTGGTTGGTTCCCGACTTGATGCTGGCGTTAACGACCGCGCCTGCTGAATGACCGAATTCGGCGCTGGAATCCGCAGTCTGGACTGCGAACTCCTGCAGCGCGTCGGGCGGAGGCTTCACGTTGTAGCTAGCCGCATTGAGAAAGTCGATGGCGTCGGAGTTGTTGTCAACTCCGTCCAGAATGAAATTGTTTTCCGTCTCGCGCTGGCCATTGGCGTTAAAATCGCCGTTTCCTCCGCCGCGTGAGCCGTTGGCAGGGTCCACGCCGGCAGACAATTGAGCAAGGAATACATAGTTGCGCTGGTTGAGCGGGATGTCATTAATCTGGGCTGTGGTCATTACCTGACCGACAGATGCGCTCTGTGCCTGCAACAGCGGCGCACTGTCGGCAGTCACCTGGACGGTCTCGCTCACATTACCCACCGTGAGCTGGACATTGGACTGAAGACGCGCGTCGACGTGCAGCTGGAGACCGCTCGTCGTCGTCGAAGAAAATCCAGGCGCACTCACGGTGATCGAGTAGGTTCCAACCTTAATGGGTTGAAAGGTGTAAACGCCGCTCGAGTCAGTTTGCGTGCTTAACACCAGGCCGGTACCCGTATTGGTGAGCTTCACACCGGCATTGCCTACGGCGGCGCCTTTGGGGTCGGTGACTGTGCCGGTGATTGCGCCCTCGTCAAGTTGTGCCAGGACCAGACCTGGCATAGCGATTAACGCGGCGACAGACAGCAGGAAGCACAGGCCTTGGCGCCAGCTACGCCTCAGGTTCTGAATTGCTGCGTGCATATTACCTCCAAAATCTTGCCATTTTGAATTTCAGCGAGCGCCGATCTGCCAAAGGAGTTCCCAGTAGCTTTGAAGCTATCGGCGACAAAAAAATCGATTCGGTAAGCGTTTTCTCCAAGCGATGCACTTTACCTGGACGGGACGAAAATCGAGCCTCCAGCTCCTCGAAGTTGCGGACACCGACGAACCCTAGTTTCCCGGCGATGAACTTGCAAGTGAGAAACAGTTTGGCACTGTTAGTGCCCTTTGAAGATCAGAAAACTCATGTATAAGTTATTTATTTTGTTATATTTGACTTGAACGATAGAGATTCGTGTTAGGACATGTTAGGATTGTGCTTCTACAGGATCCGGGATTGCCGAGATCTCGTATTGAGTTGTATCTCATGTCGGGGGAACTCAGAACCTGCTGCAAGATTTCGTATTCGGCCGGCGTGAGACCTCGTACAATGTGAGATCGGAATGGGCGAATCGCTTTCGAACACCGAATGTTGAACAAGTCAGTGAATCGCCGCGCCTTCCATACTACGCGGCCGCTGTCGCATAGCGTCAGGATTCTAGACGAACCCAAGCGCGAAATATGATAGACCAACAGCAAACAATGGCGCGAATGCGGAGATTCTTAAAGGGCTCCTACCTGATTCATTAACGAGATAGTGAATACAATGAACGGTGGACTCAAACTAACGGATCAGGCAAACCAGGCCGTGCCGAGCGAAACCCGGAACCACGCTGAATCACCAAGGTCTTCGACAAAGGAAACTGATCGGGCCGCTCTAGCGCATGCGTTGGAATTGATCCTCGCCAGCCCGTTTTTCCGTGGCAGCAAGCGCAGCCAGCAATTCCTTAAGTATGTCGTGCAATACAGGCTGGACGGAAACGAAGATCCGCTCAAGGAGCGCACGATTGGCGCCGTCCTTTATAACCGGCCTGCGGACTACGCGACTGGTGATGACTCCGTCGTGCGGGTGCAGGCGGGCGAAGTCCGGCGTAGGCTGGAACAGTATTACCAGGACCCTCCCCCTGATTCCTTTGTTCGGATTGAGCTCCCGCTTGGATCGTATGCTCCGGAATTTCATTGGGCCACGCCCCTTCCTTCGAGCCCTGACAGCATCCGGGGACACGGACCCATCGAAATCGAAACTCTCCCCGAACAGAATGCATCGGCTGTCCGGAATATCGGAAAGCGAAACCTCTGGGTATTAGGCCTGGGCTGCACCTTGGCGGTAGCGGGCGTTCTTATTGGCCTTCGCATTTACCAGAACAGATCGGCGGAAGCTTTCCTCAACCGATTTTGGTCTCCCATCTTCACTTCTTCCAAACCCCTCCTCATCTGCCTGCCGAAAATAGTCCTTTACAGGCCCTCAATCGCTTTATACCAGCGAAGCTCAAAGCCCCCCGGAGAATTCGACAATGAGGTGGATCGGATGAATGGCCAACCTCACCTTCAGCCTGACGACGTGGTGCGGTGGGGGGACATCGTTCAATTCCACGACTTTGGACTGAGCAAAGGTGATGTGGAAGCTGCATTCCGTCTCTCGAGTCTGCTGAACAAGCTGGGGAAAGAGGACGAATTAAGAATAGGGAGCGACTATGGCTGGGACGACCTGCACAATGCTCCGGCAGTGATTATTGGGGCTTTCAGCAATCAATGGACCATGAAAATCACCTCCGGCCTCCACTTCGCCTTTGCTGAGGACAAGGGGGTATTTTGGATTCGGGAGCAGGGTTCCCCAGGGCGAACGTGGTTTGATGAGATTGACCCTCGCACCTCCCAGGTTGCCAATGACTACGGTCTTGTGACGCGGCTGGTAAATTCCAGCACCGGCCAATTTGTGGTAACCGTCGCGGGCATCACCGCACCCGGTTCCGAAGCTGCAGCTGAAGTGGCGACAAGTCCAAAAGATTTGAAAGAAGCGCTTCGCGATGCGCCATCCGACTGGTACCGGAAGAATGTGCAGATTGTCGTAAAGACCACCGTGGTCGACGCCGTAGCAGGTCCTGCCCAAATCGTCGCAGTTTATGTCTGGTAGTTGGTCCACCTGATGCATCAGGGCCGGCGCGCGCCGAACAGCTCTTTTGTCGTGCGTTCCCTAGCTTCATCTATTTCTAGGTCGAGCCTGCTGCGGAGAAAACCCCTGGTAAACGGTTGTGCGGCGATTCTCACGCTCAAACACTCAGTTTTTTTCGCTCGAAGATCGCGCTTGACAGTGAAATTTTGGTCTTCCTATATTGTTCACTGGCGGCCTAACAAGGACACCGGCGACTCGGAACTTTCCCCGATCCCACCGCGCAGGCTATTCTTTCAAGATCGGATTTCCCTGAACCCGTTCCCTTCCTTTTCCTGCGTATCCTGGAGAGAGGTCATGAATGCAAATCAACGTCTGAGCCTGAGCCGGCGCGATTTTCTGCGCAGCACGATCGGCGCAACCACCTCGCTGATCTGCTCGTATCCCCTCCACGCCCTGGCTGCCAGCGGAACCGCCAGGCAAAAGGCGATCATTATTACTTTTGGCGGGGGGGCCCGAGACGACGAAACATTCTCAGTTGACGGGCAGCAGTACATTCCGAACCTTCTCAACACCCTCGCTCCTCAGTCTTGTTTCTTTACACAGGTCATCAATCGCGGAATTCTGGGGCACTACGTTGCCACTGCCAGCATTGCCACCGGTGCTTACGAAACATTCGATAACTTCGTGGCCCAGCCGCCGGCCCACCCGACGATTTTCGAGTACTTCCGCAAAGACCTCCGCCGGCCCCGCGAGGATGCCTGGGTCATCGCGCCAGGAAATCTATTTGCGCAGATGGGAGCAAGCCAGAATCGCCGCTATGGTCCGGACGCGGGCGCAGAAGTCATTCTTCCCAAGCAACTGCTCGCGTCTGCGCTTGGCAGCCTCACTGCGCTCGAACTGGATGCTTATCCCGACCTGCTGCGCGACAACTACGAACGCCCGGATATGGCAGCAAAACCGGTCGGAACTCCTGATCGCGAGCAGATGGAACAACTCATTCATCGCCTCGATCTCAGCCCTGCGGACCTGCGCACGACCGCCGCCACGCTGCACAGTCCCGATGAGCTCTCGTTGTATATGACCAAGCACGTCATGCGCACCTTCGCACCGTCATTGATATTCCTCACGCTGCACGATATCGATGTTGCGCATTCCGGAGCGTATTCTCTCTACCTGGAGGGCATTCGTCGCACAGACGGGCTCTGCGCAGAGATTTGGGCCGAGATCCAGAGCAACCCGGAGTACAAAGACAAAACAACGCTATTCATCATGCCAGACTTTGGCCGCGACGGAGACAACGACCCGGGAGGGAATGGGTTCCAGCACCATCGCACGGGCAGCGCTTCAGCGCGCACTACATGGATGATGACGCTTGGCCCGGCGGTGCGCCAGAAGACAATCGTCGAGCGCCCCATCGAGTCCATCGACCTTGCGGCGGCAGTGTCCGGTGTGCTTGGCTTCGATGGACGCCTGGTGCAAGGAAAACCAATACCGGAGCTGGCCTGATGACTGGCTGGCTTACTTCTGCGAGCTTTGCCAGCTACCCTCCGCGAGGTAGGGACCTTGCAACCTCGCACATCGCTGCCCTGAACCAGATCCCGGTGGCTTTGCTTCCTGTGTTTCTGGTCGATCTGAAAGCCTATGACTGGAAGTTTCCCGTAGAACAGCGGGAGGTCGAGAGGCGAATCGAGTTTGCCGGGGCAAATCCGTCGTCTCTGTCTGGATTCAGCGCCATCCGCGTGACGCCCGCGCTCGACAACCCGGAGAGCGTGAAAGATCCACAGCGCTTCCTCGCGGATATGACGGCCTACCTTTGGTCATCCCTGCAAATGGATGCCTACCGCGCTGCCGCAAACCGTTTTGTGGATCTTTACTCGGCTGCGGTCGAACCGGCGCTTCCCGCGATGCCCCGTCTGATCATGATTTGTTTTGGGCGCGATGCGCAGCTGGGCGCTTATCCGTTATTTCAGAAGCTTCGCAAATTCGGCCAGATACGAACGAACGTCCGCAGCGAAGGGGCAGCCGACGCACTGCTTACCCAACTTCGTGAAAGGGCTCGAAGCCATCCTGTGCCCTATGCGCATTGGTATGTGGACGGAGGTAGCCCGCTGCCCGGCTTTCCTACTGATGGAGTGAAGCCGATTATCTACCCGCGACTTGCGCCGCTCAACCAGCAGGTTCTCGCGCGTATGAAGGCCTGCATCGAGGCTGGCACAGGACCTGAGGTGATGCAACAACAACTGGCAGAGCTGAACCAGGCAGCAGCTTTGGCGACGAAGTCTCTCGCTGACCCGTGCCTGCAAAACTTTGCGGTTTCTCTGCTTACTGAGGGCTCCGGAACGCAGATCTTCAGCACAAGCTTCGTGCAGTGGACTACTCGCGAGGTTCTTCGCCGCGCTCTACCGGCAACTGTGTTGGCGCGGTTTGCTCCGCGCCAACGCCAGAGATCCTTCAACGCGATGGTAGCGGCGGCTGGGAGCACGACCGATCTCGATCCCGACGGATCGCTTATCGACGCGGATATGGCAGCTTATTATGCTTACCTTGAAATGATGCGGCTCCCAGGCTCTGACGCGGCTGTTTTTTTGGCTTGGTTCGAAAACCATTCAGAGGCATTTGTTGCTGGTCGCCATGTTCCCCCAGCAACCGTCAGCGATCTTCCTACGAATATGAATAAGCTGCTCCTGGATATTCTGGGGCAGGCGTGATTGCTGTCCAAGATAGACCGATAGCTCTCCTGGCTTGAGGCGTGCGGTTGGGGACGATCCCCATGACCGTCAAGTGGGTTCCTTGAGCAGAACCACAACCAAAGTGAGAGGATCAGCCATGACTTCGGAAGACAGCCATGTTTTGAATTGTGCGGAGTTCGATGGCGTCTCTCAGCTTGTCAATTGGTGCAATAGTGTGCAGGCGCGGCTCGATCTCCACAGCAGCCGTTGACCGGGGTTCACTCTGAGATGGCCAAGCGATTCATAATCAGCTGGTCGTCAGTTCAAGTCTGAGGGTCGGCCAATTCAGCGTAGCGAACTCGGGGTTTTGAGGAGAGAGCGCAATCGATCCTCAACTGACGATGGTTACTCCAAGTCGATCAGCCAATGCAATCACCGAATCAACTACGAATCCCTCGTGAATAAGCGCCTTAGAGATGTCTTGCGGAGCGAGAATACTTTTGTCCACGCGATCGCCAAACAGCATGATGGCCTTGGCGCCGCCGTGCTGGCGCGACGTCCAGCACAAGCCCTGTGCATCAGTGTTCTGTTCATACAGCGCCGCGGCCGATTGCCGGGATTCCGGGTAATGGTTCTCTGACTTCTCGATGAGGTACTTCCGCTCGATTCCCCGGGCGGTGGAGCGCGATCGTGCTGAGATCGATCATGCATAGAGGCGTGGTGATGGTTAGCCGCGAATGCACGTGATTCCGAAGTTGGTTCTTCCAAATCTGTTTGCTCTCTCCGGTAAGGGGAACGTTGTGAAAGATTGTTTCCATCAGTGCGCAATCTTCACTTTCGCCTGCGTAGGGCGTAGGAATGATCTTGCCGGCGGTGTTATGGATGGGACTGAAGCGAGCATTCCCCGTGCCAGTAGCGTTGAATCTATTGGGGCCGAAGCTACGCAAGTGAACCCTATGGACGAGCTAGCCGGTTGTCCAGAAGATCGTTGTGGCGTCGAGTTTGCCAGGAGACAAGGCGAAGTGCCCGAGCCCTTTCTGGCGCTTAGCCATGGCTGATTTCGCTGACCTGATCTCGAGCGGCTTCAATCACCTGGACTGGATCGGTGGCAAGCAGATCCTTGGGAGCCACGTCGTCGAGAAAACTGTTGGCCGCGATAAACCAGGATGCAATTGCCCAGTCAGAGACCGGGCGTTCCCGGAGAATGCGCAGGATCTCCGCAACCGCCTTGTAAGGGCGGTAATTATCTTCCGGGCTAAGAGCGAACAAGGAAAAGTAATGGGTGCCCTTCTGCTTGACGGCAAAGATTGCACCGTCCTGTTTCCATTTGGCCGGCTGCGTGCTCGGGTTGCTCTTGCTGTAATTGGCCAGGCCGGCAATCTGTCCAGCGGTGAGGAACTGCCCGCTGTTGAGGATCCCTGAGCGGGCTTCAGCCATCATTCTGGCTTCTGCGAGAGCTTCCGTAGGGATCGTCACCGCAGAGCCGGCGCTCAGAGCATCGATGATTTGCTCGATTCTGGATCTCTGCATGTTCTCGAGAGCCGCCGGCAAGAGTTGCTCAAAGTCACGCAAAATTTCAGAATCGCTTCTTGCCGAATTCTCATCGGGCATGGTGATAAGAATGTAGCGCGGGCGCGATTCCTTTGTGCTGGTGACCTCGTGGAGAACTTCTTCGGCGTCTCCTTCGAATATACGGCGAGGAGGAGTTGATTCAATGGGAGCACGCCCAGCCAAGTGGCGGAGATGACCCACAAGGCGAATCACAGCGAAGCCGGTGAGACACGGCATTTTGATGCGCAAGTTGGGATAACGAACGAAGACTTCTTCTCACGAATCCAGGCAATCGCCCTCGTTGACTTATTTAAGTCTCCCGCTCATAATCTGAGCATGAAGTCGAATGCCATCCGCACCTCTATTGACCTGCCGCGCGATCTTCACCGAAGGGTCCATGAGGCCGCCGCCAGGAAGGGTTGTTCCGCGCGCAAGCTCATTCTTGCGGGGATCGAACGAGCCGTGGAAGAAGCCAAAGTGTCCCGACCTATCCGGCGGCTCAGTCTCGATCAGCCCTTGATCCGCCCGGCGGGGCGGCGCATCAGCATCACAAACGAAGAAGCTTATGAGCTCATTGAACTTCCCTGACATCAATGTATGGCTCGCAATAGCAGCGCCGGAACACGTCCACTCCCCCATTGCAAAGGGCTGGTGGGAACAGGAAACGGGGGCCATCGCATTTTGTCGCCTGACACAGCTTGGATTCCTTCGACTGATGACCACGGCTGCTGTGATGGACGGGAAGCCGTTGACGATGACTGAGGCCTGGCGCGTTTACGACCGTTTGTATGATGACGACCGCGTGACATTCATCTCGGAGCCTCCAGAGGTGGACAAGCGATTCCGCGAAAAGGTGTCGAGGCGAACAGCATCACCCAAAGTTTGGGCCGATGCTTGGCTGCTTGCCGTTGCCCACGCGGCAGAGGGTATTTTGGTGACCTTCGACAAGGCGCTTGCTTCGCAAGGCGTCAACTGCTTGCTGCCGAAAAGAGGAGAGAGCGTCAAAGGTTAGCCCTTGCGGTACTCCAGGGCCTGTTGCATTCCGTCACCGACGCTGTGGCCATTGTCTTTCGCCTCGACAATGGCGATGGGCATGTTCGGCTTGTAGTACAGGATGTAGTCGGCTCGCTTCGCCTTACCGCGCGACACGAGCTTTCCACGAACGATAATTCGTCCCTTGGTAAAAGAAACCTCTTCGCGGATCTGCGTGGCCCAATCCCGTCCGCTCTGCTCAAGCGCGGGGCCGATGAATTGGGAACAAATGTCGCGCTCGCTGAGGTCTTTTTGCTCATAAGATTAATCGAATCAGTCGTTCCATGCATCCGTTCCGGCCCGCGCGAACCGGGGATTCAGGTCAAGACGATGCGCATGCTCTTGAATGTCGCTACTTGATTGGGCGCGACACCGCAAGAGCAATAGCTCAAAAAGGGCAGATAACGCTGAACTTTTCAAGCATATAGCCCAGTGGTGCCAGTTGTGGGCATTGGAATCAAGGCAAAAGAGGGCCGATGTCGAGCGGCTCGTCGATGAATTCCGGCGCGACAAGCGCTGACGATCCGCTGCTTCGGACGATAATCAGGCATTCGCTCAATGCAACATCCTATTCTCTCAGGTGACGATCTCAACGCCTGCATCGATTGCTTTGCGCTTCAACGGCTCATCGGAAGTCGCAAGCGGGATTTTCTTCCGCAATGCCAATGCCAGGCACGCCGCATCGTAGGCGGCAAGATCCCAGCGCCGAGCAAAAGACTCCAGCTCAACGTTTGTCCATAGGGGTTGCAAGTCAACGCGAATCGGAAGTGCCTTCAGAAGGGTCAGATATTCGGAAATTTGTTGCTCATCGATCCTGCTCCGCTTGCGGTGCGAGACGAAGAGATTGTTCGCGATCTCGAATGCCAAAATTTCAGGAACGATTGCGTCTTGGACGATCAATGCGTTCAGGATACGGTGGCTGCAGGGGGTGTCCTCGGTGGGATCGCCTGGAAAGCACCACGAGATGGCCACCGAGGCGTCAAGAACAAACTCCGCCATCAGAAGCGATGGCCTTCATGCAGCAGAGCACGGCTGATGGGCTCGCCTAAGCTCAGATGGTGTCTATCTCCGAAGTCCAACATCCGGCGAACGGCTTCTGCTCGCTCTTTACGGTCCCCGATCACGTTTTTACTGATGAACTGGACGCTGCGAATCGCAAGGCCGAGCGCGAGAGGGCCGAACTCGAGGCGAAACAGGAATCGCAGGAACAGGCCATCAATGACGCTGTTCAGCTCGAGGCTCAGGGAGATACCAAAGCGGCTGAAGCGGTACTTGCGAATCCTGCGCCGGCGCCAGTCCGCTATACCGCTCCAGTTCCCGTCGCTCCCAAGGTGTCCCGTACAGAGGGCGTGGGCATTGGGTTCGATTGGGACTTCCGCATCACCAACGAAGCTCTGATTCCGAGGGAGCAAATGCTGCCGAACGAATCCTCGATTCGCGCCCTTGGCAAGACTACGAAAGGGAAAGCAATCATCGCGGGCGTCGAGTTCTACGAGAAGCCGCGCGTCGCAGCCAGCCGCGGCAAGTAGTCTGCGCCATCACCAGGCGGGGAGCAATCCCCGCCGAACATATCAGGTCAAGGAAATTCGCCCATGAAGCCGATTGGAAAATGCAAGGTGGTTCGCAGTGACCACACCACCATACAGTCCCCAATGTACCTGAAGGTTGGGGCGTGGTGCCTAACCGCTCCGCTGTTTATGAGAAATCCGCGTCCGGAGTCCGGAATACTGACGATCACTCACATGCCTACCGGAGTGAAAGCGGGCGATATGATGGCCGACGATCCGCACGCGGCCAAGACATTGGTTAGGTTCGGGAAGCTGTTTGGGCGGTCTAAAACTGTCAAAGGCCTAATGGCGAAATATCGAAAGTTCCCTCGGGCGAAGAAAGAGTGGCTCATGAGGCAGCAGATATGGAAATGAACTACCCATTCCAAGAATGCATGGCCGCCCGCGACCTGGCGCACAGAGCCGGTAAGCATCTTCGTCAACAGTTCTTTCCGAAGATGCCATACAAGGAAGCGAAGTCACTCTTCGAAGCGCGCGCGATCCTGATCGACGCCCAGAAAGCAGCCCTCGACGAAGCTCAGAGAATCATGATGAGCGGCAACGGAAAGGAATAGCTAATGGAGTGCGCAATCGCCGTTGGAATACTGATCATCGCCGTCGCTCTGATGATCCACGAGATCCGCAAGGTGGTCACGGAAGATGATGCCAAGCAGGACGCGGAGCAGAAGATGGACCGGGCCCGGGACAACAGGTATCACTCAGGGCTCTCGCGGAAGACGCTGGACGCCTGGGAAAAGAGTGGGTGGGAAGGATGAAAATTCTAACCACTTTCTTGGAATCGAAACTGATCCTTCTTGAGCGGAGCCTTCTGAAGCATTACGGCGTGCCGGATGATATCGCCCAGAAGGCTGACGGCTCCTACATGCGTCATGCGTTCAAGAAGGGATGGCTCTCTGCCATCCGCCGCAACATGACGAGTTCGCACTGTGCAGGCAAAAAGGAGATCAATTGAGCGCTTCCACTGTCCTAATCTTCTCTTTTCTCCTCGCGGGCCTGTACCTCATTACCTTCGGTCTTAGAAATCTATTCCGCAATCGTAAAAAGGTGCAGCAGGCCAAGCAGGCCAAGCAGGCCGAGTTCGCGGATCGCCTGCTCAAGATCTGCGGTATCGACGAAAAAGAGGGAGACGCCTGATGTTGCCAGCAAGGAAACTACTCGTGGTAGGCGAAGCGATATGGCTGGGAGAGGTGCGATGCGTGCTTAGAAACACACCTCATCGGGGGCGATCTTTCGCCGTAGTTGAAGCGGAAACGGTCGATAAGGCCTTGGATATGATCGCATCTGAAAGATTTGATTGCGTGCTCTATGAAAACGGAGCGAAGGGATGGAGCGAGCTGAGAGATGTTATGCAGGCGCGAAGTGAGCCGGTGGCACATATCTCTGAAGGCGAACCAATGGCTGAGCTTATAGAGAGAGTTCGTACCCTTGTTGCTCGCAATAAAGGTCCCAGGAAGGGCGCGCCGTTTGGGCCAATAAACAAAGAGTTGATCGAAGCGAAGGAGGCAGCTTGATTAAGCGTTTTGCAGTATGGGAAAGTCTGCACGAAGATTGCAACGGCCCACTGGTCGCCTTTGCCGATCACGAGCGCGAGATTGCCGCGCTCAAAAAGCAACTCGAAGTTTTCACCGGGCAACTGATTCCAAAGCATGCCCATAACTGCCCTTCTGTGGTTACCGATTTCAGCCTTTGCACCTGTGGACTCATCTACAAGGTTATGGTGCGCGGGGAACTGGCCTTGCGCCAAAGCGCACAGCATAAGCTCACCGAAGCCACCCAGCGCGTCAAGGAACTCGAGTCGGTAACAGGAAATTCCTCCGACATGCTCATGGCTCTCCTGGCCTATGAAACGCTCGACAATCAGCACGCCAATTGCGAAGAATGCGAAGGTGAAATACCACCGGAACTGTGCGAGAAATACTTCCCGTTTGCAGACAGAGCCCGTCTGCAAATGCGCGCGGTGCTCAAGAAAGTGAGAGGCCGATGAGGAACATTATCGGCGGATTTTTCTTCCTGCCAGTTTTCGTTGCCGTGCTGGGATTCTCGGCCGCTCTGGCTCTGTTTAAGGGAGAGATATTCGGCTTCTCCTGGGACATGGCCAGGGCGATTTGTCTTGGAGGTGAAGAGCATGAAAGCACTTAGTGTGCGGGCGCCATGGTGGTGGTTCATTTTGTACTCCGGGAAAACCATCGAAAACCGCGACTGGCCAACTAAGTTTCGCGGCACGATCTATTTGCACGCCAGCAAATGGTGGAAGTTTGACGAAGGATATGCGGATATCCAGGCCGCGTTGGAGTGCTGCGGTAAGCAACGGGACGCGGTGGCAAAACAATTAGAATTTCGCGCCCTGCATGAAGCCCGCGGCTGCATTGTGGGCACGATCGACATCGTCGATTGCGTGAGCCACAGCGCCTCGCCATGGTTTTTTGGAGATTACGGCTTTGTTCTTGAGAATCCAGTAGCTTTCGCGAAGCCGATCCCGCTCAAAGGCGCGTTGGGATTCTTTGACGTTCCGGACGGCATCGAGGTAAGAGCATGACCATAAAGTTCTAATGGGAAGTTACCGAAGACGGAGGCTACAACAGAAGCCGCTATGTGGAATGCCCATCCGGGAAGATAATCGGGTATGTCTCCAACATAAAAAAGGGCCCAAATGAAATTCGCATTGATGTTGTTGCCGCTATTGTTGTCAGGTTCTCACGCATTAGCCGAGCAGGACTGTTCCATCGTCTACAAATCTGAGACCGTTCACGTACGCCCATCAGCGAGCACTCTGAAAGCATGGGCCGATTGGGGAAAGGCTCACCCGAACTACCACCCTATATCGCGCCCGGTAAACCGTGCAGAGGAAATCGGTCACGTCAAACGGACCTGCGCACAGATACAGGCAGACACTGAGATATCGTCTAAGTCGGTCGACTCCGAGGATGCGCCAGCATTCGACATTGCTTCGCGGGCCATCCCCATCGACTTCTCGGCCGATGATCATTTAGGGGGCAGCGAAGCTCTGCGAGACGCTGCACGGGGGGGCAACTATTCTGATGACAGCTCAGGATATCCAGAGACTGCTCCCTTCGGTGGCCCAGGATTTGTCACTGCGCCGGGAGGCGGTACAGGAACTAGCGGACCCGGAGGAAGCACAGGGCCGGGCGGTGGTACTGGACCCACAGTTCCTAATGGAGGTAACGGCGGGAATGGGCCAACTGGCCCGGGCGGCGGCGATGGAGGCACTGATCCGGGCGGACCGGTAGGCGGGGGAGGAGTTGGACCCGGTGACCCAGGTGGACCTGCAGGGGAAGAACCGCCGCCGCCAATTGCCCCAACGCCGGAGCCTACTAGCTTAATTTTTCTTGCCACTGGGCTGCTAGGGATGGCGAAGTTGGTTTGGAAGACTAAGTAGACCGCGCCTAAAGGGGAGGGGCATGAAAGTAGTATTTCTCGATTTTGATGGCCCAATAATTCCCATTCTTTCGCATCACAAGCGGAAGGCGGCTTACGAAGCTGGAGACAAGACTCCGTTGGCGGCGTGGCCGGCCTGCATCGCGGCGCTGAATCGCATCACGGATACCACGGGCGCAGTCATTGTGGTGAGCAGCACCTGGCGTGCGGATGGCCTCATGCGGACGCGCGAGAGGCTTTGCAGCTGGGGCGTCAAAGCCGATTGCATCGCTCTCACGCCATACCTCGACCGAAAGATGGAAAACGGTCTTTGGGAACCGGTCCCGCGCGGCCTCGAGATTCAGAAGTGGCTCGACGACTATGAACGCGAAACCGTTGAATCGTTCGTGATTATCGATGACGATCAAGACATGGAGCATCTTCTGCCCCGCCTGATTCACACGCCATTCGAGGATGGGTTGACCGAGGCCGATGCAGACCGCGCCATCGAGATGCTGCAGCCCCCTCAATCGCCCGGATCTGGCAATGGCGAGAGTCTGTCATGATGGCCGCAATCATACGGCGTTCGAAGCATAGCGACTAGAGGAGGAGTGTTATTGTGGCCTTTACGTGAGCAAGATCGCCAATAGCGTCCTTTACGTCCCGATCTGTGAACTGATCTGGTTCATAGCGAGCGTTATAACCATAGTACTTAAGTTGGCTATATTGATTTCTGATATTTCGGAGGTTTGATTCCCGGGCGACATAGTTGTCACGAGTGGTATGGCTGCGGAGATGTTGATTTAGCTGCTTCGCTAAGTAGGCTTCGATGTAGTGGACTGCTGTATAGAACATTGCGACCAGCTTCCAGTTCAACGAAGCCTGACTGGCAGTGTCAAGTGTGCCGGCAAAGGCTTCATTCTCTCTGGCCTTCTTAATGTGTTGCTCTCTCGTCGGCACGGGCAATGGTCCTCAATTGGAATAGATCAATTTTGCCTCTGAGGCGATTTCAAGGGGAATCTCAGTCTGAGTCGAGATGATATTGAAATCGAAAGAAACCTCAGGAAAAGCGTCGATGAAATCGAACTGTCTCTGGAAAATCCTTTCGCGCACTTCCCTAGAAGGGCTCTTTGCCGCAACCCAAACGAGAAGATTCCCGTCCGCTCGTTCAACGAAAATGCGGTTCACCTCAGAGATGTGCGCAAGATCATTAGCCAACGCGGTTTCCACGTTTTGGCCGTAAAGAAGGCTGCTTTCTGCCGAACCGCACACAGCAATGCAGCGGGATTTGTCAGTGGTGACTGAAAACATACTTTCTCCTTTTCCGCACCGCTGGGAACCAGCTGCGAGAATGATCGAAGCCTCTCTGTTCTATTTGTTCTCTTTGTTGGATTCATCGCCCTCGGGTTCCTTGTTTCGAACGATGAAAAGCCGACGGTCGCCGCCAAAGAAGTGGTCAAGAAAGAGGATGTTAAGAAAGACGAGGCTCCGGAGAAGCTCGATTTGTCCAAGCCTACTTTCACCCAGGATTATGCGGCGATTTGCCCATTTGGACTGATGTTCGACAATAGGTCGGATCACAGCCCGAGCGCTATCCTTGATGCCATAGACTCCATTTGGAATAGGAGCAGCAAGCTGAAAGATCTTGGATGCGAGGAGTGGCGGGGAGGCATTCGAGTGTTTGCATCTCCTATGGGGGATGGCACAGCCGGCGTACTTCTCGTGAAAACAGTTCCTGATGGCGATAGCGACATATTCACGCTCCGATCTCAGCTCACGAACCATGGGCCCGTGGAAAGCTCGTCCGACGCCTCTGCCCAGCCGCCCGCCCCTCCGACTCCGGCCCCTGGCCCGAGCGCGCCGGCATCCCCCATGGCCCCGCAGACCGCTCCCGATCCAATACAAGCCCCGGCCAACCCGGCGCCTATATCAAATTAGCCAATTTCTAAGTGAAAGAAAAAATATGACGGTGCTCTCAAAAAATCCACATAGATATCTAGGGTAAAGATGAAAATCATCACAAGTTGTTGATTCTTTTCTGGTTGCCCCCCAGGGATTCGAACCCCGATATGCTGCTCCAGAGGCAGCTGTCCTACCATTGAACGAGGGGGCAGCAAGCACAGAATAGGCTCACCTTGCAGCCAGCGTGCCTCGGTCTGGACAGGACGCCCTAAGACCGCTCAACCTCGCTCTGCCACTTTCATCATCATAAAGGGCATTGCACAGCGAGGTCAAACTCCGATCGAGGTGAGCATGTGCCGACTTGTGTTGCCGAGCGCCCGCTTGGCGTCGGCGTTTGCCAAACCCTACACTGGAATAGCCTCTTCCGCGTCTAACCTGAAAAGCGAATTAAAGGAATGGTTTATGAAAAATTTAGGAAATTCCGATCCGCTACTCATCGATCTGCGGGCAAGATAGACTGGAAGGTTTCACACTCCGCCATCTTTTGCTCCTGTAGAATCACACTGGGAATGGAACTAGGACTCAATGTCGCGTGGGGGTTGCTGGCCGGGGTGATGTTCTGCCTGTGGCTGCGCTTCCGTTCGCGTGAAGGGGTCGGTCGGCGGGGTCAGTTGGTTGCCCTGGTCGTGCTGCTATTGATCCTGTTCCCGGTCATCTCCCTGACGGACGACCTTCAAGCCGCGCTCAATCCGGCGGAGGCTGATTTCTGCCTGCGACGCGACCAGGGAAATTCCCTGCCCCATTCCATTCTTTCCCCGGTGGCCGCTTTGCCTGTATCTGGCCTTAACGAGCTTTCATTCAGCGCGCAGCGCATGGTTGCACCGGGCGGCCTCGAAGCTCCGATTTTCGATCTTCCCGCGCTGGCGCCCATTCAGAATCAGCCTCCCCCTCCAGCTGCCTGATCGGTCGCCCGTTTTCCTCAAATTCCGCCCATTTATCTCCTGTGACCGCCGTGCAGACCACGACGCAAAGGCTGTGTATGAAACCCTTCCTCCCTTCTTGGAATGCCTTAAGAGTTGCTGCGCTTGCTCTTTTGGCTCCAGCGCTGGCGTCCGCGCAGCAGGGCCTGACCTGGGACCAGGTCAAGGCAAAATTCGAGGCCGAGAATCCGGCGCTGAAGGCTGATGCCCTGAACGTGGACGAAATGCACGCCGCCGAGATCACGGCGTACCTGCGCCCCAATCCGCAGTTCACGCTGACAGCCGATGGAACCCAGATTGCGCCGCACAACGGGATTTGGCAGCCGCTGAGCGGCACCGACATTTCTCCCAACCTGAGCTACCTGCATGAGCGCGATCACAAGCGCGAACTCCGCCTGGAAAGCGCGAAAGAAGGCACACAGGTTTCGGCCTCGCAGCACGAGGACGTCAAACGGACGCTGGAGTTCACGCTGCGGACCGCGTTTGTGGACACGCTTGAGGCCAAGGCCGTGCTCGACCTAGCGCGTCGAGATCTCGAGTACTACGACCACATCATCCAGATCAGCCGCGACCGATTTCGTGCCGGAGACATTGCGCAGATCGACCTGGACCGCATCGAGTTGCAGCGGGTGCAATATGAGTCGGAACTCCAGACGTCGCTGGTGAATCTGCGGACGGCGAAGATTCAGCTGCTTGAAATGCTCGACGACCGCACGCCGGTGGAACAGTTCGATGTGACCGGGACCTTCGATTTCTCAAGCGAGCTGAAGCCTCTCGATGAGTTCCGGCAGATGGCGACCGATGCGCGGCCCGACCTGCGGGCGGCGATCGAAACGATCCAGCAGTCAGAGACCAACCATAAGCTGGCCGAGGCCAATGGATCGACTGACCCGACCTTGAGCGGCTGGTACACATTCAACGCTTCGACCAACAACCCTAATGCGAACCAGACGCTGGGAGTGAGCGTGAATATTCCGCTGCGGATTTTCGATCATAACCAGGGCGAGAAGCAGCGGACGCTGATCGATATCGACAAGAGCAAGCAGGCCAGCGAGGCCACGCGAGCGCAGGTGTTCAGCGACGTGGACACGGCGTATGCGCAGGTGGAAAGCAACATTGCCCTGCTGAACCCTTACAAGGAGAAGTACAAGGACCAGGCGACGAGGGTTCGCGATACGATCACTTACTCCTACCAGCACGGCGGCGCTTCACTGATGGATTTTCTTCAGGCGCAGAGCGACTACCGGGTTGTGCAACTGGCTTACCTGCAGCTGGTCGGCGCTTATCTGACTGCCGCAGGACAACTGAATCTTGCTGTGGGACGCGAGGTAATTCAATGAGCTCTTCTTTTGGCATGAATTCTTTTTCGCGCGCTGCGATCAGCCTTGGTCTGGTTGCAGCGGCGAGCCTTCTTCTCTCCGGATGCAAGGCGAAAGAGC
Organism: Occallatibacter sp.; assembly: GCA_036519195.1. Classification (GTDB taxonomy): domain Bacteria; phylum Acidobacteriota; class Terriglobia; order Terriglobales; family Acidobacteriaceae; genus Telmatobacter. The sequence goes on along the minus strand of DATDLS010000368.1, from coordinate 13,408 downwards.
AAGGCAATGGCGCGCCGCCGCCTGCGCAGGTGATCCAGGTGAACGATATGAACCTGATTACCATCGACAAGAATGATGTTCCGAAATTTCCGCTCACGCCGGCTGGGCAGGTGGATTCGGCGTCCCAGTTGACGGCGACGGGAACAGTCTTTCCTGACATCTCGCGCGAGGTGCCGGTCATCTCGCTGGCCAACGGGCGGGTCGTCGATATCAAGACGCGGCTCGATGACAACGTCAAGAAGGGCCAGTTGTTGTTTCGAGTGCAGAGCACAGACGTTTCAACTGCATTTGACGCGTATTTGAAAGCTGTCAACGATGAGCAACTGGCCAACAAGGCCGACATCCGCGCCGAGGATCTGTTCAAACACGGCGCCATTTCGCAGGCCATGTTGGAACAGGCAGACGACTCGGAGAAAGACGCCAAGGCCGACCTGACGGCTGCCGAAGAGCAGTTGAAAGTGCTGGGCGTAGACAAGGATCATCCCAGTCCGGTGGTCGATGTCTACGCGCCGATCTCTGGCGTGATCATTGGGCAGAACGTGACCAACGCAGCGGCCGCGGGTGTGACGCTTTCAGGATCGGCAACGGCCTTTACGATTGCTGACCTTTCCAACGTGTGGATTCTGTGCGATGTGTACGAGAACGACATTCCGCGACTTAAGTTGGGCCAGGAAGCGCACTTTGTTCTCAACGCGTATCCAGATCGCCCGCTCACCGGACACATCAGCGATATTGGCCCGGTGCTCGATCCGCAACTACGTACGGCAAAGGTGAGGATTGAAGTTCCGAATCCGGGAATTCTCAAACTGGGCATGTTCGGCACGGCAACCTTTACCAGTCTGAAGAAGGAGGCCCATGCCGCAGTTCCTGCCGATGCGGTGCTTCACCTGCACGACCGTGACTGGGTTTACCTACCCGCGGGCGACAATCACTTCAAACGCACCGAGGTCAAAGCGGGCAAAATGCTCGATGGCAACCGCCAGGAAATCCTGTCCGGCATTCAGCCCGGCCAGCAGGTGGTGACCAATGCCCTCTTGCTTGAAACCGCGGGGAACCAATAATGATTCGCGGACTGGTCGATTTCGCGCTTAAAAACCGGTGGCTGGTACTCGGCGGCGTGCTGGTACTCACCGCGTGGGGCATCCTCAGCTTCCGCAACCTTCCTGTCGAGGCCTATCCTGACGTAGCCAACAACTACGTGCAGATCATCACCCAGTGGCCCGGCCGCTCCGCCGAAGAGATCGAGCGCCAGGTCACCGTCCCGGTCGAAATCCAGATGGCCGGCATCCCGCACCTCACCAACCTGCGCTCCTCCACCCTCGCCGGCCTATCGAGTCTGATGTTGATCTTCGACGACGACTCCACCAGCGATGTCAATCGTGAACACGTCCTTGAGCGACTCTCCCAAGTCAGCCTTCCTGCAAATCTCACTCCGCAGATGGGCACCGACTGGAGCCCCGTCGGGCAAATCTACTGGTACACACTGGAAAGCACCAATCCCGACTATGACGTGATGGAGAAGAAATCTCTCGAAGACTGGACCCTCGAAAAGGATTTCAAGGGCGTCAAAGGCGTCGTCGATGTCTCCAGCTTCGGCGGTCCCACCAAGGAATACCAGGTCAAGCTCGACCCCGATAAGCTCGTCTCCTACGGCCTTTCGATCGCTCAGGTCGAGCAGCAGATCGCCAACAACAATACCAACGGCGGGGGCAGCTTCATCGAGCAGGGCGCGCAGCAAGTCAATGTGCAGTCGCTCGGCCTGTTCAATTCCGTTCAGGACATTGAAAACACCGTCGTCAAAAACTCCAACGGCGCTGCCGTCAAGATCAAAGACATCGCCACCGTTACCCAGGGCCCAAAAATCCGCCTCGGCCAAATCGGGAAGGCCACACACCTGCCTGACGGCCGCATCATCGACAATGCCGACACCGTGGAAGGCGTCGTCCTGCTGCAGAAGGGTGACGACTCGGACCCCGTTCTCCAGGGCATCCACGAGGAAGTCGACAAACTTAACGGGGATAAGGACCATCCCGGCATTCTGCCCCGCGGGGTGAAGGTTGTTCCCTTCCTCGATCGCTCCGCACTGGTCCACTACACCGTCGATACCGTCGAGCACAATCTCACTGAAGGCGTCATTCTCGTCTCCATCATCCTGTTCCTCTTCCTCGGCAACGTACGCGGCGCCATTATCGTCGCACTCACCATTCCTTTTGCACTGCTGTTCGCTTCGATCTGTCTCGACCTGGCCCACATCCCCGCCAACCTGCTCTCCCTCGGCGCGCTCGACTTCGGCATGGTCGTCGACGGCGCCGTCGTCATGATCGAGAACATCGTTCGCCATCTGGCGCATCAGGACGGCACCCATACGCCCATGCAGAACATCCGCCTGGCCGCGCACGAGGTGCAGCGCCCCGTCTTCTTCGCCATCGCCATCATCATCACCGCATATCTGCCCATCTTCACGCTGCAGGCGGTAGAAGGCCGTCTGTTCAAGCCGATGGCCTGGACCGTCGCCTTCGCTCTGCTCGGCGCGCTCACCTTCTCCATGATCATTGCGCCCGTGCTGTCCAGCATCCTATTCCGCAAGGGCGCCAAAGAGTGGGAAAACCCTATCATGCACTGGCTCCGCGATCACTATCGCATCGCCGTCCGTGGCGCCATCGAAAACCGCTACATCACCTTCGGCGTGGCCGCCATTCTGTTCGCCATTGCCATTTTCCTCACCGTCGGCGGAGCCATCGGCTCGGAATTCCTCCCTCACCTCGACGAAGGCGCCCTCTGGGTGCGCGGAACGCTCCCACCGAGCGAAGGCCCCACCCCCTCCAACGACTTCACCGACAAGGCGCGCCAGGTGATGGCCTCGTTCCCTGAAGTGACCCAGGTCGTCAGCCAGACCGGGCGTCCCGACGACGGCACGGACACCACCGGCTTTTTCAACACGGAATACTTTGTCGATCTCAAGCCCAAGAAAGAATGGCGCGGCGTCTTCCACCAGAACAAGGAGGAGCTCATTGCCGCCATCAATACGGAGCTCGAAAAATTTCCCGGAGTCATCTGGAACTTCTCTCAGCCCATCTCGGACAACATGGAAGAAGCCGTCTCCGGCGTCAAAGGGGAGCTCTCCGTTAAGCTCTACGGCGACGATCTGCGCACCCTCGAACACAAGGCCGAAGAGATCCAGACCCAGATGGCCTCGGTTCGCGGCGTCGAGGATCTGGGCATCTTCCGCATCATCGGCCAACCCAATCTGAATTACACGGTCGACCGCACCGCCGCGGCCCGTTGGGGCATCAATGTCACCGATATTCAAGATGCGGTGCAAACCGCCGTTGGCGCCAATGCCCTCACCCAGGTTCAACAGGGCGAAGCTCGCTTCGACGTAACGCTGCGTTATCAAAAGCCATATCGCGACACCCGCGAAGCGATTGAAAACGTTCGCCTGCTCGCGCCCACCGGCGAACGCGTCTCGCTCGCTCAGCTCACCACCGTTTCCACCGACGACGGCGCTGAAGAGATCTATCGCGAAGGCGGCCAGCGCTACATCGCCATCAAATACTCCGTGCGCGGCCGCGACCTCGGCTCGACCGTTGAAGAAGCCATCCGCAAAGTCAACACCAGCATCAAGCTCCCCGCCGGCTACCACGTCGAGTGGGCCGGCGAATACCAGAGCCAGAAGCGCGCCGATAAGCGCATGTCCATTGTCATTCCCATTACAGTTCTGGTGATCTTCCTGATTCTCTACGCCATGTTCCGCTCTTTTAAATGGGCGATGCTCATTCTTTGCAGCGTCATCATGGCCTCGATTGGCGGTCCGTTCGCGCTCTTCATTACCCACACCAACTTCTCTGTATCTTCCGCTGTGGGTTTCCTCGCGCTCTTCGGCGTTTCCGTGCAGACGGGCGTCATCATGCTTGAGTACATCAATCAACTTCGCTCCCGCAGCAGGGGCATGGAGGAGTCCACGCATGAGCACATTGTCGAAGCCGCTGTCGAAGGCGCCGTGCTCCGTCTCCGCCCAATCATGATGACCATGCTCGTCGCTACGCTGGGCCTGTTGCCCGCCGCGCTCTCGCACGCCATCGGCTCTGATTCCCAGCGCCCCTTTGCCATCGTCATCGTCGGCGGCCTGCTCGCCAACCTGGTCATCGGCATCTTCCTCCTGCCGACCCTATATGTCTGGGTTGCCCGCGAGCATGATGTGTTGCCAACTACGGATGCGAGCGAGGATTTCTAAGGGAGCGATTACTCTTCGCGCAAAACCTCCAGCGGCCTCAGGCCAAGAACGCGATAGCTCGCAACCCAGCCGGTGGCTGTGGCCAGTAGTGCTGTTCCTGCCAAGGCAAGCAATGTCGCGCTCCACTCAATGTGGTAGCCGACTTCCAGCTTTTCGAGCAGCACGCGGGCGAGTAGATTCGCAAATACCACGCCAACGGATCCAGCGAGCAAGCCAAGGACGCTAAACTCCACGCTGAAGGTGCGCACGATACGCATGCGCGTGGCGCCCAGCGTCTTGAGCACTACGGCTTCGCGCATGCGCCGGAAACGTGTACTGGAGATGCTGGACGCGAGAATCATGAGCCCGGCGAAGATGGAGAAGCCGGCGAGAAAGCGGACGACGAACGTGATCTGGTTGACGACGCTTTCAATGCGGTCGAGCACGTCGGCCAGGTTGATGACGGTGATGGTCGGATACAGCGTGAAGAGTCCGCGCTCCATTGCGGCGACTTGTTTTGGACCTATATGGGCGCCGCCATACCAGGTGGCAATTTCGTCTTTGGCAAGCGCAGACGGCACCACAAACGAAACTTCGCTGCCCAGGTGCTGCCCATCGGCGCGATAGATAGCCGTGACTTTCAAGGAACGTATTTTACTGCCAATTTCAAGCTGCACGGCGGAGCCGACGCCCAGGTGCAGGCGCTCGGCAACCCCTGCGCCAATGGCTATTTCCGCCGCGTCGCTCTTCGTCCACCACTTACCTTCTAAAACCTTGTCGCCATCGGGCGGCCGATCGGCATAGCTCAGGCGCGCTGACTCCAACATGCGGCGGGGAAAGTGCTGACCTTTCAACTGCTCCAGTGTTTTGCCGTTGAGGGAGACAAATCGGCCTGTGAATAGAGGCATGAGATCGAGACCGCCGACGGCGCCACTTTGGTGGGCGAAGAAGTTCTTCACGCCAGCGACTTCGTCCGACGTCACGTCGATGAGGAAAACGTTGGGGAGCTTGGGTGAGGCCGTATCACGCAGGTCGCGAAGCAATGCCGACTGCATCAGGAAAACGGCCAGGATCAGCATGACGCCGGTCCCGAGGGAGGCGAGCACCGCCGCGGATTGATTGCCGGGGCGATACAGATTTGCCAGCCCATGACGCAAGAACGAAGGCAGACGCAGACGGACGCGATTGAGCAGGAAGCGCAGCGAAGCCAGTGCGACGGCGGACATGACCAGCAGGACCAGGAGTGCGGCGGTGAACAGCACCGCAAACCATGTGCCAATTTTGGCCGAATCCGAGAGCCCCCACGCGATGCCCCCCAAGGCGGCCACGACCAGGACGGAAATACCAAGCTGCAAACGCCGCTGCCACCAGCGGGCAAACCATCCGCCGATGCCTTCGGGGCCGGCTTCGACAAGGCGCCGCAGGACCAGCACGGGACGTACGCCGCGGACATCGAGCAGTGGAGGCAGGCAGAACAGCAGCGTAGTGAGCAAGCCTGTTCCGAGGCCGGCGGCGACCGACTTCCATGGGAATTCGAGGGATGCGTGGACTGGAAGCAGATTTCCAAACACCGCCGGCAGCGCGGCCATCACCCCGACACCGGCGGCTACGCCAAGGATACCTCCGGCAAGGCCGAGGCCGAGCGTCTGCAGAAGAAAAATGCGCAGCAGATCGCCGGAGCCCGCGCCCACCGCCTTCAGAATTGCGAGCATGTCCATGCGCTGCTCCAGATGGGCATGCATGGCCATGGCGACGCCGATGGCGCCGAGCACCATGGCCACCAGGCAGATGAGGCTGAGGATCGCCGTCGAGTTGTCGAGGCCTTGGCTGAGCGCGGGATTGCCTTCGCGGAAATCCATTACCTGCGCGTCGGGCAACGCCTCTTCAAGTTCTTTGCGCAGCTTCACTGGGTCAATCTGTGCGGGCAGCTTCATCAGCAGGCGCTGGCTGGCGCGGCTGCCGGCGATGATGAGGCCGGTCTGCTGCAAAGCCGCTTGCGAGATCATGACGCGCGGGCCGATGCCGGCACCGGCGGTAAGGCGGTCTGGCTCCTGCTTGAGGACCGCGGTGATGGTGAAGTTCTTGCCACCCAGGCGCAGCGTCTGACCAACTTTGGCGTTCAGGCGGATGAGAAACTCTTCTGCCACGACCACCGAGTTGCCCGCCAGTGCCTGCCTGAGGCTCAGGGCCGGCTCGAGTTCCGCTGTGCCGTAGTACGGATACTCGGCGGGGTCAACGGCTTTGAGCGAGACGAGTAAGGGAACGGGGTCGGGGGGGACCGAGGCCATGGAGACGGTCTCCGTGACCCAGGTGGATTGAATGGTACCTGCATTGGTCTTTTCGATCGCCGCAATCTTTCTGGTGTCGTCGGCAGTCGGCTCGTGAAACAGGCGCGCACTCAAGTCGCCCGCCATCAGGGCTCGCGATTCTGTGCCTAATGTTTTGCGGAAGCTTTCGCTGAAGCCGCGCACACCCACCAGTGCAGCCACGCCAACGGCAACGGAAAGCACGACAAAGCCGAACTTGCCGGGAGCGGATTTGAGGTCGCGCCAGCCAATGGCGGCGGCGCGTTGCCAGCTCAATGCGCGCTTAGCCATTTGCGCTCCTCTTTCGGATGGTCTCATTCGCCGAAGCCGCATCCGCAAGAGTGTCCTCAACGATCAAGCCATCGCGCAGAACAATTTTGCGGTCCGCCATGGCGGCAACTTCGGCATCATGCGTCACCAGCACCAGCGTGGTGCCGGCCTTGCGATTGCGGTCGAGCAGCAGGTCGAGCACGAGCCGGCCGTTGGTTGAGTCGAGATTGCCGGTGGGCTCGTCGGCCATGACGATGGGTGGATCGACAACGAACGCGCGAGCCAGCGCGACGCGCTGCTGTTCGCCGCCGGACAGTTGAACGGGGTAATGATCGATGCGTTCGGCGAGGCCAACTTCGCCAAGCAGGTAGCGGGCCTTGTCCAGGCCGCTGCCTGCGACATTCAGCTCGAACGGCAGGAGCACATTTTCAAGCGCGGTAAGCGTCTGGATCAGCTGATACGACTGAAAGACAAAGCCGATCTTTTTGCCGCGCACGGAGGCCAGTTCCGCTTCGACCAAGTTGTGGATGGGCACACCATCGAGCCAGATTTCGCCGGAGCTGGGCGTATCCAGGCCCGCAAGCAGGCCGAGCAGAGTGCTTTTGCCGCTGCCACTGGCGCCCACGATGGCCACAAACTGGCCGGCCGGAATGGTGACAGTAATGCCCTTGAGAATTTCGACGCGGCGCGCGCCATTTTGAATCCACTTCTTCGCATCCCGAACTTCAATCACTCTGCCTCGCAGTCTTTCGTGCCTGAACCTGAAGTCCCTAGTCCCTTAACCCCTAGTCTCTCAGCTTGAGGCCCCTTGGTTACACTAAGGATGTGTACGTATCGCGCAGGCGCGTTGTTTCAATCGCCGTGTTGTTGCTGGCCTGGGGACTGCTTGGGGCGCCGGCCAGGGCTGCGGATCGGCCTCTGCTGGTCTGCTTTGGCGACAGCATTACTGCTGGATACGGGTTGAACCCGGGCCAGGCGTATCCGGATTTTCTAGAGAAGAAACTGGAGAGCCAGGGATATCTCTACCGGGTGCGCAATGAGGGAACCAGCGGGGCGACCACCAAAGACGCTGTGGCCGATCTCAATCTGATTCTCGATCTTCACCCCGAGATTGTGATCGTCGAATTCGGCGGCAACGACGGACTGCGCGGACTGCCACTGGCGCAAACACAACGCAACCTGGACCTAGTGGTGACAACGCTGGAGGCCTCACACATCAAGATTCTGCTGGCCGGCATCACCCTGCCCCCCAACTACGGGAGCGATTACATTCATCAGTTTGAGCAGGTGTTTCGCGACCTGGCGGCAAAGCATCATGCGGCGTTCGTGCCCATGATTTACAAGGATCTGATCCCTGTTCCGGGGACGATCCAGGCGGACGGGATCCATCCGACGGCAAAGGGTTCGCAGATCCTGGCAGACACGCTGCTGGCGGGATTGAAGCCAATACTGCGCAAGAGCAAGAAGTAGCGCACAGCCGGCAAAGCCGGCTGATCTCCCATTTGACCAGGAATCAGGGATGGGCAACTTTCCCGGCGGAGATGGGGCACGGAGATGGTTTGGGCGGCCTTGACCCGAGAGGACTGACCCCTGATCACTGCCTTTGTTAGCCCATGACCACGACAGGCTGGAACAGGGTGCCGGCAATGCGTTTGGCAATGGCTACCAATTCGCGCTGGCCGGCGAAGACTTTGACCAAGGGGGCGCGGGAGAATTCGGGCAGATTGGCCTGGGCGCCGTTGCGGAACCGACCGAGGGCGTTGGAGTCGCCGGTGACGGAGGGAATCTCGGGCAGCAGTGTGCGGGGATGGATGCAGCAGGCTTCCAGAGTCTCTCGGTTGCCGGTCAGTGAGTCAAGCTCATCGAGAGTGTGGACATCGGACAGGGTAAAGGCGCCTGCCTGGGTGCGACGCAGGCTGCTCAAATGGGCGCCGCAGCCCAGATCCTGACCGAGTTCATGCGCCACGGAGCGCACATAGCCGCCCGCGCTGATGCACATTTCAAAGGAAGCTTCTGCGCCTTCAAACCGAACGATCGCGAAATGGTCGATGTGGACCTTGGCCGTCTTCAGTTCAACGGGCTTGCCTTCGCGGGCCAGCTTGTAGGCGGGCGTGCCGGCGATCTTTTTGGCTGAGTACGCGGGGGGCATCTGCTGCATTTCGCCGTGGAAGCGCCGAGCGGCGGCGCGCACATTGGCCAGGGTCAGTGGAACGGACACCTCAGGCCAGCGGTCGGGACCGTCGGGAACACCTTCTGCGTCATAGGTATTGGTTGAAAAGCCGAAGCGGATCGAGCCGCTGTAGCTCTTCTCTGCGGAGGAGAAATACTGCGCCAGACGGGTGTACTTGCCGAGCAGCAGGGGCAGGACGCCGGTGGCCATCGGGTCCAGCGTGCCTAGGTGGCCGATGGATTTTTCGCCCGTGATGCGGCGCAGACGGCCTACGACGTCGTGGCTGGTCATGCCGCCCGGCTTGTCGATTACGAGGAGCCCATTCACCTTAACAACTGTAGCCGACCGGACTGCGGAAAACAGACTGGGAGATAATCTCGGGCGTTCACGCTCCGGAGCCGGGTTGACGGACCAGCGACAGGAATTCGGCGCGCGTCTCTTTTTGCCGGAAGCAGCCAACCATGGCACTGGTGACGGTGGACGAGTTCTGTTTCTCAATGCCGCGCATCATCATGCACAGGTGGCGCGCCTCGACCACCACGCCCACGCCCTGAGGCGCAATGGCCTCCTGGATCGCGTCGGCGATCTGCCGGGTGAGCCGCTCCTGCACCTGCAATCGGCGGGCAAACACTTCAACCAGGCGGGGAATCTTACTGAGGCCAATCACTTTGCCATTGGGGATGTAGGCAACGTGCACGCGGCCGAAGAAGGGCAGCATGTGATGCTCGCAAAGGGAGAACATCTCGATGTCCTTGACGATGACCATCTCGTCGTAGTCGACATCGAAGAGCGCGCCGCGGAGGATTTTGGTGGGGTCTTCGTCATAGCCCTTGGTGAGGTAGGCCATGGACTTTTCGACGCGCTCCGGCGTGGCCAGCAGGCCATCGCGACTGGGGTCCTCGCCGAGCCGGCTCAGAATTTCGCGATAGATCTCCTGCGTGCTGAACTCGCTGAGGCCTTCGTCAGCCCCCACTGCTCTGCGAACGGATTTGGTTACTGCGATTGGTTGCGCCATTTGTTCTTCCTCTCGCCCTTCGGTGAACGGGCGGCCGTGATTGTTTCGCATCCATGCTGCAAAACGCATTCAGAAATCATGATTCTCCGGCCTGAGCGTTGGCCCCGGAGTATTCAAAGAAGTTGTTCTCTGTCTCTTCAACCCGCACCTGAGCCAACCGCGCCGGCAGGAAGGAGCCATCGAGCAGTTCAAAAACCGCCCTGCAAAGATTCTCCGTTGTCGGTACCCGGTTCACAAACAACGGATCGAGGTTCAGGTTGGTGTGGTCAAACCGGTCCATCACACGCCTGCGAACCGATCCATCGAGGTCGGCCAGGTTGATGACCATGCCGGTTTCCTGATCCACAGCACCGCCCACCAGCACCTCGACGACATAATTATGACCGTGGCCATAGGGGTTGTTGCACTTGCCATAGGCGGCCTGATTCTCCTCCGCGGACAAGGCATCACTGTGCAGGCGATGGCTGGCGCTCAGGGCGTAGCGACGCCCGAAGTAGGCGGTCATTGGCCGCCTCGGTATTCGGCGAAGATCTCCGGCGTTTCATAGACGCGGACCCGGCTCAACTGCGCGCCACCGGCGCCGCTTACTGCCGGCTCCAGGCGTCCCCATGCGGCAACGGCGATGTTTTCCGTCGTTGGAACCGCTTTCCCGGCGGCGAATTCGGGTACTTCAAGGTTCAGGTGGCGATGGTCGTAGGCGGCCAGGACCTCGCGTTCGATCACGTCCTTGAGCCACTTCAAATCGACCACGAAGCCGGTGACACCATCCGGCTCGCCGGCTACCGTCACCTCGAGCGTGTAGTTGTGGCCGTGGCCATTGCGGTTGGCGCAGCGGCCAAAGACCTGCTCGTTCTTCTCCGCCGTCCAAGCTTCGTTCCAGTAATAGTGCGAGGCTGAAAACGTCGCCCGCCGGGTTAAGAAGATCATTCCTTGGCCTCAATAGAGCAGATGCACCGCCGCGACCGGGGATTCGTCCTGCGCATCGAAATTTCCATCCTGTCAAAAAGACCCCGTCAATGTGTCACGTCAGCCGAAAAAGAATTCGGGAAAATGGCTTGTGCGGGGCCGGCTACCCGGCGTATTCCCGTCCCTTCCAGCTTACCCGCTTCAGGATTCGATGCTGAAACCAGCTTCGGTAAAGGAGTACAACGAACAACGGCAAGCCCAGCGGCGCAAGCAGGCAATCCATGAAGGGAAAATTCGACTTGACGACCCGCATGTAGAAGCGAACGACGGTGCGCACCCACAACAGGGCCAGCACCCAACCAGCGCCCAGCCACTGAACGGAGTGCGCGGCGAAGCGCGCGTTCCACAGCTCGATCGAAAGGATGGGCAGGCCGGCCAGCAGAAGAATATCGAGCGCGCGCCAGAGGGCAAGCGCCAGCGCATTGTCAAACAAAAGCGCGAGATTCTTGGTCCAGCCTTCGATCATGGCTGCGGTCGAGCGGTACATTCGCGTGGAGACGGCGTCCTCGGCGTAACGGAAGCGCAGGCCGACTTTGCGCCGCTTGGCCTGGAAGGCCAGGGCTACGTCTTCCAGCACTTTGTCTTTCACCGAGGCATGGCCGCCGAGGCGCCGGTAAGCCTCGCGCTCGACGAGCAGAAACTGGCCATTGGCGGCGGCGATGCGCTGGTTGGGGTCTGATACTTTGGCCGGCGGATAGGCTAGTGCCAGCTCGCAAAATACCAGCGGCATGAGGGACCGCTGCGCCGGGCCGGACACCATCTGGCGAGGCGAATAGCTGAGCATGCCGGCTTTGTGACGCGTAGCCTCATGGATGGCGCGGCGCAGATCTCCCTGCTCGTGAATCGTGTCTGCATCGGTGAACAACAGCCAGCGTCCGCGGGCTCTTTTCGCCGCCGACCAGATGGCGCTGGCTTTGCCGGTCCAGCCCTTCTCAAGCTTTGGCGCCTGGAGCACGGTGACGCCCGGTGAGCCGGCGGCGATCTCCTCCGCAATCGGGCGGGTGCGATCGGTCGAGTGGTCGTCGACGACAAGCAGTTCCCAATCGACGCCGAGGGCGAAAATATCCTCAGACTGCGCGACCAGCGAATGGATGCAGGCGGGGAGGCAGTCCTGCTCATTGCGCGCAGGCACAATCACGGTGAGCTCGAGCAACTCCGTAGGCTCTGGCTGGTCATAGACCGTTCCGACGGCCCATCCCCAGCGCCCCGGCAGGGCCACCTGCGGATCGGACTCGTCCGAGAGACCGAGAACCGGCTTCCATCCCGCAGTTTCTCCCTCCGCGATCGGGCGATCCCTTCCCATCCCACGACTCCGTCGAAAGGCCCATGACGACTTGCCCTTCCGCTCGTATTATAAAGAGGTGCAACGCGTTCAATCTCTTCTCGCCATTTTGCTTATGCCGCTGGCGCTGGTGTCGGCATGCAATCGCGGCGCCCGCCCCGGCATAACTGGCCAAGTGGCTCCCGACTTCAATGTGTCCGATGGCACGTCGACCATTCATCTGGCCAACTACCGCGGACAAGTTGTGCTGCTCAACTTCTGGGCCTCCTGGTGCGTGCCCTGTGTGGAGGAGTTGCCCGGATTGCTGGAGTTGCACCGTGAACGACCCGACCTGGCAATTCTTGCTGTCAGCATCGATACCGATCAGGATGCCTATGCGCGCTTTATCGAGCGCCGCCATGTGAACTTCGTTACCGTGCGCGACCCCGACCAGACGGCCGCCAAGCTCTACCACACCGAAGGCTGGCCGGAGACCTACATCATCGACCGCCAAGGGGTGATTCGCCGCAAGCTGGTGGGTGATCCAGACTGGTCGAACCCGGAGATCCGGGAGTATTTAAAGAGCCTCTGAGCTCAGCCAGTTGTGCGGCGGCGTTGGTTTCCGGGCGGGACATGCGCCTAAAACTATTCAGACAAGCGCGTAGAAATCGACGAAACCATCGGCATACTGCTTGCTGCGCCTTGGTATGATTTGGGTATGACCACGGTAGAGATTCTTTTCGCGTATTCGACCCCGCCTACCGAACAAGCCGTGCTTGCTTTGGCCGGCACCAAAGATGTTTACGGCATTCGCCGACTGAGCTTTGACCGCGATGCACGCACGCTGCGGGTGGAGTATGACGCGACGCGGCTTACGGCTGCTGCGGTGTTGAATCTGGTGCGTCAGGCCGGGCTCGAGGTGCAGGGCGAGCTGTCATTGCTTCCTCCGCAGCCGGAGCCAGAAGCCGCGCCTGCGGCGTGAGCCAGGAGACAGAACGCCGCCAGGCTGAAGGGCTAACAGACTGAGCTACCGACAGATCGGGACGAGTATCGGCGAGGATTCGGGCCGATTGCGTCCGTTCCAAAAGCCTGATAATCTAGCAATGGTTTCGTTCGAGACCGTCGGTGTGCGCCCGTAGCTCAGCTGGATAGAGCGACTGACTACGAATCAGTAGGTCGGGAGTTCGAATCTCTCCGGGCGCACCAT
>DATDLS010000367.1:0-20566 GCA_036519195.1 Occallatibacter sp. | reverse complement strand
AGGTGTTGCTGGTCGTGGCCCCTGTGTTGCTCATGTGGGCATCCAGACCATAGCTCTACTCGACTTGCGAACTCCCCGTCGTACCCGAAAGAGCGACCGTGCTGCCCAACCCATCGGTCGGGTAGTTATCCCTTTCGGTCTCCCAACTCATGTACTTCGTGGGTATCCAGCAAGCTCCCGCGTGGGCAGTTCTTGCGGTCCCATTCCTGCTTGTGGCGTGTCGTGCAGAGCTCGCCTAACGCAAGAAAGTAAACTGAGCCAATACCTCCGCGTTGCGGTAAATGGCTAATTGCGCGAGAACCAAATGACCGCTGCAAAAATAGGTTGAAACCGATAAGAATGACGATGCCCTTTATGGTCTCTCTCTTCGGTTCAGTGGGGTCGGTGGACTGATACACAACACGTCTACCTTGCCGCAGGGTCGGTTTGTAGTAGGTCGCCAAAGTTATATGCTCGCAGCACAAAAGGCAACGCGCGAGGGAACGCCACCAAAGATGCTAGGAAGCATTCACTAGCTTCTTCGAGCAATCGATTCGGCAGTCCAGATTGCCGATTCTACCCCTCTCTGCGATACTGACCTCGAATGCCATCGGGAGAGCGCTTGGTCATTTGAGCAATGTCGTTTCGGCCCACCTCCGCCACCGGTTTGCCGAAGATGCGCCAAGATGTGGGGTCGCAGACCACAACGACCTTGAACGGGTGTGCGTGATCCGACGGGAACGAATTCGGTCAGGCTGCCAGCTATGGCGTCTTGTCCACTAATCGGGGAAACAAGCGGATGTCGTCTATCGCTATTGACCTTGCAGCATTACTGGGCGGTGTTGATCGCCCCGGCGACTTTTATACTGCCGGCACGTGCGAGATCTTTGCACCCGGCTTGGACGTTCAGGGCGTCGGCCCGATCGCCCTACCACTCTTGCCGGTTCAGGCCGAGCAGCTGATTGCCATCGCCCAGCATGCACCTTACGGCCGCGGCGAGCAGACCCTGGTGGATACCGAAGTGCGGCGAACATGGCAGATCGATCCGGAACGGGTCCAGATCCGCGGTCGGGCCTGGGACCGGACTCTGGAAAACATTGTCGACCGCGCCGCGGAGGGGCTTGGCGTGACCGGCCCCGTGGCAGCGGAGTTTTACAAGCTGCTGGTCTATGATGAAGGCGCATTCTTCGTCAGTCATCGCGACAGCGAGAAGACAGCGGGAATGTTTGCCACCCTCGTCATCCTGTTACCCGCGCTCTATCAGGGCGGCGAACTCGTCATCCGGCACAACGGACGCGAAGTTCGGCTCGACCCGAACAGCCATGAACCGTCCGAAGCTGGTTTCGTCGCCTTCTACGCCGACTGCGTGCATGAAGTACTGCCGGTGACCTCGGGCTGCCGTTTGGCGCTCATCTACAATCTGTCGTACCGGACTTCTGGCAACCAGCCCTTGCCGCCGGGCTATACGCGCGAAAAGGATCGCATGGCTGCACTGCTGCGGCAATGGGGCGGAGAGAAGACAAGAGCCGGCTTGCCGGAAAAGCTGATCTATCCTCTCGAGCATGCCTATACCCCTGCAAGCCTGTCGTTCAAGGCACTCAAGGGGGCAGATGCCGCCAAGGCGGCCACGCTCCTCGCAGCTGCCGGAGAAGCCGGCTGCGATCTGCATTTGGCACTGGTGTCGATCGAAGAGAGCGGCAGCGCCGAGCAAACTGGTGGCTACGGTAGATATGGCCGTGGGCGCCACGACGATGAATCGTTCGAGGTGCTCGAAGTCGTTAATCGAAGCGAAACCTTATCCGAGTGGCGGCTGCCAACGGGCGGCGATTCTGGATTGGGGCCACTCCCGATCGTCGATGGCGAGGTCTCACCGCCTGAGGCCTTCGACGACATGGTTGCCGACGAAGAGAGTTTCCAGGAAGCAACTGGCAATGAGGGGGCGTCCTTCGAGCGCAGCTATCGTCGAGCGGCTCTGGTACTATGGCCCCGCCACCGTCGGCTCGCAGTGATCAATCAGGGCGGGTTAGATGCCACATTACCCCTTGTCGCCGATCTGACCGAGCGTTGGTCCGAGAGCGGCGAAGATCGCAACTCACCGCTCTGGGCCGAGGCACACGAACTCTCGAGCCTTATGCTGGTTTCCTGGCCCGTGCTTTCATGGTGGTCGGCCAAATCGTCAACCGATGCGACGACGATGCTGACTCTGCTGCATCGTCTCGGGGATAGCGCGAATATCGACAGCTTTCTCGAGACTGTTTCAGCAGTCCGTGCGTTCGGCAAGGGCGATGTCGAGAGCGTGCTACAGGCAATTCGTCTGCTCCCGCGGCCACGAGCCGGCGAATTGCTGAAACAGATCGTGACTGGAAATGCGACGAGAGCGCTCGAGGCCTGTGCCGATCTGTTGGCACGTGCGGCGGCGGCGCTCGACGAGTTCGAGCTGGCGCCGGCGGCGGTCGCCTTGGTCGCTGCTCTGCCGGGCGATCCGGCGCGCATTGGCGACGTGGATCCCTGGCAGCGGCACCGCACGATCGAGCCCGCCGTCGTCGTCGATGTGCTGACCGCGCTCATCCGGATCGCCCCAGCGCTGGCTCAGTCCGCGCTCGACACTCTGCTCGCCTGGCCCAAGACTTATCCTTTTGACGCGGTTCTTGTTCCAGCGGGTCTGGCACTTGGCCGGACGGGAGCCGCAGGGACGGCGGCCATCGAGCGATTGACTATCGCCTGCACCGCGCATCTGCAGGCCCGCATCGCCGAACCTCTGGAGCCGCCAGCAGACTGGCGGCGGCCCGACGCGCTCGGTTGCACTTGTCGGTTTTGCCGCGAACTCAGCACATTCCTCGCCGATCCCGTGCGTCCAACTTGGGCCTTCAAGTCTCTTCAGGTCAACCGAATCCATGTCGAGACCGAGATACGCAAGTCTCATTGCGACGTCGATGTAAAAACCGTTCGGCTGGGTAGTCCGCACTGCTTGTTTTGTACAAAGAATCAGGCCAGCTATGAGCGCAGGGCGCAACAGCGGATGAAGGATCTGGAACATTTGTCCCTTTTCGAGGAGTATTGTTCTCAAGACCGTTCTCCATCATAGTGCCGTTGAGTGAGCATTCCTTTGTCCGAAAGAGTGCGTTGGCTCCGTCTTTCCGATGAAGATGGCCGGCGAGGCAGCGCGGGCCTACTTTGAATGCCCTCGTGCGATCATGCATCTTGAAGACCTTCAACGGCTTGCCGATCGAGTGGTCGACGCAGCGCGACCTCGCTCGCCGGACATCATTATGCCGCGCCGGTGGATGTGCCGGTGAAGCGCTTCTCAGCCGCCAGGATCAGTATGATCTCGATTTTCCGGATTTGTTCGGCGAGCAGAAACTCGATTCTTGAGTCAGCTGGTCTCCTGAATTCGACCTCATTTTTGTACACTACGACATCTGGATTTTGCCCCAATCCGCTTGAAACCCTGATGTAGCCTGCAAAGGCCGTAGAGCGCACAAGGATCCGCTCTCTACTTTCCCGCCCTGAAGGACGGGCTTTCCGAGGATAACCGGTAAACTTGATGCTGGATCGGCGATTGGCTCGGATGCGGGCGAAGACCCAAGGAGAGTGATCATAATGAAGGTACGGTTTTCGTTTGGCAAGAGCGGCATCGATGTGTCGGTTCCAGACAGCTACCGAACCCGGGTGATTCTGAGCCAGACGGCGCAAGCGGTGGGCAATGAGCTTGCTGCCCTCAATGCCGCGCTCGACCGACCGATCGGCTGCGCCCCATTGACCGAACTGGCGGCGGGAAACAAGACCGCAGCCATCAGCGTTTGCGACATTACGCGGCCGGCACCGAACCAGGTAACGCTGCCGCCGGTGCTCGAGCGGCTGCATGCGGCAGGAATTGCCGCAGAAGGGGTGACGATTCTCATTGCGACCGGACTGCATCGCGGAGCGACAGAGGAGGAGGTCCGGACCATTGTCGGCCCCCAGATTGCGGCCAGGTATCGCGTCGTCAACCACGACGCCAAGGCGCTGGCCGAGCATCGATCCCTGGGCAATACGGGCCGCGGAACTGCAGTCTACATCGACGAGCGGTTCATGGCAGCCGACCTGCATATTACGCTGGGTTTCATTGAGCAGCACCTGATGGCGGGCTTCAGCGGCGGACGCAAACTGATTGCGCCGGGACTGGCGGCCGAGGAGACGATCAAGGCGCTGCATTCGCCACACTTTATCCGTGCGCCGCTGGCGACCGAAGGGTCAATTGCCGAAAATCCCCTGCATGCCGAGCTCGTGGAGATTGCGCGGATGGTGCGCCACGACTTCATGCTCGATGTGACACTGACAGAGCAACGCAACATTTCCGGCGTGTTTGCCGGCGCGCCGGTCGAGGCACACGCGGCCGGCGTGGCGTTTGTGGAGCAGACCTGCCTGGAGCGGCTGGAGGAGCCGGTGGATGCGGTCATTACCAGCGCCGCGGGCTATCCGCTGGACCTGACGTTCTACCAGATCGTGAAAGGCATCACCGCCGCGACGCACGTGGTGAAACCTGGAGGGCGCATTCTGACTGTTGCGCAATGCGCTGAGGGTGTAGGTTCAGCGGAGTTTGCGCGGCGGCTTGCATCGCTCAGGGATTTCCGCAGCTTTCTCAATGAGATTCATTCCGCGCCCGTCGAAGTGGACCAGTGGCAACTGGAGAAGCTGGCGCTGACGGGCGAGAAATACGAGCTGTCGTTTTTCACGCCCGGCGTGACACGTGGACAGCTTGGGTTTCTGGGAGAGAGCTCGTTCAGCACCCTCGAAGAGGCGGTGGCGGCGACCTTGGCCGGTCTCACCGACGATGCGCGGGTGGCGATGATTCCCGCGGGGCCGTATACCTTTGCGCGAGCCGAACAGCTGATCGCGGCCGTTTAGTTGGATTCATCTGGCCGGACGGGACCCGGTTGGGTCGTCCGGCTTCCCGGATCCGGACGCCGGGACGGGGCTTGACGGGTTCCCACCCTTGCGCCGGATGAAAGAGCGCAAGGATGGGGCGCAGGACTCTTGTGGACAAGAGTGCGAGTGGGGTCTTAAGAGAAGTCTCCTCCGCCGCCTGAGTCAAAACCACCGCCATCATCGAATCCGCCGCCATCATCCTGGGCGATGTTGTCGTCGACATTGCCATCGTCAAATCCGACGTTGTCATCGAGATTGGCTCGATCATCGCCGCTCGTGTTGTAGCTGGCATCAGAGAACTGCGCGCCGCCCTGATCGGAAGTTTCATGAAAGTGCTCGCCCTGATCTCCCTGATTGAAACTTCCCTGCTCCGCGTGGTGTTCCTGGCCGCCGGGCTGATCGTAGTAGTTGTTGATGACGGTCTCCTCGGGACGCTCGAAGCCGCCGCCCATCATCCCCATACCGGGGCCCATACCGAATTCGGAATGGCCAAAGCCGCCGTGCAGGAGCGACTCGACACCTTCAAAGGCCAGGGCGCCGGCGGCAACGCCGGCCGCGGTCTGCATGGCTCCGCGGAGGAAACTGGGCTGGCCCGTGGGGATGTATTGCGGCTGCGCGTATTGCGGATCAGCGTAACCGGGCGGCGGAGGCGGAGGCGGCACGTAGGTTTGCTGAACGGGTGTATAGGGCGGTGGAGCGGGGTCACGATGGCCGAGCAGGTTGCCGAGGAAGCTGGTGGCGTGTGCAGGCTGGGGCTGGCGGGCCTGCTGGAGCTGCTGTTCGAGTTGCGCAACCTGAGCCTTGGCCTGATCGAGGGCAAAGTTCTGGATCAGCACCGATTGCGCCAGAATGTAGAGCGCGTCCGGATTGGACGATAAACCCTGGGTGAGAAGGGCCTCCGCGTCGGGGTCCTTTTCCTGCAATTGTGTCCTGTTGACTCGCTCGACGAGCGAACTGATGAGCTGTTGTTCTTGTGGAGTCACTTCGATCAACCTCCGGCGGCAACGGCTGAAGCCGGCCGCGCCTGCTGCTTAAGACGCTTGGCGGCCGGCAAAGTTGCCCGCCGAATAACAGTACGCAGAATCGTTGAGGGCGGTTCCGCTCACCGGTTCATCCCGATGAGCCGGTTCACCATCGTTCCAAAGCGACGGCGAGGAACGGTATCAAGCCCGCAGCGGCAAAAGGAGCCGTCACTCCGCCTGGAGAACATTCCCTCTCCAGCCTGGCCTCTCCAGCCTGGAAAGAGCCAGGCCATAAAGTTGACTGCGCCGATCGCCCTTGCCGACGCCGAAGGCGATCCCGGCGATGGCCTTTTCGGACTGACCTTGTCCGCAGGCGAACAGCGGCGACTCGATCGAAACCAATCAAGTTCCCTCGCAGGAATCTGCTCCCTTCAGGAAAGCGAGGAGGTCCAAGCAAGCAAAAGGTCGGCACCACCCTCAATCCACGCCCGCGCGAGCGGAACGATCCGCTGTCTCCGCCATGATGACCCGAGCGTAGGCAGGAACAGTCAAGAACTCAGTGAACCGAGGCGACTGAATCAGCTCTCGCATCAGGGATGCTGCCTCTAGGTAAGCCTGATAGCGGTTCGGATCAACTGTCTGCTTGGCCCGTTCAAGCTCGGCATCAATGTAACTCTGGCAAAGCTCCACAGTGACAGCCCTGCCATCTTGCAAAACGGCTCGATGATGAACCCATTGCCACAGCTGGGCCCTGCTGATCTCGGCGGTTGCTGCGTCTTCCATCAAATTGAACAATGGGACGCATCCGATGCCGCGAAGCCATGACTCGACATAGCCAAGCCCAACGGCGATGTTCCACTTCACCCCGGCCTCGGTGATGCTGCCTTCTGGCACACGCAGCAGATCCTCGTTCGTGGCATTGAAATCGGGAAGCTGTTTATCAATTTGGTTGGCGTTGGGCATGAGCCGGTCAAAGACTTCCATGGCGACGGGCACCAGACCTGGATGGGCCACCCATGTCCCGTCGTGACCATCGCTGGCTTCCCTCTCCTTGTCCGCACGAACACCCGCCAATGCCCGCTCGTTCGCTTCTGGATCATTTTTGATGGGGATCAGCGCGCTCATGCCTCCCATTGCGTTTACCGAACGTCGATGACAGGTCTTAATGGCCAGCTTCGAATAACTGCGCATGAAATGCGTCGTCATCGTCACTTGCGCGCGATCAGGCAGCAACATCGAGTCGCAGCCGGCAAATTTTTTGATATAGGAGAAGATGTAGTCCCACCGGCCACAGTTCAGGCCCGCTGAGTGATCCTTTAGCTCCCAAAGTATCTCGTCCATTTCAAACGATGCCAATATGGTCTCAATCAATACCGTTGCCTTGATGGAACCGGCTGGAATCGGCAGCTCGCGTTCTGCCTCGGCAAAAATATCGTTCCAAAGCCGTGCCTCCAGATGGCTTTCGATCTTGGGCAAATAAAAGTAGGGGCCGCTCCCGCGTGCCAGCAGTTGCTTCGCATTGTGAAACAGATACAACGCAAAATCGAAGATGGAGCCACTCATCGGTTCCCCATCGACCAGGACGTGCCGTTCCTCCAGATGCCAGCCACGTGTGCGAACAAACAGCACCGCCGGATTCTCTTGAAGCCGGTAGTGCTTGCCGGTACCGGGATCATCGAAGCTGATGCTCCGCCGCACGGCATCGCGCAAATTGATCTGCCCCTCTATGACGTTGGCCCAAGTCGGAGTTGTGGAATCTTCAAAGTCGGCCATGAAGACTTTCGCCCCAGAATTCAGTGCGTTGATCACCATCTTGCGGTCCACGGGGCCGGTGATCTCAACCCGCCGATCCAAAAGATCTGCTGGCAGCGGCGCGACCTTCCACTCGCTGTCCCGAATATGCTTGGTTGCGGGTAGAAAATCCGGTCGCTCCCCTCGATCCAGAAGAAGCTGCCGCGCCAAGCGAGCTTCCAGCAACGCTTTTCGTCGTCCATTGAAAGTACGCTGAAGCCCTGCCGCAAAGGCGACAGCCTCGGGCGTCAATAGATCCAGTTGAGACTCAGAGACCGAAGAATGGATCTCAATGCCTTGGCCAAAATCGCTCATAAAAACTCCTTGATACTCTTGCCATCTCTCGTGTGCTCAAAAGTGCCTGGACTTTTTTTCCGAGGAGCCGTTCAAATCACACTCCCCCGATCGCCATTCTGCTTCTCGAAGCTTTATGGGCTCAAGCCCGGCAGATCCTAGGGAACAATGCCGGGAATGGCATATGCCTGTAAAACGACCAACACAATCACGACTCCCAACAGCATAAGCGAATAGTTCCAGATCTTGCGGAAGATATCCGTCGCGCGACCCACCATGCCCGTCGCTGCGCAGGCAATTGCAAGCGATTGGGGAGATATAAGCTTACCCGCTACGCTTCCGACAAGGTTCGCCGAGGTGGTCAAAACACGGTTAATGCCGATTTCGATTGCCGTAACCCGCTGCAACTTGCCAAACAAGACGGCCGAAGAAGTCACCGAACCTGTCAGAAATACTCCGAGCCAGCCAATGATCGTTTCACGTCTGGATGGGTGTCGATCCGACCAGATCGACACCCATTCGACCACCAACCGGTGCAGTACGCGCCTGGGTCATGGACTGAGGCGCTGAGAGGCAAACTCTGCGCCTCGATTTTCCTCTGCTAGCCAACCAGTTCAAAGGCACGGATCTGTTCCTTGCGGACGGTGAGCTTCTCGATGAGGTCGGCGCGGACCTGGTAGCCGCGCCCGGGCGTGTCGGGAATGGTAATTTCGCCGGCCGGAGAAACGGCGATCTCGGGCTCGACGATGTCTTCACGCCAGTAGCGCCGGGATGCGGAGACATCGCCTGGCAGGGAGAAGTTTTCCAGCGAAGAGAGGGCGATGTTATGGGAGCGGCCGATGCCCGCCTCGAGCATACCGCCGCACCAGACTGGGACGCCGCGCTCCTCGGCCGCGTTGTGGACGGCGATGGCTTCGGAAAATCCGCCCACGCGGCCAAGCTTGACGTTGATGATCTTGCAGGACTCCATCTCGATGGCGGCCAGAGCGTCACGGCGGTTGTGAATGGATTCGTCGAGGCAGACGGAGGTCTGCAAGCGCTTCTGCAACAGGGAGTGGTAGAAGAAGTCGTCGTACCAGAGGGGCTGCTCGATCATGAGCAGGTCGAAGGCGTCGAATTGAACGAGGTGGTCGACGTCCTTCAACTTGTAGGCCGAGTTGGCGTCGCAGCTGAGCATGATTGCGGGCCAGCGGTTGCGCACTTTCTCGAAGACTTCGACGTCCCAACCAGGTTTGCACTTGAGCTTGATACGCTGATAGCCGGCGGCGAGCTCCAGTTCGATGATCGTCATAAGCTCGCCAATGCTGGCCTGAATGCCGAGTGAGACGCCGCAGGGAATGACGTCCCGGACGCCGCCCAGCAGCCGCGAGAGCGAAACCCTTTCCCGCTGGGCTTCAATGTCCCAGATGGCGTTTTCAAGCGTGGCCTTGGCCATGCGGTTGCCGCGGACCAGCTTGAAGATGCGCGGACAGTCCCCGCCATGCTCGGGCGTGGATGCGGCCAGCATGGGGCCGAGCTCATTGAGCAGTATCTGCCAGGCCGAGTCGGTTGACTCGGCGGAGAAGAAGGGGCGCTCGCCTGCGGTGCACTCGCCCCAGCCGGTAAGACCTTCTGACCGCACTTCGGCCAGCAGGATCCGCCGGTTGCTGGTGACGCCGAAGCTGGTTTCAAAAGGGCGCACCAGAGGCACGTGCAGTTCACGCAGAATAATGGCATCAATCTTCATAAACGTTTGCGTTCCTCGGGGAAATCGATTGGAATGAACTACCGCAAATCCAACTGGGACGCCTGGCCCAGTTCGTAGGTACCGTTGCCTTGCGCGTCGCGGACAAAGCCGAGTACGGCCAACCCTTTAGAAAAAGCCTCTTGAAACTTCTGCCGGTTTTCAGTTTGCACCGCACGGGCGTTTTCTCGCTGTGCGTCTGTTGCCTTCCATGCGTAAATGGCGACCGGAACATGAATGACTTCTTCCATGATCAGCGCATGGGGCGTTGAGCCTTCCAGAATTGCTTCCACATGGGCCGAATCGAGTTCCCACTCAGCTACCAAACGGTCGGTAGGAAGACCACCCTGCAGTCGAGATGAGGATATACCATAGAAATCGACCAGGTAGGTGTTGACCACCGCCCCCAGCTTGTGGATGTTCAAAAAAGCGTTTTTGATTTCGAGCGGATCGAAGGTCCACTCAATGTGGCGAATGCCGCGTTTGAGCGCGTCTTGGCGCTGGGCGAGCTTCAGTTCGACGCCAATACCGCGATTGCGGTAGCCGTCTTTCACGGCCATCATGTGGGAGTGAAGATAGGCGCGCGGTTCGCCGTGGCCCTGCTTGACGCCGGGCAAGGCGAGCACGAAGCCGATCAGCGACTCCGGGTTGCCTTCTGGCGATGCATTGGGAAGATCGGTGTCAAAGGCGCCGATAACCTGGCCGCCGACTTTTTGCCAGACGAGGAAGGCTTTGCGGGGGATGACATCCGTGGGGTCGTAGCCCCAGGTGTCTACCTGGAGCTGAACGCAGGCTTCGAGTTCGTCATTGCCCTGGCAGCTGCGGATGAGAATCATGCCAGTTCCTGGCTACGGCCCTGGGACCGCTCTTGGGAGCCGGGATGGAGCGTGGCCTGGGAGAGTTTGCGTTTGGCCTCGGCCCATAGCTGTTCGAGCTCGGCGGGGGCGAGTTCTTCGAGAGGCCGCGCCGAGGCCTCCTCCATTTCCCTGAATCGGGAGCGAAAGCGCAGGTTCGTGCCGCGCAGGGCCATCTCAGCGTCGACGCCGAGATGGCGGCCGAGGTTGACGGCGGTGAACAGGAGGTCGCCCAGTTCGGCTTCGACAAAGGGTTTGCGTTCCGGATCGGCAGAGGCGGCTTCGGCTTCGAGCTCGGAGGTTTCTTCGGCGAGCTTGGGAAGCAGGTCGCGCCAGTTGGGCCAGTCAAAGCCTGCCTTCTGAGCCTTGGCACCGAGCTTGGTGGCTTCAGCCAGCGCGGGCAGGGCGCGGGCGACTTCGTCTAGGCGCGAGGTCGGGGCAGCTTGGGCGGAGTTCTTTTCCAGCCCGGCGCGCTTTTCGGCGGCCTTGATCTCTTCCCAGTTGCGCAGAACTGCGGCCGAAGAGCCCTGGACGGCCGCATCCACGTCGGCTCGGTTGCCGGCCGCGCGGGAGGCTTGCTCGCCGAAGACGTGGGGGTGACGGCGGACAAGCTTGTTGTTCAGCTGCTCGAGCACCTCGGCGATGGTGAAGTGGCCTTCGTTGGCGGCCATTTCGGCATAGAAAAGCACCTGCAGGAGGAGATCGCCGAGCTCTTCGGCGAGATGGGGGAAGTCGCGGCGCTCGATGGCGTCAAAGACTTCGTAGGTTTCTTCGAGCGTGTATTTGCGAATGGAGTCGAAGGACTGTTCGCGGTCCCAGGGGCAGCCGCCGGGAGCGCGGAGCCGGGCCATGATGGCAGCCGATTGCTCGAACAACGCTGAGGCGCGGACCGGATCGGTCACGGTTGGCGAACTGGGAGCAGGCAGGCTTTCCGGAGAAACGTCCATGCTTCTCCAGTCTAACCCGCAAACGGGTGCGGCGCTGTGAGGACTTGAGGGACAGCACTGGCCGGGTCGACCTTGGGGCTTCGCTTGAGCCTGGTCGAGGGACGAGTCTGGCTCGACTGCGGCGAGACGTATACTCAAGCTCGCGCATGAAACGCATTTTTGGAACGATCTTTGCGGGGCTGCTGGGGCTTGCCTTCGGCAGCTTTCTGAATGTGTGCCTGAGCCGCTGGCCGGAGGGCGGCAGCGTGGTCCAGCCGGGCTCGCATTGCCGCCAGTGCGGCCATTGGCTGGCATGGTGGGAAAATGTGCCGCTGGTGAGCTGGCTGGCGTTAGGCGGGCGGTGCCTGAATTGCCATGCGAAGATCGGCTGGCGATATCCGCTAGTGGAGCTGGCGGTGGCAGCCCTGTGGGCAGAGGTGGCATGGCAGTCTTACCAGACGCTGTTCCCGCTGGAGTTTGCGGCCGGGATGATGATTTTCATGTGGATGCTGGTGGCGCTGGCGACCCTCGATGCGGAACATTTTTGGCTTCCGAATACCATCACGCTGCCGGGCATCGCGTTGGGGTTCCTGTGGTGGTTGATTCTGGCTGAGCAAGCGCGGTGGGCGGCGCACGATTCCGGTGAGGTGTTTGAAGCCCTGAAGCATAGCGGGGAAAGACTGCTCTCGATTGCCGGGGCGGCGGCGGTGATTCTTCTGATCCGGTGGGTCTATTGGCTCTTTCGCAGGCGGGAAGGAATCGGACTGGGAGACGCGAAGCTGATGGCGCTGCTGGCCGCGTGGCTGGGGCTGCCAGGTGCGATGCTGGCGCTGGCGATTGGGGCGATCCTGGGGTCGGTGGCGGCGCTGGCGATGCTGGCCCTGCCGGGGCTCAGACGGGGCTCTGCGAGTTGGGCAGCGACGATGCTGCCGCTGGGGACCTTCCTGTGCATTGGAGGGATTGTGAGCTCGCTCTGGGGTCAACTGATGATTGCCGCCTACCTGCGCTGGGCTGGGATTTAGCGATCTCCTGAACGGCTTGAAATGTCCTTTTGGGCTCGGGGATTCGAGCGCCTTATCGGAAGTAGCCATTTTTTGTGATTGATTGCGAAAGTTCGATGAGCTTGGGAAGGGTTCCAATTCCGGGGCCGTCCCACGAGCAGCCGCCGGTTGATTCTCTCGATCGCAGGGCCAGGTTGCGAGCGGATGCGGGGCGTGCGTTTTTCTGGGCGAGGCGGACGACAGGGGCCGATGGTTATGGTTTGCATTGGGCCAAGGGACGCGCATGGGACGATTGCGCGCGCTGCGCGTCGGGTTTGCCTTGAGCGGCAAAAGATTGGATGCGCTAGTTGGCCGGAGGAGCCGGCGAAACGGCTTTGGCGTTGGCGATTTCGGGGTCTTTCAAGGCCTTGAGGGCCTCTTTGCCATGCTTGCTGTCGGGGTCATACTCGGCGACTTTTTGGTAGTAGCCTCGGGCTTCAGCAAAGTTGCCCAGGTGGCGGGCACTTTCGGCCAGGCCCCAGTAGACTTCGGGCTCGTCGGGGGAAAGGACCATGGCGGATTCAAAGCGCGAAAGGGCGGCTTTCCAGTTTTTGGTATCAAGGTAATACTTGCCGACCTGGATGTCTTCGGCGGCGGTTTCCTGGTGCTCGGGTGCGGGAGCGGCGAGCTTGCGCCGGCCTTTGCCCGAGGGCTGGGAGTCATCGTCGGCACCGGCGAGAACTTTATCGAAGCCGCTGCGGCTGTCACTGGAACTGGAACTGGCGCCGGAGTCGGCATCGGCAGCAGGGTCGTCGGGACTGCGAGCGGGATCGACATCGTCGGGCGGCAGCGGAAGGTGCGGGATGTTGGAGGCGTTGGGGGCCGCGTTGCCGGAACCGCTGCCGGAGTCCTCCGGGATGGCGGGTCGGTTGTTGGATGGCATGACCGGGACGTTGTTGGTGTCTTCAGGAAAAGGATTGGCTTCGGCTGGCTTGGGGGGCTGCTGGGCTGGTTTTGGGCTGGTGGGGGTGGGCGGATTCTGGGCCGGCGCCGTTTGGGCGGGCGCTCGGCTTGCCAGCGCCCAAGAGCTTAATCCGAGCACAACGATGAAAAAGCTGCGACTCAATCCAAATTTCCCTTCTTCCCTCTTCAGTTTACCGCTGGTGATTTAGATTGTTCACGCGGCGTTGCGGTTTGCTTCGTGCCGACTGTCGAACAACTCAGGATCGATGGCGCCAGGGGGGAATGACAAACTCCGTCCCGCGAGATGGCGAACTCCCGATCTAAACCTCTAAACCATGGTAGGATGCGGTGCAGACGTTCCATTCTGCCTGGCAAAAAAATCCACACCCATAGAAAGCATCGCACATACGCATGGCCTTGATTATCCGCTCCTCCGCCATCCACGCCGCAGGCTGCTACACCACAACGCCCATTGCCAAAAACCGCCGCGTCGCCGAATATACCGGGCCGCGGGTGAGCAAAGAAGAGGCCGATACGTCGTACTCGGACTCGCCCATCACCTACTTATTTGGACTGGGCGACGGCAAGATCGTCATCGATGGCCATTGCATGGCGATGTTCATCAACCACAGTTGCGACGCCAACTGCGAGACCAGCGAACAGCGCGGAAGGGTGTGGATCAAGTCCATCCGGCCGATTGCCGCGGGCGAGGAGATCACGTACGACTATTGCCTCTATGATGGTGGCGACGATGAAGCTGTCTGCAACTGCGGCGCTGGAAAGTGCCGGGGCACCATGTATTCCAAACAAGAGTTGCGCCGGCGCAAATCAGCCGCAAAGAAGGCCACTCGGCCCGATGCCCCAAAGACGGAGAAGAAAAATCCCGGCAATCGCAGAATGGGCAAAGACGCCAAGGCGGCCAGAAGCTAAGCTATCGGGAAGCGGCCGGCAGTTGAAAGTCAACACCCGCGTCGCGGTTCAGTTTTGCCGTCGCAACAAGATCAAGCTCGTTCATGGGGATTTCGCGGTGACCCGGGTCTTCCACGTAGAGCGTGTCGGCAGTCATAAGGTAGTTGTGAATCTGCTCCGGCTGCCGTCCATCCTTGAAAACGAGGGTGACGGCTGGCTGGCTGGCCTGGGCGGGCCAGACGCGCGACTCGGCGGACGGGGCCGCATACGAGGCGCCCGGATACGGCGCGGGAGCATAAGGGCCCATTGGCTGTTCCGGGTCCTGCCCGTAGCCATCCGGCTGTTGATCATACCCATACGGATATTGCTGCGCGGAGGAATCGTCGTAGTAGTCGTCGTCAAAATCGTCAGGAGAGGCGAGAAAGTACGGTATTCCAAATCCAGGAAATCCAAACCCGAATCGATTTCGGAATCCAAATCGATCCCGGAAACCGAATCGATCTCGGAAACCAAATCGATCCTGGGAACCAAATCGATCCTGGAAACCGGATCGATTTTGGAAGGACGATCGGTTGGGCGATATGTAGGGTCTCCGAAAGCGCGATGAGCCGGTCAAGGGAGCGCCGGGTCGGAATGCGCCCATGCCGGGCCGCTGGAATCCGCGCGGCATGCTCATGACCCTGCCGCCGGCGCGGCCTGGAGATCCGCTGAATCTACCGGGGGCCCCACCGCTGAACCCGCCATGAAACCCCTGCGCACCGTGGCTTGAAAATCCTCCATGGCCAGAGCCGCCGGCATGGCCGCCGCCACCGCCCCGCTGAGCGCAAACCGGGAGCGCCATGCAAAAGATAACCAGCGCAACCGCTGCCAGACGCTTCATGGACATAGTCTACTCCTGATCGCGCATGGCGAGTGCTGGTGACTTCCTTTGAGCCTCAAAACGCGCGAGCCGAGCACGTTGCCGAAACCGAGGCGACCTTGGCCGCGCCGGTGAACAACGCTTGTACATACAATAGACGTTCGTCGAGGATCATTCGTTTGAGGTTAGGCTCCGGAAATAAAAACATGGTCAACCTTAGTACGGAGGAGCTCACGAGTACGTGAGGGGTCACGGCCGGCCTCGGAGTTGCACGCGACCCAGAAATAAGCCGCAGGCTTGCGATGGCCTGCGCTTCCCCCGGCCTAGTCGGCCGCTGCCCGACCGGTCGGTGGAACATCCCGGAGGAATTGTCTCGGCTCGGCTAACACTGCACTTGGTCAAAAACGAGCAGCCTCAAATACCTCAGAGCTTGGCACTGGCCAGTCCGGAAGATCAGCCAGCTGATCCATCCTTCCCCAGGCTGCTGTGTTTTCAGCTCCTGTCCCGGTTCTCGGTTTCAACACCCCGGACCGGAACGATACAATCTCCTCCAGGCCTTCAGAAATCCGAAGCCCGCCTGGCAAAGTCTGCGTTCACCATCAAGGAGTGCCTCCCCCATGGGTTATCAGGTTTTGGCCCGCAAATATCGTCCGCAGCGGTTTGCCGACGTGGCCGGCCAGGACCACGTGACGCGGACGCTGATGAATGCGCTGGAACAGAATCGCATTGCGCATGGATATATTTTCTCGGGGCATCGCGGGATTGGAAAGACGACCATTGCGCGCATTGTGGCGCAGGCGCTCAATTGCCGCACGGCGATTGGTTCGCCGGAGCGGCCAACGCCGGAGCCATGCTCTGTGTGCGACTCCTGCGTGGAGATTCGCCAGGGCAACGCGGTCGATGTGATTGAGATCGACGCGGCCACCAATCGTGGCATCGATGAGATTCGCGAACTGAGGGACGCGGCGCGGTACGCGCCGTCGCGCGACCGGTACAAGATCTACATTCTGGACGAAGCGCACCAGATCACCGACGCGGCGTTTAACGCGCTGCTGAAGACGCTCGAAGAGCCGCCTTCGCATGTGATCTTCATGATGGCGACGACCGAGCCGGAGAATATTCCGCAGACGATTCGTTCGCGCTGCCAGCACTTCAGTTTTCACGCGGTGAAGTTCGACGACATTCTGGCGCAGCTGCGGATGATTGCAACCGCCGAGCAGGTCGAAGCGGAAGATGCGGCGCTCGCTCTTTTAGCCGAGGCCGGCGATGGGTCGATGCGGGACGCGTTATCGATCATGGACCAGGCGATTGCTTCGGCACCTCTGCACGATGGGCGGGCGGTGCTGGCGGGCGCGCAGATTCGCGAGCTGATGGGCTCAGTACCGAATGCGATCTTCGAGCGGCTGCTGGAAGCCGTGGCTGCGGGCCAGAGCGCGGAGCTGATGGAGCAGCTGAACCTGCTGGTCAATGCCGGGCACAGCCCGTCGTCGCTGGCGCGGCAGATGGTGCGCTACCTGCGCAATGCGCTGATGGCCAAGCTGGGCGGCGAACAGACGGAGTTGCTGCAGATTTCCGGCGATGAACGGGCGCGGGCAGCGCGGACGGCCCTGTTGTTCAGCGAAGAAGAGCTGACGCGCAATCTGCAGATCGTTCTGAGGACCTTTGACGATTTGAATTACCGCCAGGAGCAGCGGTTCCATTTGGAACTTGGGCTGTTGAAGCTGATTCATGCCCAGCGGCTGCTGCCGTTGGAGCAATTGCTGAGCGGGGCTGCGGGTGGGGCCGCGCTGGGAACGGGCGTGCGCACCTTGCCGGCATCGGCTGCGGCGCGGGGCTCAGCTCACCCGGCCGAAGCTCGGGCTGCGACCTCACCTCAAGCGGTGGCGATCAAGACTCCCCTCTCAGCCACTCCGCTTGATTCGCCGTTTGCGCCGGGGACCGGTGGCTGGAGTTCTGGATCGCCGAGTTCCGGATCACAGGCGCCTTCTGCTTCGCGCCCGGCTGAGCGCGAAGCCAAACCGGCCGGGTTGAAAGTTCCTGACTCCAAAGCCACTGCGGTGGCGACGCTGGAGCCCCCGACGGCATCTCCGGTCATGGTGAGTGAGATTCCGGTCAACCCACCGATGGTGGTTACGCCGTTTGCCCCGGCTGAGGTTCCCGCGCCTGTCGATGGGGTCCGGGCGGCACTGGTCGAAGATTTGACCGCCAAGGCTCAGCAAATGGCCGCACAGCCGGTGGTCGCGCCCAATCTTGACTCTGTGCGGCAGGCGATTGGCTCGGCGCTGGCAGAGGCTGGGCACAGTTCGGCGGCACAATTGCTGGGCATTTCAGAGTGGACGATGGAAGCCAGCAGCCTGCGCATTGAAGTGCCGGGGATGGGCAAGAAGATGCTGGCGCTGACATTCAATGCGGCGGCGGAAAAGATACTTCGCCACGAGTTGCAGAGGCTGGGCGCGCCGACGCGTTTTCTGATCGTTCCCGGCGAGGGTGCCGCGAAAGGGAACGGGTTCAAGGAAGCGCCGCCGCTGGCCGGCAGCATCCAGGAGGCGGCGCTCGCCAACCCACTGGTGCAGCGGGCGAAAGAGATCTTCCGGGCCGAAGTTCGCAGTGTTGTGGATCTTCGCCAGAAGTAGGCAAACGTTTTTCATCGCAAACGTTTTTCATCGCAAACGCTTTTCATCGAGGTGTAGGAAATGATCAATCCGCTCAAGATTCCCGAGATGCTTTCGCAAGCCAACCAGATGCAGGAGGAAATTCAGCGCAAACTGGCCGAGACGGTGGTCGAGGGCTCGAGTGGCGGCGGCGCGATTAGCGTGACCATGAACGGCAGGAAGGAGTTGCTGAAGATTCACATCGATCCGGCGGCGGTGACGGGCCTGAGCGGGCCGGAGCCGGATGTGGAGATGCTCGAGGACCTGGTGGTGGCAGCGGTGAATGAGGCGGGCCGCAAGGCGGATGCGGCGATCAAGTTCAATGTGCAAGGGATGCTGGGTGGGTTGAAGATCCCGGGGCTGAGCTGATGTGAGCGAACCGCGGCGTGATGCTTGGCGCCCGGTCCGGTTCGAAACATGATCTGGATTTTCCGCAAGGGCGCGGGAGCCAGAGGGTCCCCGTGGCGCCCTTTTGAAAGCATGGAGGCAGACCGCGTGACCCGCTATGCCGAGCCTATGGCCCGGCTGATCGAAGAGTTGAAGAAGCTGCCCGGGGTGGGCACCAAAAGCGCGCAGCGCTTCGCCTTTCACATTCTGCGCTCCTCCGACGGCGACGCCGAAGCGCTGGCGGACGCGGTACGGGGGCTGAAGGCGAGCCTGCGTTTGTGCTCGATTTGCAATAACGTGACGGATGTGGACCCGTGCGCATACTGCAGCAGCCCGGTGCGCAATCAGCGCCTGGTGTGCGTGGTGGAAGAGCCGACCAGCATAGCGTCCGTGGAGCGGGCGCGCGGCCAGCAGGGCGGCTACCAGGGCGTGTACCACGTGTTGCATGGCACGCTCTCACCGCTGCACGGCGTGGGGCCGGACCAGCTGCGGACCGGGACGCTGCTGGCGCGCGTCGAACGTGGAGAGGTGGATGAGGTGATTCTGGCCACCAGCCCGACCTTGGAAGGCGAGGCGACGGCCAACTGGCTGGCGAGTGCGCTGCGCAGGCCTACGGTAAGGATTACGCGGATTGCCACCGGCGTGCCCGCGGGCAGCGATATTGAATATGCCGACGAAGTGTCGATGGCGCGCGCCATGGAAGGCCGACGCGAACTTTAGCTTGCCCTGAGCGCGGCACTCGGCGCCGGAGCTTAAGATTCGGACTCAGCCGCGGAGCTTGGTCAGCAGGTCCTGCGGGTGCACGGGCTTGGCCAGAATTTCGAATTCGTAGCCCTGGGTACGCGCCTTCTCCAACAGGTCGGCTGTGGCGGCCTGCCCGGAAAACAGCAGGATCTTGATCTTGGGCAGCAGAGCGCGCACCTGGATGGCGGCGTCAATTCCGTTCAGATCGGCCATGATGACATCGGAAATGAGCATGTCGGGTTCAAAGCTGGCGGCCAGGTCAAGCGCCTTTTCGCCGGAATAGACGGCGCGCGCTTCAAAGCCGCTCTGGTTCAAAATCATGGCCAGTGTGTCGGCAATCACTCGCTCGTCGTCTGCGACGAGCACCTTGGGTTTGGCAGAATTTTCCTGCATAGTCTCCTGGATGGCTTCCTGGGGAAGAACGTTTAGGTCGTGTTGGCCAATTCGGCGGTCTTCGAGGCCATTGCCAGAAAGCGGAACCCGGGCGCCTGGCAAGACATCTTTATCAATGATACGCTCTGTTTGTGACCGGGGCGGCGCTATTCCTTTTTCCCCTCCCTCGCACTCTACTGTTGTAGCAAACCTGGCCCTATGTCAATCTGAAACTTCCGCGCCCGGAGTCGATTCATCCGGACGCGATTCACTGGGCTCGATTCATCCGGGCGCAACGAGCAAAACCTATACTCGCAAGACCAACCGGCCGGCCTAACTCCCAGGCAGACCCTCGAGCGGAGAACCATGCATGCAGGAGACGGGCATCCAGAACCAGACCACGGCGCCGGCCGCTGAGGCGATTATTCGCGCGGAAAAAGTTGAGAAATACTACGCCCAGCCCAGCCAGAATCGCATTCAAGTCATCTCCCCGACCGACCTGGCCATTGTGCCGGGAGAGATTCTGGCGCTGCTGGGGCCGTCAGGCTCCGGCAAGTCGACCATGCTGCGCATGCTGACCGGGCTTTCGACGCCTTCGGCGGGGCAGGTGTACTGGCACGAGAAGCCGATATCGGCAGCCGAGATCAATGTGTCGATTGTCTTTCAGAGTTTTGCACTGTTTCCCTGGCTGACGGTTCTGGAAAACGTGGAAGCGCCGCTGCAGGCGCGCGGGGTGGAGCCCGAGGAGCGGCGCTCGCGCAGCCTGAAGATGCTGGACACGGTGGGCCTGGACGGATTCGAGGCGGCCTATCCCAAGGAGCTTTCCGGAGGGATGCGGCAGAGGGTTGGCTTCGCCCGGGCACTGGTGGTGGAACCGGAAGTATTGTTCATGGACGAGCCGTTTTCTGCTCTGGACGTGCTGACGGCGGAGAATCTGCGCTCGGAACTGCTGGAATTGTGGGCCAAAAAGACGATGCCGACGCGCGCCGTGTTTCTGGTGACCCACAACATCGAGGAAGCGGTTCTGCTGGCGGACCGGATCATTGTGCTGGGGCGCAATCCGGGGCACATTCGCACCGATTTCCGGGTGCAGCTGGCGCAGCCCCGGGATCGCAAGTCCGAAGCGTTTACGCAGCTGGTTGACTACATCTACAAGGTATTGACGCGGCCCGAAGTGGCTCCCGAGGCGGCGCCGGACCAAACCACCGGCAAGGTGCCGCGCGATCAGCGGCAGATGCACTACCAGATGCTGCCGCATGCCCGG
>DATDLS010000366.1:0-12250 GCA_036519195.1 Occallatibacter sp. | reverse complement strand
GGATAAAGATGTTTGCCTTCGTGCCGCCACCAGCCTCGAATCGAAGCCACCGCAAATTCACCGGTGTCATGATCGGTTCCGACGTTCACGAATCCGGTGTTCTTTCCGATATCGTAAATGCCGTAGGGATAAGCGCGGGGCACCTCAGGGCTGGGAAAGTCATGGTCGAGCACCTTGCGCGGTTGTTTGCTGGGGCGCCATTGCTGGCCTGCATTTTGGTAATTGCCCAGCAATTCCTTCCGTTTCGTATCGACTGAGATCACCGGCCACCCGCGAGCTAAATTGCTTTTAACGGTGTTGTTGATATGCCGGAACTGAGCGTCGCGATCGGGATGATCATTGCCCTCCTCGGTCTTGCGGTTACTCTGCAGGCTGTAGTGCATGTCATGCAGAATCTGGCCCACCTTGCTATGGCCAACTGGATGCCCTATGCGGCTCAGGGCCTCAGCCAGCTTACGTGTGCTCTTCAGAGTCCAGCGCAGCGCTGACTGGGGGTCTCCACGCGTAGTCTCCTCGAGGATTGCCTCCAACTCTCCTTCCAACGTCGGGTCGGAGACGCTGATTGGCTTACGCCCCGCCCCCGGGCGATGAATCCGGCCTTCCAAGCTTGTTGTTTCAGCTTCAATTTCCCGAATCCCTTTGAGGATCGTATTTCGCGATAGTCCACACGCGCGGCTCACCAGACTCACACCACCGTAGCCCAGTGACTTGGCTTCGATGGCTGCTATGAGACGCCGCCTCCGTTCGTCCAGAATAGGCCACATAGCGTGAAACTTTGTACTTAACTCGGCGACAGTGTTCACATCTAAGAGAATAACGTCAAAAGGCAAAAATATAATACTCAATAACATTGACTGTACTAACTATGACTAATAACTAACGTGAT
This sequence comes from Occallatibacter sp., assembly GCA_036519195.1. Lineage (GTDB taxonomy): Bacteria > Acidobacteriota > Terriglobia > Terriglobales > Acidobacteriaceae > Telmatobacter. The sequence goes on along the minus strand of DATDLS010000366.1, from coordinate 11,364 downwards.
AACTTAATTTATGTCCGGACACTTATCAAGTAGAAAAATAAAAATACCATCAGGAATGCCATCAAACTCATTTTGTGACTCTTTTTCATAAGGTGGGACTTTCCGCGTACCAGATCGCCAACGGAAAATCCGGCCATGCGCGTCTGGTCCAGAGCGATGACTTGCTAATCGTCGCTCCGGGCTCAGGGTATGATTTTGACTTTTTATATCCGGCAACCAGTAGCTTTTCGTATTGCTCTTTCGTGAGCGTCAGGAGAATGTTCCCCTTTCCGGCGCGGAACCTGCTGTAAAGCCACTCCTTGTTCTCCGGATTAATTGCTACTCCTCCCCGCTCCGCAAGTATGAGGATGGTATTCCAGGATCGGAAATACAGTGTCTTGACTGTTGCTCCGTTGTCATCAATCGAAACAAAGTCGCAGACCTAGACGCTGCGGAGTGGCTAATCGGTGAAAGCGCCGCGCCCTCCGAGAGCTGGCTCAACATGGAGGGGATGAAGACGGACCGGTGAACTGAGCGCGTACCGAGTACGGATCAATGAATGGCGGGCTGAGGCTGCCCTTTTACTTGTGGTGAGTGCCCCGCCAATCCGAATATTCTTTTTGCTCGGCCGGGGGGCGCTTGTTCAAATCCTGATGCTGACGATTAGTATCGTGTTCCCATTGAGTGTAGATGACCGTCTCGGGCGATGTGTCTGGCTGAGACTGGCAGCCAATCATCGCAATGGGAGATGCTAACGACGCTGCGAGCAAGAATGGGGTGAAGTGCCGAAACAACGAGTGCATGAGAATCGCCCTCCAAGCTAATGGTGAGACCATGTTGTGGCATCCCAGCTTGGAAAGATGGTCAATCCGGATTATCTTGCGTTTGGTGACCTGCTTACGGCCTTTTTCTTTATGCCCGATGGGTGCGCGACATTTTTCCTGATCCGGTGTCAAGTTTGTATGCAACTCCCCCACGAAGCCATGGAATCCCTTGCCAAATTCGCTTGGCGTCCGAACCTCGAAGGTGGAACGGATTCGATCTGCCTGAAGTGTTATCGCACGGTTGCGACGACGTTTTATGAATCCGACAGGCAGACGAAAGAAGCTGGACACGTTTGTGAGCAGATGGACCTCGCCGTGCTGGTACCCGAGCAGCCGGACACTAAAGGCCAGCACACGACGGCAGCCGGTCAAGGTTGGATGTCGTGCGAAACAGTTGTGCATGATCCAGGGTGAGCCAACTCTACTCCTCGATGATGTCCCTGTCAATCGGAACTCATATTCTATGAGACTCCATCCCAGTACCTCCAAGCAGCCACTTTACAGCCCTTCCATTTTTTCAGTAGCGTCATATCCTAGGAAAATCGTCTGCCAGTAGAATCGTTCGCTTTAAAGAATGTTCTGACTCCTATTGCAAGCTGTGCTCCTATTCCGAAAGGGAGAACCCCCGGCTTTGCCGGGGTGGCAGTAGCAGTTTGACATTTCCGGGAGTATGCCCCGGTTTTCTGTTTTTGAATGTTGGACTGTGACACAAAGGATGGAGGCGATGAAAATCGCCCGATTTGCCGCTGAGAGATGCGAATGTTGGGCACAATCGTTCGTACGCGCAAGAGCCAAAAGGAAGTTGGCATGAGTGACGAACGCGTCAGCCGCTTTGAGCGGCTCAAAACCTAAAGCCTCCGGCTCTGCCGCATAAGCGCTAACTTAAGCCGTTGTTGACGATAAAATGATGACTCTGACTACAGCCTGTTGGGTCATCAAAATGGTTAACGCGCGAAATATTGGGGTCAGTAATCATCAAGTTAGCGCTTATGCGGCTCTGCCGGAGGATACTTACAGGAGGACACGACGAAGCCGCCTGCCGCATCCCTTCGCGCTCAGCAGAGCCGCTTCGATAACTTTCGCTACGTGTTCAATAACGAGCGCCCGCATGAGGGCTTGAACAACCAGGTTCCCGCAAGTCTCTACATCCCCATCTCGATCCGACTGCCACGCAAGTTGCCAGAGTTCACGTACCCGAAGGGTTTCCTGCTGAGACGAGTCAACAATAGCGGCGACATCAGCTGGCACAAGAACAGAGTTTTCATCAGCGAGGTATTCCGCTTCGAAGAGTTGGGAGTCGAGTTGATCACACCGGGGCTTTACAGAGTGTTCTTTCGAGACATGGAGATTGGAGAACTCAATTCCGAAGAGCTTCGCTTCAGAGCTGCGCGAAGAGTGGTCTGAGCCTGTCGATAAGCGCATCGGCGGAGTCACAGTTGAGACTGGAACAGTTTGCGGATCTCTGGATAGTTTGCCGCATCCCGTTATTCGTTTACCCTGGCCCGTACTGCGGCTAGCTTTTCGAAAGAAGCAAGATTGCTGGCTAGGCTTTTCATTCTGAGTGTTCGGCAAGGAAAGCGCGCGTCTCGGCTACGACGCGATCCTGAAACTTCGGGTCGCGCACGAGCACGGAGCCCTGCATCGGACGACCGCCTTCGTCGTAGTAGACACCGGTGTGACCAGATGTATCGATCAGAATCTTGGTGATCTTGCGCGCGGCACGCTTTGAAGTGCTCAAGATCTTGATGAAAGGCATGAGCAATGGCACGATGAGTGGCACGACGAACTTCTGCACAAAGCGCACGAAGGCGTTAGCGTCGCCTGCCCCGAGACCGGTACCTGGATTGAAGCCCGGTTCGATTGCGTCGATGTGCAGTCGCGGCGTCTCACGGGCCAACTCCAGAGCCGCAGCAAGGATGGCTTGTTTGGAAGTCGCGTAGGCATCGAATCCGGGCTTGGCGAAGCCGCCTGGTTCCCAATCGCCTCGCGCACTAGCCTCTGCGGAGATATAGCGAGCACCTCGGAATCCCGCAGACACGGCCGGCTTGCGTTCGGGGTCTTCTACGGCGGATACCACGAAGACGATGTTAGCACCATCGCGAAGGTGCGGCATGAGCGCTTCGGTCAACACGAAGGGCCCGAGGTGATTCGTCGCGTACGACATATCCCAGCCGCGAGCATTCTTCGTGGGGCGCAACTGCATGATGCCTGCGTTGTTGACGAGCCCTGCGAGGGGAAGCTCCAGGCGTACGATCTTCGCGGCAGCTCGGTGCACGCTTCGGATATCTGACAAGTCGCACACGACGTAAACAGCGTTCCCGCCTTCCCGCTGTATCTCCTGCTGCAATGTATCTAGCTTTCCGCGGTCGCGGCCCACGAGCACTACCGTGCCTTGCTTGGCCACGTCCAGGGCTGTACGGCGGCCGATCCCGGAGGTCGGGCCGGTGATGATGTATGCCTTGCTTTCTGCTGAGGGGTTTCTCGACGTGGGATTCGGCATTTCACTCTCCTTTGGTATGTGTCTGGTCAGTCATCGCATGCTTCAACTGTTACTCCACCATTCGCCACAGCTGCGACTGAGGCTGCTAAAATAACCTTTCTACACGCGATTGTTTTCACTTCCTCTGCCTTTCTTCTTACCTGTCAGTGAATCTGTTAATCTAGGCATGATAATCGGCGCGAACGCTTACATCATATGTGGCGGATTTGACGAGAAGGTTATTGCGGCGATCCTCCAGCCATCGCTTCCTTTAACCAAGACCCAAGTTTCACTCCCGCGATTTTGCGCCTTTCCGTCTATCAGGAATACGAAGTCGAAGTATACCGAAGCAATCGTGCCGTCGCTGTTTATCTGCAGATGAGTGTGCGTCGGATTAAAGCTGGCTTTTGAGGTCGAAACCAGCTTTACGAAATCTGTGTAGCTTCCTACGTTAACCTTTACCGCATCCGGCGATTTCGCTTTAACACGGGAGTAAGTGTCATCAGAAAGCACATTAAGAAACATACTGCCTTGAGGAATGAATAGCTGCGCTAGTCGAGATCCGTCATGGCTAAGTACGGCTTCATGGTAGGCGTCGATCACATGCTGAACGTCGACTGTATCCGAAGCGAGGCTGGCAGGGACCGCCTGGCTGCTCCCAGCAGGTACTGGGCCCTGAGCGAAGCTCGCGGTGCCGATTAGAATCGTGAGAGCAAAGAAGTGGGTGCTGATGAAACGGTTCATGTGTTATCTCCTTGAAGACGACGGCTGCAAAGCTCACATTTGGATGTGAGAGCAGGAATGTCTAAGGTGAATCTACCCACATTCACCGCGCAGTTGGATGATATGTTCTGAAGCGGTCCTGGCAATTGCAGACCGGTATAGAGATCGTGCGAGATGAACGCAGAACCAGACAACCCGCAAGTCCCAGCTAGCGACTTTCCGTTGATTCAAAATAGAGCTGGCGCATTTCCAGGTCTTTGGATCGCTGGAATGACACCTTGACCTGAGGCGCCAATCCGGAAAATGCGCACGGGATCAAGTGAGTTTTAGAGTCTTTTGGACGCTATGGATGGGTCCTCACTCCCGGTTTCAGGGAACATAATCACGCGAAAAGTTTTGGCACTTTTCTGCAGCTTTTCAAGATGCGTACGAATCCTTGATCTGGCTCTGAAGAGGCGCGATTTCACGGCTGATTCGGAGATGCCTAAAGTCTTCGCGGTCTGCGCCACTGAAGCGTGTTCTCGATAGTGATACTGTCGTTGCCCACGCGAATTTCAATGAGGACGGAATCTTCACGAGTTGATGCAACCTGGGAAGACTGCGCGACGGCTGTGGGTTCATCCCCGGCACCCCACTAGCCGATCCAGGCATGTTCAGCTTAGAATGGGTTTCACGCTCCTCAGGGCAAACATCGACATATGCAATCGTTCAAGAGTACAAAGTGTCTTCGGCTTGTTGCAACATTATGCGGGGTAGTGGTTTTTGGCTTTCAGCTCCATGCCCAAAGGCCATTTCTGACCGAGATGCAGTGGGCCGGGATACGCGATGAAGCCAGCGGAATGGCGCCGTATGAAAACCTGCGTAGCCTGACGCGTCTGCACCGGGTTCCTGCGACTCCTGAGTTTGAGCAGGCGGCAGCGTTCATCCTGATGCGCGCCAAAGAGTACGGACTCCAGGATGCTCATGCAGAGCAGTTCTCGATTGACGGTAAGATTCACTACGGGCTGATGCGTTCGCATTTAGGATGGCGCGTTGACGCTGCCAACCTGTGGGAACTGGAGCCCGAGCATACGCTGCTGGGTGACTGGGCAACGGACCCAATCCGGTTGGCGGACTATAGCCACAGCGCGGAGGTGGACACGGCGCTGGTCGATGTGGGCGCGGGCACTAGCGAGGCTGACTACGCGGACAAAGATGTGCGCGGAAAGATCGTGCTTGCCGATGGAGTGCTTGCGACCGTGCAGCAGCTGGCGGTGGCGGAGCATGGGGCGGCGGGCATTGTGAGCGATATGCCCAACCAGACGACGGCCTGGTCGGGGCTCGATTCGACGGTCGTTCGCTGGGGTCACCTGGATGCGTTCGCTCCCAAGGGATTTGCGTTTATGGTATCGCGCGGGACGGCAACTGCGCTGCGCGAGAAACTGAAGCGCGGGCAGGTAGTGAGACTGAGCGCGCATGTAAAAGCCGAGGTCGTCTCCGGTCATTGGACGGTGGTGACGGCAACCATACCGGGGACCGACCCTGCTGCCGGAGAAGTGGTTTATAGCTGCCATCTCGATCATCAGCGGCCGGGCGCAAATGACAATGCAAGTGGGTGCGTGACAATTCTTGAGTCGGCGCGGCTGCTCAACACGTTGATTGGTAACGGCAAGCTGCCGCGGCCTCGTCGAACGCTGCGCTTTATCTGGGGTCCAGAGGTCGAGGGCACGATGGCCTTCTTGAGCGGCCATCCGGAGATTCGGCGCGCACTGCGGGCCGATGTTCATATGGATATGGTGGGCGGCGATCCGTACAAAAACAAGTCGATTCTGCATGTGACGGAGACGCCGTGGTCGCTGCCCAGTTTCGTGACTGACATAGGCGAATTGTTTGCAGAGACGATCCGGAATGGGGCCGCGGTGTATGCCGAAGACGGCAGCCATGTGGAGGGCGCGGTACTGGAAGATCGCAATGGAGCGCCGGGAACGCGCAATGAGTTTTTGGCCGATCGCACGCCGTATGCCGAGGGCAGCGATCACGATGACTATGATTCATCGACGATCGCCGTGCCCTCGCTCTACCTGCGCGACTGGCCGGACATTTATATTCATACTGATCACGACACGCTGGAGCAGATTGATGCGACCAAGTTGCGGCGCGTGGCATTACTGGGCGCGGCTTCCGGATATACTTACGCGGCGCTAGACGCCGGCAATACCGGCTCCTTGCTAGCGTTTTTCGCGGCCCGTGCGCAAGGGCGACTGGCGGAGGGTCTTGCGCGCGCGCAGGAGCTTGTCGAAGACACTCAACTCGAGCCCGGGGAAGCCTGGTATGAGGCACGCAACTTGCTGACCCAGATGCTGCGGCGCGAGCAGGCGGAGTTGCGTTCATTTTCGATGTATACCGAAAGCGATCCTGATAAGGAGGCTGCCTTTAGCAAGGACCTGGAGGCGCAGGCGGCGATGCTGAATGGATGGATCGATCACAGCGCGGAACGGCGTGGGGCTCATAGCTTTTTGACGCAGTCGCCCTGGCATGGGCAACCGGGTGCCGAGCGGGTTCCGGTGCGCGTGGGCGAGTTTGGGCCGCTCACCTTTCAAAATGATGATGTGCTGCTGGACCGGCTCGGAAGCGAGCGGGTGAGCAAGATCAAGCTGCTCAATGACGAGTCGAACCGCCTGATCCGCGTGCAGGACCCAAGAGCGCTTTATGCTTATGAAATTCTCAATTTTGTCGATGGCAAGAGATCTGTGGGCGAGATACGCGATGCGGTGGCCGCGGAATACGGACCAATTCCAGTCGATGTCGTGTTTGATTATTTGAAGGCTTGTGAAGAGGCGAAGATTGTGGCGTTTCGATAACAATTGTAGCGGCACTTTGGATTGCAGACAGAGCGAATTCTCAATTTCAGGAGGCGGCACAAATGGAGCAGACGATGGGCGGCATTCAAACCAGGCAGCGCTTTACGGGCTGCTGCACGGTACTTTTCTTCCTGGCTGCTTTTGGCATGACGGCAAATCTACCATCTCAGACCGCAGTGCATGGCGCTCTTGAGCTTACCTCCGGGCTGGGTCGAAACCTCTACGCGCTGCCCGATGACAAGGGAGTCATCGACGCTCGCAAGAGTCTTGCGGCGGATCCGAAGAACGTCAGCCTGGTGCTGCAACTTGCACTTGCGCAGGCGGCACGACGGCAATATCAAGAAGCTGTAGCCACAGCTACCGCAGGGCTGGCGTTTGCACCGAACAATGCGGACCTTTATCTGGAGCGGGGCCATCGGGAACTGGGATTGCGGGAGTTCAAGGCGGCGATGAAGGATTTGGAGCAGGCGGCACGGCTTAATCCACAGATGTTGGACGCTCACTATCATTTGGGCCTTGCACACTATTTCTTGGGCGAGTTCGATGCTGCAGCAGCTTCGTTTGACCGAGCTCGGTCACTGGCGAAGAACGACGATAGCTTGATCGATTGCTCGAACTGGCTCTATGTTTCGCTGCGGCGTGCCGGCAAGCAACAGCAAGCAGAGCAGGTGTTGACACGCATCACGCCCGAAGTCAAGAACACCGAACCGCACCTTTATTTCTATCTGCGCCTGCTGCACTTTTATCAAGGAAAGCTCACAGAAGAGGCCGTGCAACCCCAGCCGGCAACAGGCCCGGAGGATGTCGAAGGCGAGTTGTCTTTCAATACGGTGAGCTATGGCGTTGGAAACTGGCGTGTCTATCACCACGATAGATCCGGCGCGATGGACCTGTTCAAGAACGTAATCAAGGGCGAAGCATGGAACTCATGGGGATTTATCGGTTCCGAGCAGGAGCTTCTTCATGATAAGCGGTAATCGGATATTCTTGAGGGGATATCGATGAAAAAAATCACTTGCACAAGTTTGGTGTTGTTCCTGGCGTTTGAAGCACATTCGGTTGTACACGCTCAAAACGCGGATGCAAAGGATGCGGTGTATTATCCGGCCGCCTCTGCGCAGCAAACGGAGGCCGACGAATATACGCGCTATGAGCTGCTGGCGCCTGAGACGGCGAGCTTCAAGATTTACTACGAAGTGACAGCGACGACCGCGGGGGCCAGGTTTTTTTATAACCCGATCCGCAAAGGCAGTATGGCCAGCGATGAAAGCGTTTATGACGCGATGAGCGGCAAGCTGCTGCATTTTGAAGTGGTGAGCGGCGCCGAGGCGCGCAAAGATGCGCTGATGGCGGACGCCGATCTCGACACCGAATACATCAAGGTGACGCTGGCGCGCCCGGTGCCGGAGAACGGACAGGGGCGGGTCATCATCGTCAAGACGTATAAGGACGCAAAGAGCTACTACGTGGACGGCAAAGCGATCGTCTTCAAGCGGCCATTGGGAATCCAGCGGGATAAAGTTGTGTTGCCGGCGGGATACGAAGTGGCGAAGTTGACCGTGCCATCGCAGATCCTGACCGAGAAAGACGGGCGAATTGCAATCAGCTTTCTTCATGCCGGAGCAGGCGAGGCTCCGTTGGAGGTGCGCGCGGTGAAGGATGCGCAGACCGGCGCGAATTCATTGCCGGCGGAATTGGGGAAGGAGCGCAGCTGGGAGTCGCCCTTTGCCGGAGAGATGGAACAGTACCGGCTGTCGGAGCGGGCCAAGCAGGACCGGGATATTGTGTACTTCTTGCAGCAGCCGGAGACGCACTCCTTCAGCCTTTATCATGACTACACCGAGACGCGCGCGGGCGTCAACGGCTATGCCAATGTGGTGCGCAATGGCAGCGTGGCAAGTCATCCTTCGGCGTATATTTTGGATACGGGCGAGCAATTGAAGGCCGAAGAGATGAGCGGTGCGGGGATGATCGCGTCGAAGATTAATACAGGCGAAACTGTTGATCCGAAGGATCAGGTGGTGGTCATTCCCTTTGCGCCAGTGCAGACCGGGCAGTCCCTGCGCCTGCGCATTGCCGAAACCTATACTGCTCCGTTAAGCTATCGGCTGAGTGGCGACGAACTGGTGTTCGATCGCAGTCTCGACCGGCCGCGGAATGCAGTGGTGCTGCCTTCGGGCTGGTATTGCACTGCCAGTGCTGTTCCGGCCACGGTGAGCCAGTTGCCGGATGGAAGAATACGGCTGGATTATTGGGATGACCGGCCAGAGCCTGTGGATGTGCTGCTTAAGGCGAAGCGGCGCGTGGGCGCGGAGTAAGACTTGACAAGAATCGGGCAGCACAGCATGGCTCATATCAAACGATCATTCAGAAAAATATACAGCGCTTTAGCCATTTGCATGGCTCTCTCGGCCTCATGCCTCTCAGCACAAGTCAGTATTCCCGCCTGGTGCCGCGCGCTTCCGAGGGCGGATTACAAAAACCTGGATCGCGTTCCTGTGAGAAGTTCCTGGTTTGAGGTCTACAAAGTCGCGCCCGCGGTATTCGCCATCTACGAACCGCATCAGGCGGAAGAGACCATCGGCTACCTGATCGCCGGCGATAAGCGTGCCGTGCTCTTCGATACCGGCATGGGAATCGACGACCTGAGAACATTGGTCTTAGAGCTGACGCGATTGCCGATTGTGGTGTTGAATTCACACACCCATGACGATCACGTCGGCAACAACTGGCAGTTCGATACGGTCTATGGGATGGACACCGGTTTTACGCGCACAAATGCGCGCGGCTCACGCGAAGATGCGCAGGCGGAGATCACACCCGATCAGATTTGCGGGCCACTGCCGAAGGGGTTTGACCCGAAGACGTACACTACGCGGCCGTGGAAGATCGCGTCATTCATGCACGATGGCGACAGGATCGATCTGGGCGGCCGGTCATTGCAAATTATCGCTACGCCGGGCCACACGCCCGACTCGATTTCTCTCTTCGATTCTGTGAACGGCCTGCTCTTCACTGGTGACACATTCTATCCTGGCACGATCTGGCTCTACCGGCCCGAAACCGATCTCACAGCCTACAGCGCGTCGGTCAGGAAACTTGCCTCGCTTGCGCCGCGAGTCAAGCTGGTTCTTGGCGCTCACAACGTTCCTGTAGCGAAGCCTGAGGTGCTTCCTCGCCTGGTCAGCGCTTTTGCGGCCGTCCGCGCGGGCAAGGTTCCCGCAACGCCGGTTTCGCCAGGCAAGGTCCTGTATCAAGTGGGCGACATCTCTTTCCTAATGCATGCCCCAGACTCCAAGCCATGAACATTCTCGGCGGGAGGCAACCGCAGATCTGCGATTGACAGCCGTTGGTGATATCCACGTCAATCCGGGTTTCAGTGTTGATCGGTATCGACCAGAGCGGTGTCGCTGCAGGACGTGGACTTAATCACGGGATTGCACCCGGCCACTACCCCTTCGAGAAGATTTACCGGGATAGTGCGAAAGGCCCCGGCATTGATGCCGGGGATGGATAGCACCAGGATAAGTGTATTTAACGGGTACGACACATGTTCTGACACGAGCCGCGAAATCGAGAGTTCGGCCCTTGCAATCGAGGTCAGACCGCGTCTGCTTGACTCGACGGATTGGAGAGCAGGGAATTACAAAGGAGCATCTGATTGGTGTTCTGCATAAGCTCTACCCTGGTGCTTGGGGAGTCCTGCATCTCACGTCATCGCATTTAGGCGCGTTGACTTTGAGGTCTTCCCGGGCGACTGGTTTGGCACAGGCGATGAAGATTTACGGATGGGGCGGGAGGAAGACATTCGAACTACCAACTCTGGCTGTGCATTGTACAACTGCGGCGTTGGCGCATTTTTCCGCTCTTGCGCAGCGACCTCCTTCAGCACCCACTCCGCCGCCTGCAACCCCATTTCCTTCAGCGGCTGGCGGATGGTGGTGATTCCAGGGGTTGCCACGGCTGCCGGCAGCACATCGTCGAAGCCCAGCACCGAATAGTCCTCCGGAACCCGCAGTCCGGCGCCGCTGAGGCCACGCACCACGCCGAGAGCGGCCAAATCGTCGAAGGCAAGAACGGCGGTGAAGGAGCGGGTTGAGTCGAGCATCTGCCGGGAAAACTTTAGTCCACCCTCAAAGCTGGAAATTGGACCGAGGTTGCCCGGCAGTTGAAAGACCAGCCGCGGATCGAGCCGGATGCCAGCCTTGGCTGCAAAGCGCTGCGCTCCGGCCCATCGAGGCGCGCTGTCGAACAGCTCTTCCGGACCGCGAATCACAGCAATCTGGCGATGGCCGAGCTCGAACAGGTGGCGCATGACCATCACGCCCCCGGCCTCATTATCCACGAGCACCGAACTGATCCCGCGCGCGGTCCAATCGCGGGCCACAATCACGATCGGAACGTGGTTCTTCTTAAGGTCGGTCAGCAGGTTTGCCTCCTCGAAGATCCAACTGGCGATGACGATCAGGCCCTCGGACCGGTTCTCCAGAACCAGTTTCAGATAGCGGTCGAACAATCC
>DATDLS010000365.1:0-8841 GCA_036519195.1 Occallatibacter sp. | reverse complement strand
TGGCGGCGGCGATGGCATGAAGATAGGCTGAGGCCACCTGCTCGACGACTTCGCCGCGGGCCGTCATTTTAGCGAAGTAGGCGGCGCGCTCGGCGGCTCCGGCGGCTTTGTAGCCAGCGATGACGGGACCGGAAAAGAGGGTCTGGCTGAAACTGATCTGGCCCTGGGTCAGATCGTCGCGGGTGATGAAGGCAATGTTTGCCGGCACCTTGCCGCCGGCAAACAAGGAGCCGAATTGGCTGATGATGCCGGGGCTGAAGCCGAGCGCGGCGAGGTTGTGCTGGTAGACGCCGGTGGCGCCGGAAAGCATGACCGTGGGGAGGAACTCCTGGAGGGCCTCGTTCTTCTCTCCGTGGAGCTGCTTCTCGCTGTTTTCGGCTTCTTTGAGGCCGAGATTGTTTTTCAGGCCCATGGCGACGGCCTGGTCGAGGGACAGCCTGAGGGGTTCGCTGGTCGCCGGTTCGACGGTGATGCTGCCGTAATAGGGATTTGTGGCCGAGGAGGGGTTTTGCCCCTCGGCGCCAGGCGGGACGGCGGAGAGCAGAGCCAAGGCGATCAGTACGGCCGGCGTGACAGCCTGCCGGGCGGCAAAATTTCGGGCTGAAATCACAAGCATTATTGTCTCAGATGAGTTGACGAGCGGCCCGGATTCCGGGATACGGGGAAAAACGGTTGGGAATGGGAGAGGGCGGTTGAGAAAAGGGATTTCAACCCGCTTTGAGGGGGAGACGAGGGCGCAGGTCTTAAGCCAGATCACCCAGGGGGACGGGAGCCTTCCCCCGAGCCGCGCAAGTTACCGCGGACCAAAGCGGGCAAGGGCCGGCAAGGGCCGGAAGACGGGCAGGCTCACTAGACGATGGCTCGTTCTTTGATGGTGAGGTACTGGTTGAGGACCGAGGAGGTAAGGGCTTCGGGGTTGAGATCGAGGGTGAGGGCGCCGTGCTCCTGAAGGCGGGCCAGGAGCAGGTCACGGCGGGAGGCCATCTCCTGAGCGGCGGCGGCGCGGAACATCTGGTCGACTGAGTTGGGACGGCGATGGGCGATCGATTCAACTTCCGGCTGGGCCATGGCTACGAAGAGCAGGACGTGGCGGCGCAGCAGTTGGACGGCGCCGTCGATGACTTCAGGACGCATGGCGGTTTCGGCCAGATCGGTGATCCAGAGAATGAGCGAGCGGCGCGGCTGGAGGCGGTTGAGGGTGGCGGTAGCGCGGAGGTGATCGGCTTCCCCGGCTTCGGCGCGGACCTGGGACAGGGCGTCAATCAGCTGGCGCAGATGGGTGGCGCCGCGGCCCGGGAGCAGTTGCTGCTGGATGCCTTGGCCGTAGGCGAGCAGGCCGACGCGGTCGCCAGAGAAGAGGGCGAGCTGGGCGAGGGCCACGGCGGTGGTCGCGGCATGGTCGAGCTTGGAGTGGGCGCCTGACTCGCCGGAGTTTCGCGCCCGCATTCGGTCAGGGGCTAAAGCCGCAGTCCTATGTGCGGCAGCTTCGGCACCACCGAAGTCGTGCCCTGAGGCCTGGCTCGAGGCGGCTGATGGGTGGGTTGAAGGACCAGTGGCGACGCGGGCGCGCATGAGGCGGCCGCAGTCGAGGACGATCCAGACGGGCTGGCTGCGCTCGGTCTGGTACTGGCGGGTGACAAGGCCGCCGCGGCGGGCGGTGGCGGTCCAGCAGATGTCCCGCAGGTCGTCGCCCTGTCGGTAGTCGCGCAGGCTTTCAAAGTCGCGGCCCAGACCGCGGAGGCGAGCTTGGCGCAGTTGCAGGTCGATCTGGCGGCTGCGGGCGAGGAAGATTTGCTGTTCTTCGCCGGTGCGCAGGGCAGGGTAGATGCGGACCGATTGTGCGAGCGGCGCCTTGGCCCAGCGCTCGACCAGACCGAGGCCGGAACGGTAGCGGAGAAACAGCCAGCCGGTGGACCAGTCGCCGCGCTCCTGGGGCTCGACAAGGTATCTCAGGCTGGCAGCTACGCGCGGGAAAGCAATGAGGCGATGGGTGGCCGGATGAGCGATCAGGGCCGCCGGCAGGTCGTCGACGAGGCGGCAATCAAGGATGAGGTTGCCCTGGTTGTCCAGGGTGAGCTCGATTTCGGTTGCGGAGTCGAGAGCGGGGGCGTTGGACCAGCTGCGGGTTGCGGCGAGATGACCGGGAGCAGGGAGGCGGAGGAGGTCCAATAGGGCGAACAGGAGAACGAGAAAGTCCCAGGCCAGCATGGAATAGGCCAGGCGCGGGTCCCAGAAGCCAGGGAGAAGGCCGGCGAAACCTGTCAGCAGCAGGGTGATGCTGCGCGGCGTGAGTCCGAAGGCCCAGCGGCCGAGCGGTCGGAACGCGGCGCGCATGGGCGCAGGATAGAGGGAAGGTGTGATCATTCGGGACCGCGAGGCAGATCAAGCGCACAAGCAGCTGATGCGGAACGGGAAAGACCGTCGCCGATCAGCCGGTCGCTTTCTCGAAGAACTGGTAAAGAGACTTTGACCGATGACTGGCCCTTCATACAACCTCCATTTTGCTCCGATTTCGTCCCTTCCGGTTCACTGACGCGGAACCGGGATGGCGGCGATTACGTCGGCGAGGACGCGGTCCGGGTCAAAGCCTTCGAGTTCGGCTTCGGGCTTGAGGATGACGCGATGGCGCAGCACAGGGAGCACGGCGCGCTTCACATCATCCGGAACCAGGTAATCGCGGCCGTCAAAGGCGGCAGCGGCCTGGGCTACGCGCATCAGGCTGAGGGCGGCGCGGGGACTGGCGCCGAGCGTGAGCGTGGGCCACTCGCGGGTCGCTCGGGTGAGGGCGAGAATGTAGGTGTAGAGCTCGGGTTCGATACGGATGGAGCGGACTTCGGCAGTGGCCGCGGCGAGCAGCCCGGCGGGGATGGCCGTGAGGCTGGCATCTTCGAGCAGTCCGGCGCCGGTGCCGGAGTGGTGACGCTCAAGGATCTTGAGCTCGTCTTGTTCGGACGGGTAGGCGACGCGGATCTTGAGCAGGAAGCGGTCGAGCTGGGCTTCGGGCAGGGGATAGGTGCCTTCGAAATCGACCGGGTTCTGGGTGGCGAAGACGGTGAACCAGCCGGGCAGCGGGCGGCGGACGCCGTCGCTCGTGACCTGATGCTCTTCCATGCATTCGAGCAGGGCGGCCTGGGTGCGGGGCGGCATTCGGTTGATCTCGTCCACCAGCAGAAGATCCGTGAAGACGGGGCCCTGGTGGAACGTGAAACTGTCGGTACCGGGGCGCAGGATCGTGGTGCCGAGGATGTCGGCCGGCATCAGATCGGGAGTGGCCTGCACGCGCTGAAAGCCGAGGCCGAGGAGGCGGCCGAGGGACTTGACGATGAGCGTTTTGGCGATGCCGGGCACACCTTCCAGCAGGGCATGGCCCTGGCAGAGGACGGCAATGATGACTTCTTCAATGGTGCTGGACTGGCCGGCGATGACGCGGCCCAGCTCATGCCGGGCGTGAGCGATGAGATGGCTGGTGGCGCGCAGGGTTTGGGCTCGCGCCTCGGGCGCGGGTGTTGGCGTGGATTCGCTTGGATTCGGGTGGATGCTTTGGCTGGTTTCCTCGCTCATGAAGCCCTTTCCTGCTGGTTGGAATCGCTTGTGCTCGAATGTGGTGCCCGGATGCCCCCTTTGGCGGCGGCATCGAGTTTAACTTGCTGGCTGTGCAACCTCTGGATGAGTTTCAGTGCTTCCCGGGGGGTGATGGCCTGGGCCCAGCCAGCCTCTTCGCAGGCGGCAAGATCGGCCTCGAGAGACTTGTCGGCCTGGGGAAAGCGGCGGCGCAGGGCAGCGGCCAGCTCGGCGGCGTCCATCTGCCTGCCGGGCAAGCCCGAGAGGTGCAAGGAGTGGCGGCGGAAACGCTCGAGGGCGATGGTGACGGCGGTCGAAGCGGCACCTGCAGTCTTGTAGAGGGAGCCGAGAGCGTCCAGAAACTCGATGGGAGTCGTGCGAACGGGGGCGGGCAGCTCGCGGACCGGGCCGGTGCGGCGGCTGAAGCTGAGAATGACAAGCAGACCGAGAACCGCGAGGCCGATCCACAGCATGTTCCAGGCCGGCCCGGATGCGTAGCTCCAGGTGGAGCGGATTTCCCCGTGGAGGGATTCGTCCCAGTAGAAGTGGTGTCCGGCACGGGGGCCGAGCGAATCGAGCAGCAGTTCAAGATCGTGGGCGCGAGCGATGGAGCCGTTTTCGAGTGGGGTGGAACTGGCCCACCAGACGGCGTGGCCTTTGCCCCAGCTGTACTCAACCACGGCAGGTTGGCCGGCGCAGGTGTAATCGACGTGGAAGGCAGGGTTGCCGACCTGCCATCCGGCCTGGGGAATCATCCAGACTTCGCCGGTGGCGGCGAGCGGGTTGAGCCCTTCAGGTTCCAGCCGGCAGGCGGCGAAGGTGAACGTATCGGGGGTTTCGCTGGCTTCTCCGGGGAGGATGAAGCCGCCCCAGAAGCCGGTGGCAAGGACGCGGCCGCCACGCTCGAGGATTTCGCGGACGGCCTTCAGATCGCGCGGTTCGCGGGTAAGCGGCTCGGCGAAGATGACAACGGTGTCCGGGCCGGCGGTAGCGGCCAGTTCGGCGAGGGGCCGTTCCCAGCGCTCGATCGGATAGTTGGAGCGGACCAGCGTGTCATAGGCTGCGCGGGCGCCGTGCTGGCCGGCGAGATAACTTGAGGGCAACGGGTTGGAGTTGCTGTTGGCGTCGGGCAGCAGCAAGGCGATGGCGACTGAGAGAACCAGTCCGGTTCCCAGGCACCAGAGCAGCATACGGCGGTCCTTGGCGTCGAGCGAAGTGAGCAATCTCATTGGGGCGCGCCTCCGCCGGCTCCTGGGGATGCGCCGGAGATGAGGGCAGTGGCGATCTGCTCGGCGCGCTGGTAGTCGCTTTCAGAAGCGTTGCGCCCGCCATACCAGACGCGTTCAAAGTTGCCGGTGAGGGTGGCAAGGCCTGGCTGACGGGGGTCGTCCGGGGCGACGAGAGCCAGATATTCGCGCGGGGTGCGGGCGCGGTCGGCGGGCCAGAGGCGCTTGGACTCCAGACGCGAGATCGAGGCCCAGTAGAGCAGGTGGATGGCTTCCCGCCACTGGCCGGCCTGGGCGGCGCGGCGAGCCTCTTCCAGCCACTGCTGCCAGGGGATGGCGGAAGCGGCGCCGGGAGCGGGGGTGCGGTCCTCGGGCACCAGGCGGATCCGCCAGCGGCGCTCCAGCTGCAGCAGACCCCAGACCAGGGCGATCGAGACGGCGGCGATGAATCCCCAGACCAGGGCGCGGCCCAGCCAAGGAGCGCGGGCGCTGGCGCGCACGGCCGATTCCAGCAGATGATTGAGCCAGTTGCCGACCTTCTCGTAGGCGGAGTCTTTGGCGGTGGTTTCTTCGAGGTCGCGATACTCGTGGCCTGCCAGTACCTGCCTGAGGACGGCGCGCTCGGCGTCGTGACCGGGAGCCGGAGCGGAAATGCCGGCCTGGGCGCTGTCGGCGGCCAGACGGGACTGGGCGTCGGTCAGCATCCGGGTGGTAGTGGGCGGGGCGGGGCGGACGTTTTCCCAAGCCTGTTCCGCTTGGCTGGCCGCGGTTTTGGGCTTGGAGAGGGGAGCGTCCTTGTCCTGGGCTTTCGAGAGCAGTACGCGCAGCCAACCGTAGCGGATCAGGCGGCGCTCCGCGTTGGGAGCCTGCGAGAGGGGGACTTGGTCGTCGGGGCCGACCTGGGCAGGGTCGCAAGTCTTCATGTCGCGGGTTTGGGCGCAGGCCCGAACGAGTGCGTTGAGGGAGGCCAGATGAGAGCGGTACTCGTCGAGGGTGGCGGGGCGGGTCTTGCCCGAAGAGATTGCGGACCCGGAGACCTGCTGCGCGGCGAGGCCGGTGAGGGGCAAAAGGACGCACACCGCGAGGACTGCCGAGGCGCACCAGGAAGGTCCGTTCGCTCCCGGCCCTGCTGCCGGGCCCTGCTGGTTCAGGGGCTCGGGAAGGGATGCGTTGGGGACCGGCTGAGCAGTCGGGTTGATTCCAGCCTCTTCCATCATGTGCTCGATGTCATAACCTTCGCGGCGTATGCGCTGATCATAGTAGAAGTGGGGGAGACAGAGGGGAGCGGCGATAGTGAGAGGCGGGTGCGCCGGGATCGCATCGAGTCCTTGAGCCAGCTTGATCGTGGCTCAAGTTCCGGCCTGGAGCCGGGCAGGTGGCCTCGCGAACGGCAGTGTTCTGGGACTTGATGCTGCGATGGAGAATCGGGGTTGCGGAAATCATCGAGCAAAAACAGGGGTCGCACGGGCCTTCATTCAACTTGCCGGAGCGTTGCTCTCGAGCGATTTCTCCTGGGAGTCGTTTCACGCGGCGCCGGATGAACGGGAATTGGATCAGCGGGAATTGGATCAGCGGGAATTCCGGATGGGATCTCAGGGACTCCTACCTCAGCGGGCACTCGGGCGGGTGCGGCGGCAGTCTGTGCGGCGGCAGCAATTGCTTCCCCCTGTTGCCGATCTTCGCCGACAGGCGGGGGAGCAACCCCGGGCTGGAATTGAGGCTGCGGCGGTGGGGGCACGACGAGGCCGGCTTTGAGCATCATCCACTCGATGTCGAAGGCTTCTTGGCGGATGCGCTGGTCGTAATAGAAGAGGATGAGCGCGATGCCGTAGACGGGGCGGGTGAGAGCCTGGACGGCGAATGCGGAGCCGTAGATGATCGCCATCGTGAACATGGCCGAGCTTTGCGCGTGCTGCGGGCTTTCAGCGCCGGGCAGGAGGGTGACCAGGAAGGCCAAGGGCAGCATGATGGCCATCGAGAGGATCCAGTTGAGAGCAACACCGAGCAGGAACAGAAGCAGGATGCGGCCGCGGGATCCGTGGGTGAGCAGGGCGCTGCGGCGCAGCGCGCCCCAGGAGCCGATCTGCTCGACCACGGCGGCGGGGAAGGCGAGGGAGATGCGGATCGCCATCCAGAAGCCATAGCTGATGAGACCGGCGATCGCCAGCAAGGCGGAGAGGATGAACAGGCTTCCGCTGCCGATTCCGGCGCTTTGGGCCAGGGTGGCGAGCGCGGCGGAGAACAACAGGAGGATGGACCAGGCGGCAAAGGGAGCGACCCAGACGACGAGAGTCTCGAAGACGAACAGTCCGATAAAGCGCCAGCCGCGCTCCCAGACCGCACGGTAGGAGCCGCGGATGTTGATGGGGTGGCCAAGGTAGACCCGGGCAGCGGCATGGCTCATGGCGGCATTGGCCAGGGCGGTTGCGGCGAGCAGAATGGGCAGGGCGATTAGGAACAGGACAGCGCCGGCGATCGAGGCGAATACGCCGGCCATGATGGAAGAAGAGCCCGCGCCGGGTGCGACGCGCAGGATGAGCAGAAAGGCGATCGAGGCGAACAGCGTCAGCATGGCTGTGGGCAGGACGGCGATGCCGAAGAAGACCGGGAAGCGCGAGCGGTAGATCTCGGCGGTGCGGTCGAGGATCTCGCTCAGGCTCGATGGATGGAGAGGCTCATCCAAGGGGGGCCTCGTGGGAAGCATCCTCACTGACCGGCTGGGGATGGGACTCGGGCGGAAGCTCGTGCCGGGGCTCGACAGTCTCGGCTTCTCGACTTGGCTGGGCGATGGGGCTTGTTTGGGGGATAACGGGCCGCGCGGTCATGCCGGCGGCTTCCATCATCCGCTCGATATCGAAGCCTTCCTTGCGGATGCGCTGGTCGTAGTAGAAGAGGGTGAGGCCGGTGGCGTACATTGGGCCGATGAAGGTGTTGGTGCAGAAGCCGACCAGTTGCTGGGTGACCTGGAGCCAGATGGGCAGTTCGCCATGGCGTTTGACGGCGGCAAACATGGCCACGACAAAGAAGACCTGGGAGATGGCGACGAGGCCAAGCTGAATGACGGTGATGAGCAGGCCGAGAACGAAGATACGCCCGCGGGAGCCCTTGCTGAGGTCGATGCTGCGACGGATGGCACTCGGGGCTTTGAGGTCTTCCAGAACCGAAGCGGGCAGGGCGAGCGAGTAGCGCAGCGCCATCAGAACGCCATAAACGAAGGCGGCGAAGGCGAGGCCAAACGCGACAAAGGTCACGATGGCAAAGGTGAGGGCGGTTCGTGGATCGGGTTGGGCGCCGGGGAGGAAGATTCCTTTGGGGCGCACAACGACATAGATGTAGATGAAGTAAGCGCTGAAGATGAGGACGAAGGGAAGGTAGATGAAGAAAGCCATGATGGTCGTGAGCCACAGATAGCGGCCCAGGCGGGGAAGGATGCTGCGATAGGCGCCGCGAATGGTGGCGGGCTGGTCAAGATTGACCCAGGCGACGGCGCAGTTGTTGGCGGCAACGGCGGCTCCGGCAGAGATGAAGACGAGCGGCAGGATGAGGACCACGAAGCCGAGCGTCACCCAGGGAAGTTGCCTGGACATGTGCAGGTGGATCAGCAGCTGCTGGGCGCCGATCTGGGCCAGGTTGAGCACCAGGAGCACGCCGGCGTAGACCGAGGCGATGCCGGCGAAGACCACGAAATGGGTGCGGTACAGCTGGGCGGTGCGGTCCAGAATCTCGCCCAGAGACATGGGGCGGAGGTTGGTTTGCATTCCGGGCTCCCTTGAAAAGGTCTTGTAAGCGCTTGGCGGGATGGTAGCACAGGCTGAAATGCTTGCGCCGTAGGGCGCTCGAAGCCGGTGATGAACCTTCCTGCCGCGGTCCAGGAGGCAAATTTTTCTCCGTTTGAGAAATGGGGAGTTGAGCATGGGTGCGGCTCTTTTGCGTTTGAAGCTACAGCATGATTTTTCAATAGGATAGATGAGGGGTATCGCGTCCCCACATCTCAGATGTGGGGGGATATCGAGCGTCAAACGAGATATGTGGTGAACACCTTGCCACGGTTAGC
>DATDLS010000364.1:0-2202 GCA_036519195.1 Occallatibacter sp. | reverse complement strand
CATGTCGCGACCTTCCTTGAAATCGGCAAACCATACAAAGGAAAGGATCTTGACGGGAAACTAATGGCCTACAACAAGCGGCCGGAGTACAAAATGATGGTTACTGGCATGATGCGGCAGATTGCGCCCAGTTCAGTGGTGGAAGCGGACGAAGAATAACGTTCGTCTCAGATCCCTCATGGTTTGAGGGTGCTTAACACTTTTGGGGATCACGCCCCGGAACCATGTTGTAAGCCTCAGCCGGGTTGAGTTTCGTGCGGATAGAGGTTTCCAGTCGCGAGAGAGGAACGTGAGACCTTGATGGGAGGTTGCTGCGGAGCCGGGAGGAGGCATCGGGTAGTTTTTCCAGTGCTGCGAGGGTATCGCGCAGCATGACAGTCAGACTGAGTTTCCCCGGCGGTTGATCGAGCCCCCAGAGTGCTTCCACATAGTCTGCATCGAGTTCAAACAACTGCCGGATCAGGCGTTGGGGTATCTCGGCTGGGGTAAGATCCAGCCGGTCGAGTGCACGAAACAGCGCCAGCAGATCCAGCCTTGCGGTTTCCAGTCGGGAACGAAGGTCTGCAGGTATTGCGGCAGGTGAATGGCGCGCCATGACTTGAGGATGCCGCAATGCCTTCGGCTGGTCAACGGCTCGGCTCGGCGTGCCGGTCAGGCCAGGGAAGGCATCCGCATGCGGTCCAGCAAGGTCCAGTTATCGTTCAGCAACAACAGGCGCAACGCCAGCAGGCGGCGCGCACCGGCTTCGCTCCAGCGCATTCCGGCCTGTCGCAGTCGGGCATGAATCACCTGCTTGTGCGCGCTTTCCACCGCTCCGCTACCGATGCCATAACCCAGCCTGAGGTACTCGTCATACCGCATGCGGCTGGCGTTTTCACAGTAGTAACGAATGAGCCCCGCAAGGCTTTCGCGCATCTCGGGTGTATTCGGATGCAGACGCTTGAGCCGCGCAATGACATCCTCTACTTGACCGGCGCGCAGATCTTCGGCAATCCGATGCACCCAGCGGTCTGCCTGCGCAGAGCCGTCGCCGTAACGCAGATGTGCATATCCCCACGCATGTTCCAGCGCGTGCCAGAAGTCGAGAATCTCGCAGCGGCGGATGAACCAGGTCGCCCGGTTCCAGATCCATTCCGCGCCGTCGCCTACGATCACTACGGTCGTATGGGCACCCATCCACCCCAACTCTCGCAACTGGCCATAGAGCCGGTGGAAGATCGCATCGGCATCCCCCAGGCAACTGACCAGAACCCGCCGTACCAGCGAACGGCGGCCCGGCGAGGTTTCGACACGCTCCTCCGGCAACAGCAAAACGCCAGTCTTGACTTCACGGAAATGGCCTTCCGCAACAGCCGGCAGAGGCGGCAGCTTTTCCCCTTCCTTGCGCCCCCGTCTTCGCGTGCGCACCTGCATCCCGAGCGCACATCCGTCCACGCTCAGCACCACCGTCTGCGGGGCGTTCGGAGTCGCCCTGGCCTCGCTGCGGCTGTCGGCGTGATACGCGCTGAGACCCTCGCCGTAATTCGCCGCCGCCTGCCCTAAACGCTGTGCCGTACGCCAGACGCCCATCGCGTTGACCTCCACTCCCAAAAGCAACCATGCCAGGCGGGCTGCCAGCGGATAGGGGGCCACCACCGCCAATAGCGCCAACAATCGGGCCAAGGAACCGCTGATGCGCCCCGGTTCCACCCCCAGCAGGTCCAGCAGGGGCCGACACTGCACCTGGCAGGCTCGACAAACGAAACGCGAAACCGGCGCGCGGAGCTTTCCAAACCGGGCCAGCCACGACACACGTCGCGTATCCTTGCGGCGCATGGTCCGGCCGCAACGAGGGCACGCAGGCTCCGTGCTTTGCGCCGTCTCCGCCACCGCATCGACCCTGCGCTGTAATTCCGCCAGCATCAACGGCCGGTACTCCTGCTCCACTCCTCGCTCAAGCAGCATAAACTGCGATGCTTGTTCGGCCAGTTCCGGCCGCACCAGAACGGTCTTGCCTTCCATAAAACATTATGTAGCTGTTTTGTTTAATGAGCGCCAGCACTTAAATTGAGTGGCAGATGCCCGGACAATGACATCAGCCTGTCGACTTCCCCAAAACTGTTAAGCACCCCTGTGAGCGCAGCTGTGTCCGAACTCCTGCCGGCGTTCATTCGTTAAACGACGGTCCTGCGGTCACCGTCCTCAGATTGTGTCCAGCCAGGT
>DATDLS010000363.1:0-46272 GCA_036519195.1 Occallatibacter sp. | reverse complement strand
CCTGTTCAGCGAGCTGATCACGCCGCCCGACACGGTGACCACGGAGCAGATGCTGGTCCTGGTCGACAGCCTGAACAACCGAGACGACATTGACGGCATTTTGATTCAACTGCCGCTGCCGCCGCAGGTGGACGCCAAAGCGCTGCTCGACGCGGTCAGTCCGGCCAAGGATGTGGATGGGTTTCATCCCGTCAATGCCGGGCGATTGCAGTCGGGAAGACCGGCTCTGGCGCCATGCACGCCAGCGGGCGTGATTGAGATTCTGAAGCGAAGCGGCATTGCCCTCAGCGGCCAGAACGCGGTGGTGGTGGGGCGCAGCGACATTGTAGGCAAGCCCGCAGCGATGCTGCTGCTGCACCAGAACGCGACGGTGACCATTTGCCACTCGAAGACGCGCGACCTGGGCGCGGTAACGCGCCAGGCCGACATTCTGGTGGCGGCCATCGGCAAAGCTGGATTCATCACGCCGGAGATGGTGAGGCCTGGAGCGACGATCATCGACGTCGGCATTAACCGTATCACGGAGCGGGCGGAGTTCGAACGGTACTTTGCTGGCAACGAAAAGCGCGAAGCCACGTTTCTGAAGCGCGGTTCGACGATTGTGGGTGATGTCGATCCCAGAGCTTTTGACCAGGCCGGCGCCTATACGCCGGTGCCCGGAGGCGTGGGCCCGCTGACCATTGCCATGCTGATGGCCAACACCGTGCGCGCGGCCAAAATGCGGCGGGGGCTTTAAACCCGTGCTTCGCGTGGGGCTCACCGGCGGACTGGGTAGCGGCAAAAGCACGGTGGCCGACCTCCTGCGCGCGCTGGGAGCCGATGTGGTGGAAGCCGACCTGCTGGGCCGCGCGCTCATGGAGCCGGGCCAGAGTGTCTACGCCGAGATCGTCCGCGTCTTTGGGTCTGAGGTGGTCAATGCCGATGGCCGGCTGAATCGCACCCGGCTGGCCAAGCTGGCTTTTGAGGGCAAGCGCGTGCAAGAGCTGAATGCCCTTGTGCATCCGGCCGCAATCCGGGCGCAGCGGCAATGGACCGAGGCATTGTTTGCGCGCGATCCGGCCGCCATCGCCATAGTGGAGTCGGCACTGATCTTTGAAGTAGAGCGCGATGCGCGGCTACGCGGCGAAACGGAAGGCGTTCTGGCCAGCTGGCGGCAGCGCTTTGACCGCGTGGTGGTGGTTACGGCTCCCGATGAAGTAAAGATTGCGCGCTACGCGGCGCGGTTGAGCGCGGATCCGGCTGGTCGTGAGGCGGCTCAAGCCGATGCGCGGAACCGCCTTGCGCACCAGATTCCAGACCTGGAGAAAGCTGCCCGAGCCGACTATGTGCTTGAGAACAGCGGCGATCGCGCTGCGCTAGAGGCGCAGGCGGCCCGGCTTTGGCTGCAGCTCAAAGCAGACAACAACAAAATCCCCCAGAATGAGTTTTAAAATAGGAGTTGCCAAACCGAAACCTCGAGCGGCAAGCCCTCCTATGGAACCATGCCGCCCGCAGGCCGTATCTGTATGGGGAAGGTTTTTCAGGTCGACACGCCATGAGACTGCGCACTTTAGCTTTCGTTGTTCTGCTGGTAGGCGGATTCTGGTTCACTACTACCCATTGGACCAGTCACCTTGACCGGGCCTCCGCGAGACATATCGCGGTGTTTGGCGGTCACGACGCCGGATCCCCGCTGGAGCTGACGGAAGCCGAAGCTGCGCCCGCCTACGACCCAGAGGAACAGAACAACATTGCCGTGTATAAGCGGGTTCTGCCTTCGGTGGTGAACATTACTTCGACCACGCTGGTCTTCGACTTTTTCAACGGCGCGGTACCGCAGCGCGGCCAGGGCTCGGGCTTCGTGCTCGACAAAGCCGGCCATGTACTGACGAATTTCCACGTGGTTGAGGGAGCCAATCGCGGCATCGAGGTGTTGCTCAGCGACAAGCATCGCTACGCCGCCAAGGTGGTGGGAACAGACAGGCTGCACGACCTGGCGCTGCTGCAGATTGACGCGCCGAATCTGCAGGCAGTGACGTTGGCCGACTCCGCACAGCTGGCTGTGGGGCAGAAGGTGTATGCCATTGGCAATCCCTTTGGCCTGAATGGAACCATGACGCGCGGCATCATCAGCTCGATCCGCTCCATTCGCGGGTCAGAGGGCGCGCCGATCGAAGATGCGATTCAGACCGACGCGGCCATCAATCCGGGAAACTCAGGTGGCCCGCTACTGAACTCGCGGGGCGAGGTGATTGGCATCAACACCATGATCGCCTCCAATGGCGCGGAACAGAGCTCGGGCATCGGCTTTGCGATTCCCATCAACACGGCCAAGGCGGTGCTGGCGGATCTAACGCGCTATGGCCGGGTCAAGCGGCCTTCGTTGGGGATTATCTCCTACGGTATCGGCCCTGATCTGGCTTCCCAAATGGGCCTGGCGGTCGATTCTGGCGTGCTGATTCAGAAGGTGGTGCCCGGCGGCGCTGCCGAGCGGGCCGGACTGCGCGGCGGTGCTCAGCAGGCCTACGTTGGCAACATGCCCATCATGCTGGGTGGGGACCTGATTGTCGCGGTCGACGGCCAGGAAGTGAACGATCCACAGGACATCAACGCACTCATGGACAAGCACCAGGCCGGCGACACGATCAGCGTGACCCTTTACCGCGGCCGCAGAGAGATGACACTGAAATTAATCCTAGGTGAAGCGCGGGACCAGAACACGTAATCCCCAGAGAATTCTCAGCTGAGGTATCCGTGAACAAGATCACTCCCTTGCTGTGGTTCAATGCCAACGCGGAAGACGCGGCCGGCTTCTACCTTTCCGTTTTCCCCAAGAGCAGCAATCTCCATGAACTGCGTGCCACCGGGGCTGGGCCCGGGCTGGTCGGTTCGCTGATTGCCATGGACCTGACTCTCGACGGCCTGCAGGTGACCTTCCTCAACCGGGCCCCGCGCACCGGTTGAGCGAAGCGTTCTCGTTCACCGTGCGCTGTGAAACGCAGGCGGAGATCGACACCTATTGGGCCAAACTCGTCGAAGGCGGCAGGGAACCCGGCTACGGCTGGATCAAAGACAAGTTCGGCGTCTGCTGGCAGATTGTGCCCGCGAAATGAACCGAGCTGCTCAAACACCCCGCCGCCATGCGCGGCATGATGAAGATGATGAAGTTCGACATCGTTAGGCTCGAAGTAGCTTCCGCCCAGCCGCGATAGGAACGGAAAGGGATGGAGCACGGAGATCTGTCGCGCAACTAGGCGGTGCTCTGCTGGCGGGCTCGCCGGATGAAACGTCTCCCGCGTATCTCGTACTCGCCACTGAGGACCCGGCCAATCGATTCCGAGTAGGCAATGTGCTCCTCTGCCAGAATCCGCGCAGAGAGCGAATGCGCGTCATCGTCCTCAAGGACCGCGATCACGCGCTGCAGAATGATGACTCCGTGATCCAGGTGCTCGTCGACAAAATGCACCGTGCATCCGGCCACCTGGACACCGTAGTTAAAGGCCTGCTTCTGCGCCTCGAGGCCCGGAAAGGCGGGCAGTAGTGAAGGATGAATGTTGAGGATGCGATTGGGGAGAGCGGCGACGAACTGCGGAGACAGAAGGCGCATGTAGCCGGCCAGGCAGACCAGGTCGACGTTGTGGTCGCGCAGGCAAGCCAGCACATCCCCATCGTGGTCGGCCCGCATCCGGCCTTTGGAGACAAGTACTGTGTGCGCCAAACCCAGTTCCCGCGCGGAGCTAATTCCGGGGGCGTCGGCCACGTTGGAGATCACCACGCCGATTTCGACGCCCGGCAGTCGGCCTTCGCGAATGGATCGCGCAATGGCCAGGAAGTTGGAACCGCGGCCGGATAGAAGGATGCCGAGCCGGACGGGCCGATCATTCGAGGCAGCTTCCACGATTTCCCTCATGGGCAAATGCGCGATCCTTTGCTTTTGAGCTGGTTATACGGACCCAAGCCCCTCGCCTTCAGGCAGGCGCGCCCGTCTAGGTATAGTGCACTCTGCGATCGCCTTTAACGATGCGGCCGATGACATGGAACTTTTCTTCGGCGCGGTCCAGCAGGCCTTTGGCGCGCGTAAACTTGGCTGCGGGAATCACCGCAATGAGCCCGATACCCATGTTGAAGGTGCGCATCATCTCTTCCTCGGGAACCTGCCCCAGCGTACGCAAGTGATCAAACACGGGCAGCACCGGCCAGGAGCCGACCTCGATCTGGGCGCCCGTACCTTTAGGCAGAATGCGCGGCAGATTCCCTGAAATGCCACCTCCGGTAATGTGCGCCATGCCCCCGGCAACTCCCGCGGTGACAAGCTTTTGAATTACCGCGAGATAGCTGCGATGGGTTTTCATCAGCGCCGCGCCGGCTTTGTCTTTGAGCGCGGAAACATATTGGCCGGGTTTGTAGCCGGCGACTTCAAAAAACAGTTTGCGTGCCAGCGAGTAGCCGTTCGTGTGCAAGCCGGTAGAGGGTAGCCCGATGAGCACGTCGCCGGGCTTGATATTTGCGCCGGTCACCAGCTTTTCCCGATCCACGGCGCCTACGATAAAGCCGGCCAGGTCGTATTCGCCGTCGGCGTAAAAGCCGGGCATCTGGGCGGTTTCGCCGCCGATCAGAGCGCAGCCGTTGGCCTTGCAGGCCTCAGCCAGGCCGGTGACCACGCTCTCGGTAACCTCTGGGTCGAGGCGCCCGGTGGCCAGGTAGTCGAGAAAAAACAAAGGGATCGCACCCTGTACCGCAATGTCGTTGACGCAGTGATTGACCAGGTCGGCGCCGACTGTGTGGTGCATACCCATCTCGAAGGCAATCTTGAGCTTGGTGCCCACGCCGTCGGCCGAGCTGACCAGGATGGGGGCTTTCCAGCGCTGCAAGTCCAGCCGGAACAGCGCACCGAAGCCGCCGATGCCGCCCAGCACATTGCGGTTAAAGGTCTTTTGCGCCAAGTACTTGATGCGCTCTTTGGCGCGGTCGCCGCTGAACAGGTCCACGCCGGCCTCGGCGTAGGTCACGGATTTGGATTTGGGTTCGTCTGGCACGTGTGCGGGCTTTCTGCGGATGAATTCTGCGGTGTTCCGACAGGGCGGACCAGGGGTGGTCCGGAAAGCACGATTCTAGCAGGACTGGCAGCCTCTAGCGCCCCCCTTAGAGGAATCGATTCTGCTCCGAGGCTGTGGGAATCGGGCAGGTATCCAGACGTCCGAAGAGCCGATAACGGAAGCGGGCGACGAGCCTGTAGCCCAAGTCGCGGAGCCTGCGGGGAATCCAGCCCAAAATGGTCGCAACGGCGGGCCATGGCGCCGGCAACTGGGCAAGGAGCGCCAGCACGGCGGCTGAGCGGACCAGCATGCGCTCGGCCGGGGTACCGGGAGAAACGGCGACAAGAATGGTTGCGGAGTTTCCCTGAGCCGCCAAGCCTGCCAATCGGTGGCGGCCGAGCAAGGCGCCGGCAGCCGGCGCATCGGAGGGCACAAAGCGCATGCGGTCGTTGCGGTCGCGCGTGAGGAACCAGCGCACCGACCGATTGCATAGCCCGCATCGGCCATCAAAGATGACCAGGAGCCGGTCGCCGATGTCTTTCAACTCGCTCACACTTATCGAGATGAACGCGCCGAGCGGCATGATTCAATTCGATGGCATCGCTTCGGGAACAAGGGGCTCGCTTCTATACTGAAGCCATCATGAGTGCCCCGGTTGTCCCCCCATCCCGCAGCACGTCCCAGGCCCTTCACGAGCGCGCCGAGCGCTTTTTCCCTGGCGGTGTCAACTCGCCGGTGCGGGCGTTCAGGGCTGTGGGAGGGGCTCCTCCGTTTGTTCAGCGGGCCCAGGGCGCCTGGATCACCGACGCGGATGGAAATCGTTTTATCGATTACTTCGGCTCGTGGGGACCCATGATTCTGGGCCACGCGTTTCCGCCGGTGGTCGAGGCTATTGAGCGCGCCGCACGCAACTCCGCCAGCTTTGGCGCGTCTACGGCTGCCGAGGCCGACCTCGCCGAGCGCATTGTCGCCTGCTACCCGGCTATCGAGAAGCTGCGCTTCGTCAGTTCCGGCACGGAGGCCACCATGTCTGCCATTCGCCTGGCCCGCGCCGCCACCGGACGCAAGATCATCATCAAGTTCGAGGGCTGCTATCACGGCCACTCCGACGGCCTGCTGGTCAAGGCCGGCTCTGGCGTAGCTACGCTGGGTATTCCCGGCTCGGCCGGCGTACCGGAGGAGATTGCGGCGCTCACGATAGCGCTGCCCTTCAACAATCCGTCTGCGGTAGCAGAGGCGTTCGCCGCCCATCCCGGAGCCATCGCGGCCATTATTCTGGAGCCGGTGGTGGGCAATGCCGGCTGCATCGCGCCCGCCCCCGGCTATCTGGCCGGCTTGCGTGAGCTCACCTCGCGCGAAGGCGCCCTGCTGATTGCCGACGAGGTGATGACTGGTTTCCGGGTGGCGCTGGGCGGCGCCCTGGAGCGCTATAACCTCGACGCCGACCTGGTGACGCTCGGCAAGATCGTCGGGGGCGGCCTGCCGGTAGGTGTGTTCGGCGGCAAGCGCCGGTTCATGGACCTGCTCGCACCTCTCGGGCCGGTCTACCAGGCCGGAACGCTGAGCGGAAATCCTCTGGCGATGGCCGCCGGCATTGCCACGATCGGTTATTTACAGGAGCACGCGGGCGAGGTGTATCCGCAGCTCGAAGCGACGGCGAAAGCGGTGACAGAAGGCGTAGCAGCAGAAGCTGCAAAGGCCGGCGTCGCGGTCACGCTGATCCGCGTCGGCGCCATGTGGACCTGGTTCTTCACGCCATGGCCGGTGACCGATTATACGCAGGCGGCCAGCAGCGATCTAGCGGCCTTTGGCCGGTTCCACCGGGCCATGCTGGACGCAGGCGTGTGGCTGCCCCCCTCGCAGTTCGAAGCAGCGTTTCTGGGCACCGCACATGGGAAAGCCGAAGTTGCTGCCACAATCGAAGCCGCGCGCGGTGCCTTTCAGGCGGTGATTGCGGCCTAGGATTTTTCAGGGCCGAGTGTCTCCATCGCTCCATCGCTCCAGCGATCCAGCGTGACGAATCTGTGCGTCGACCGATAGCGCGCCAGCAACTGGCCTGCGGCGGCTACCGAGGGCCCGCGGTTGAGGCCGAGCGCCAGATGCCCGCCGTCATGAAGCACGATGTTGGCCGCCCACCCCTTGCGCTGCTGGCGATCAATCTTCGCCGCCAGCCGTTGTGCGATGCGGTCGGCAGAAGGCTCGCTCCAGTCGCTGGTAATGGCATTCCACAAGACCGGCGTCATGCCCAGCGCGCGGGCGATCTTGAGCACTGCCGGCCGGCGCGCCCCAAAGGGCGGACGAAACCAGTCGACCCTCTTTCCGGTGATCTGTTCGAGCGTGTCGCAGGTCTGCGCAAGCTCCAGACGCACGCGGGCGGCAGCCGTAATGGCCAGGTTGGGATGCGACCAGGAGTGGTTGCCGACTACGTGTCCAGCAGCCACAATGCGCTCGACCAGCGCCGGTTCGGCCTGCGCGTAACGGCCAACCAGAAAGAAGGTCGCGCGAACGGCGTGGCTGGCCAGAACATCGAGCAGCTGCGGCGTCCAGGCGGGGTTCGGTCCATCGTCGAAGGTGAGCGCCAGCTCGCCGGGTCGCCGCCGAGCAGTCAGCGCGTGCCCGAAGAGAGTGGACGCAGGCCACAGCGCTGCGTACGCGTAGCCGCCCGCCGCCAGGCCGAGAAGACCGGCAGCACCCGCTCCTGCTGAGATTCCTGTAGCCAGCGGCGACAGCATGATGCTCTCAAGTGTCGGTCGTTGCCCTTAAGAACTGCAAGCCGGCCAACTGCCAGGGGAGCCTACTCGGAGGTTGTCGGATCGATCACCGCGCGTACCTGCGCAACCTTGTTCGCCGGAAAGCCGCCCATCTGCGCATGCTTGCGCACCATGTCCTCATCGGGTGCAATGTACACGCAGTAGATCTTGTCGTCGGTCACCAAGCTCTCGACCCACTGGATCTGCGGGCCCAGTTCACGCAACACACCGCATGAGGTTTGCGAAACGCCTTGCAGTTGCTCCGGTGTCAGCTTGCCGGCACCGGGAATTTCTCTCTCGATCACAAACTTGGGCATATTTTTTCTCGCTTGCAATTATATAAGTTGCAGCTTCTAATCGGCCCGGATTCCCCCCGGTGCACGCCGTCAGCCGTCTTTCAAAATGGGACCCGGCACTGGAGTCGCTGCCCCGCGCAGGCGTATACTCTGTTTTGTTCGGGTCGCATCCTGAGTCGACGGAGCGGCACTGGAGACAACCATGAGCATCACCAACTTCGCCGCCGGGTCAGGCTCCGCCTCTGCCGGCATCCCCGTCACAAAAGTCACCATGCCTGCACTTGCCGAAATGAAGCGGCAGGGCAAGCCCATCTCTGCGCTCACCGCGTACGACTACTCGTCTTCGCGCCTGGCCGATGAGGCCGGCATCGATCTGCTGCTGGTGGGCGATTCGCTGGCCATGGTCGTGCTGGGCCATGAAAACACCCTGGCCGTCACGGTGGATGAAATGCTGCATCACACGCGCGCCGTGCGCCGCGCCGTGCGCCGCGCGCTGGTCGTCTCCGACATGCCCTTCGGCAGCTATCACGGGACCGTCGCCGAGGGACTCGCCAACGCCGTTCGCTTCGTGAAAGAAGCGGGCGCCGAGGCCGTCAAGATTGAAGGCCCGCGCATCGGGCTGGTGCGCGCGCTCACCGAGGCCGAGATTCCGGTGGTTGGGCACCTGGGATTGACGCCGCAAAGCCTGCATCGGATGGGCGGCTATCGCGTGCAGGCGCGCACCGCGGAAACCGCCGAGAAACTCAAGCACGACGCGCTGGCGCTGGCCGAGGCTGGCGCAGGAGCCGTGGTGCTTGAAGGCGTTCCGCGGGAAGTGGCAGCGGCGATCAGCGCCGGGCTGCCTATTCCCACCATCGGCATTGGCGCCGGTCCGGAGTGCGACGGCCAGATTCTTGTCTACCACGACCTGCTCGGTCTCACCTTTGCCCCGGCGGCCAAGTTTGTGCGCCGCTACGCGGACGCGGGCAGCCTGGTTCGCCAGGCCATTGAGCATTATCGCGAAGACGTGGAGCACCGCGTCTTCCCTTCCGACGCAGAGAGCTACCACATGCCCCAGGCAGCGCGAACGGAAACGGAAGCGGAGAAGGCCGAGGTACCGGGGAAGGCCTGATGCAGATTCTTCATACGGTTAGGCAACTGCGCGCCTGGTCGCGGGAGGAACGGTCGCGGGGGGAAAAGGCCGACGGTCGAACGCCCATCGGCCTGGTGCCGACCATGGGCGCGCTGCACGCCGGGCACGCGTCTTTGATTCGCACGGCGGCCGATTCGTGCCGCCGGGTCGCAGTCAGCATCTTCGTGAACCCCACGCAGTTCGGTCCCAATGAAGATTTCGCCCGCTACCCGCGCACCTTCGACGCCGATTGCGCGCTGGCCGAAGCAGAAGGCGCAGAGGTCATCTTTGCGCCGTCGGTCGAGGAACTTTATCCCGGCGGGGCAGCGACATTCGTTGCCGTCGAAGGCCTGAGCGGTCGGCTCGACGGTGCTTCGCGGCCGGGGCATTTTCGCGGCGTGGCCACGGTAGTCGGCAAACTATTCATCGCAGCCGAACCCGACCGCGCCTTCTTCGGCCAGAAAGACGCGGCGCAAGTCGCGGTTCTGCGCCGCATGACTGCCGACCTGCGGCTCGGGACAGAAATCGTCGTCTGCCCCATCGTCCGCGAGCCCGACGGACTGGCCTTAAGCTCGCGCAATATTTATCTCAGCACCGAGGAGCGGAAACAGGCGCTGGTGCTGAGCCGGGCGATTGGCAAGGTGCGGGCGTTGGCGGCAGAGGGCGAGCGGAGCGCGGATGTGCTGATTCGAGCCGCGCGCGCGGAGTTTGCCGGCGAGCCTGCCGTGCGCGTGGACTACATCGAACTGGTGGAGTGGGCGACGCTGCTGCCGGTCGGGAAGGCTGCGCCGGGGAGCCTGTTTGCCGTCGCTGCTTGGGTCGGACCCACCCGCCTCATCGACAATACCATCCTGGACTGAAGCCGGCTCCTCGCAACATCGCTCAAGAAGGGCATTCACCGCGGCATGAATTGAGGCTGCTTGCAATGAAGCCCGTATCCCAGCCGGGCAGTGTAGGCAGACCTCGACGATGGAGGTTCCGAATACAAAAAACTCCATTGCGCAGTCTCCCACCTAAGCTGCACTCTGAAGGGGATGCCGGAGCTGCCTGACATTTCCGCATACATCACCGCACTTGAGCCGCGCGTCCTTGGCCAGCCACTCGAGCGAGTGCGGCTCGCGAGCGTCTTTTTGCTGCGCACGGTTGATCCTCCGCTCGCTAGCACGGAAGGCCGCACCGTCGTCGCTCTGCGGCGCATCGGCAAACGCATTGCAATTGGCGTTGCAGGCCAGCTCCCACACCAACGACCGACCTCCATGCGAGAAGATCCCGTCGATGGGGACCCCGGGGCGCCACCCCAGCGACAAGGACCCGTCGATGGGGACCCCGGGGTGGTGTGGCTGGTGCTGCACCTGATGATTGCCGGCCGGCTGCACTGGAAGCTGCCGCAGGCCAAGCTCGCCGGGCGCAATGCGCTGGCGGCTTTTGATTTCCCAACCGGCTCGCTCACCCTGACCGAAGCTGGCAGCAAGCGGCGCGCTTCGCTCCATGTGGTGCGCGGGGATGCAGGTCTCTACGCGATTGATCCTGGCGGCGTGGAAGTCTTTGCGACCGACCTGGAGGGATTTCGCACGGCGCTGACGGCGGAAAATCGCACCCTGAAACGCGCGCTGACGGATCCGCGCCTGATCAGCGGCATCGGCAACGCGTACTCCGACGAGATTCTGCACGCGGCTCAGATGTCTCCGGTGACACTGACGCACAAGCTCAAGCACGAAGACTGGACGCGCCTCTTTGCCGCAACCAGGTCCACGCTGCAACTCTGGATCGACCGCATGCAGGCCGAAGCCAAGGAAAAATTCCCGGAAGGAGTGACGGCGTTCCGGCCGGAGATGGCCGTGCACGGGCGTTTCGACCAGCCTTGCCCGCGCTGCGGAGAAAGGGTCCAGCGCATTCGCTATGCCGATAACGAGACCAACTACTGCGCCCGCTGCCAGACCGGCGGCAAAGTGCTGGCCGACCGGAGCCTGTCGCGGCTGCTCGGCACCGACTGGCCACGCACGCTGGATGAACTGGAAGCGCTGAAACGGCGCTAGGAGCAGAAAAAGGCGCCGCAGAAGCTGTTCGCCATCAACATCGGCGGCTGGCTGGTGGGCCTCCTTGTCCGGTGCCTTTTGGCGGGGTAGCCCTGAGGTTGGTGATCCTGGCCATGCGCCCATTACAATCGACTCATGAGCAAAGCAGTGATCGCAACCAAGCAGGCTCCGGCAGCTATTGGGCCTTACTCGCAGGGCGTGCGCGCCGGCAACCTGGTATTCACGGCGGGGCAAATTGCGCTGGATCCGGCGACGGGGCTGGTGGTGGCGCCGGGTATCAAAGAGCAGACCACGCAGGTTCTGGAAAACCTCAAGGCAATTCTGGAAGCCGCGGGATCGAGCCTCAGCCAGGTGGTGAAAGCGACGGTGTTCCTGAAAGACTTCAACGACTTTGCCGAGATGAACGCGATTTACGGCGCGTACCTGGCTCCGGAAGGCATTGGAGCGCCGGCGCGGTCAACAGTAGAAGTGTCCCGCCTGCCCAAGGACGTGCTGGTGGAGATCGACCTGATCGCGGAAGTATAAACATGGACGTGCAAGCACACACGGCCCCGGCCGACTCTTTCGAACGGCCTCAAGCATCCAACAGGCCGAGGGCGGAGCGAGAATAGGGCGCGCGTGCGGAGGATCCAATGAGCGATATCGCTGAAAAAGTGGAACGTACGGAGGCGGAGTGGCGTGCAGCGCTGACCGCGGAGCAGTATCACGTGCTGCGCGAAAAAGGCACAGAGCGGCCCTTTACCGGGGCGCTGACGCAGAATCACGATACCGGCGACTATCACTGCGCGGGCTGCGGGGCCAGACTGTTCGAGAGCGACGCCAAGTTTGACTCCGGCTGCGGTTGGCCGAGCTTCTCCATCCCCGCCGACTCAAAGGCCGTCACCGAACACGAGGACCGCACCTTCGGTATGCGTCGCATCGAGGTGACCTGCGCGCGCTGCGGCGGGCACCTGGGCCACGTGTTTCCGGACGGCCCCCGGCCTACCGGCCTGCGCTACTGCATCAACTCAGCTTCGTTGACCTTTGAGCACGAGAAAAAATGAGCATGCGGGACCGCTGCGGCAAAACTGCTGCGGCGGCCGGGCATGGACTCTTCTGTTTTCCCCTTGAAAATCCATGCAGTGTATGAGAGTGGACGTGATAACGTTCCGGCTAAGGGTACGCATGCCTGCCGATCGGCGCCGGAGATCGCTAATTCGACCATGGTTCTTCCTCTTTGCAAAGTCATTTTTATCTGCTTTCTTCCTACGGGCGTTCTGCTTCACGCCGAGGAGGATTCCAAGCTTGACCAACAGTTGCAGTCCATTGCCGCCGAGCACCAGGGTAGGGTGGCGGTGTTCGCGCACAATCTGAAAACCGGGGCGATTGCATCCCTGGATCCGGATGAAGCGGTGCAGACGGCGTCAGTAATCAAAATCGGCATTCTGCTGGACGCGGCCGAGCAGATCCGCGCCGGCAAGGCTTCGCTCCAAGAGAAGCTGGTGCTGACCGAGAGAAACCAGGTACAGGGATCGGGCGTGCTGGGCCAGTTGACTGCGCCGCTGACGCTCACCCTGCGCGACACGCTGCACCTGATGGTCGTGCTGAGCGACAACACGGCCACCAACATGGCCATCGACCGGCTGGGACTGGCCCACATCAACGGCACGCTGCGGGCTGCGGGCTTGAAAGAGACGGTGCTCTACAAGAAGGTCTATGTGCCGACCGAATCGCCTATGCCGGTTGACCAGCCGAAATTTGGGCTGGGCAAGACCACGCCGCGGGAGATGGCCTCGCTCATGGAGCGGATCGCAGGGTGCCGTCTTGACCTTGATGGAGCGGGCGCGTTCCCCGGTGACGGGCCGCTCTGCGGGACGATCCTGCACATGCTGCGTCTGCAGCAGGATCGCAATGACCTGCCGCGCTATCTGGAAGCGCTAGACACCAGCGAGCAAGGCTCGGCCATCGCCAACAAGACTGGCGCGCTGGATAAAGTGCGCAATGATGTAGCGCTGATCGCGACCAGGAATGGCCCGGTGGTGATTGCCGGGTTCACCTGGGACAACGCGGACCAACGCTGGACCGGGGACAATGAAGCACAGAAGACGCTGGGCAAACTCGGCCAGGCGGTGGTGCGGCGCTGGTCACCGGATGGGCTCGATGCAGCGGCGTTTCCCTGGGAAGACCCGCTGCGCATCGCGGAACAGAAACCGTAGCACGAAAAGCAGGCACAACAAACCCCGTCCGAAGGAAGGACGGGGGTTCGCGTCGAGCCTGAACTGCGCGAATTGGAAGAATCGGAATAAAAGCCGGGCCTGGCAGTCACCGGCGGGAGAGCCCGCGACAGACTAAGCCTTTGCGACCTGGGCCTTGGCGATCTTTCCACTCTTGATGCAGCTGGTGCAGACGCGGATGCGCTTGGAGGCACCATTCACCAGAGCCTTGACAGCCTGCAGATTCACGTTCCAGCGGCGCCGCGTAACGTTGTGTGCGTGAGAAATGTTGTTACCGAACTGCGGGCCTTTGCCGCAAATATCGCATACCTGTGCCATGACTTTCGCTCCAAACTTGTTGTGATTCGTGCTGCCGGGTTCCGCCGCTGCGACGGATTCTGACCAACTCGGACCTGGCTCACTCACCGTGAGAGCCATCGGGGCGCGCGTAGACGCACACCTCCAGCAGCTTGCCGCAGCTCAAGTATACCCGGAATCGGGTCAGGAGCCAAGCGCGCCTCTCACTGCCGACACTGCCGACGGCATCGGAAAGGTTGGGGCGCGTGCAGCTTGTCAGGGCCCGTTTCGACGCGGTTCGAGACCGGACCGCGGGCTTGGCTCGGCTGGCGACGGTTTGGAAAGGAGTGCAAAGGAGTGGCGGCCAGAGACGGCTTTGTTCTGCACAGCTGCATATTCCTCTGAATGGTCTTGATTCTTTATCCGGCTGCTTAACGCTTGGAATGGATTTGAACTCCTCAACCATTGGGTTATCAGTGGCGTAACAACGTGTCAATGAGCTAGACGGCATGTTCGTGGGGTTGAAGGAGCCCTAAGTAGTTGAAAATAGGTAGGGGGAGTTGTTCTTTCGGGTTGAGTTCGGGTTGAAATCTCGTGGGGTTAGCGGGACTTGTGACCGTTAGATCATCGCCTTTTCTTTGCTTTTACACTCGGATTTTCCATCCAGTCGTAGTTAGATTCGATTTCTCGCCTCCAGCGACCTTTTGTGTCTGTATCCCAAAGAGCAGGCAGCCACAGGGGCCAATGTCTCTCGGCCGCTTCCTCAGACCGCACATTACGCATCCAGAGATCTTTATTTGGGGTGGGTTTTGGGTTCCACGAAATGGGGAAACAGATCAACAACGCGTTGAGTTGCAGGTTGTCGGTACCGGAATGAACACAGACAGTTTGATTCAGGCCGCAATTAAGTCCGAAAGGATGCCCGTGAAAAAAAGAAGCCATACAGCCAAGTGTGGTGCGTTTTTGATCGGGACAGTTTTACTCTAAAGAACTATGCGCGGGCTTTCGAGCTGGCTCATGCCAACAACATCAGAACAGCATGGACCAACGAAGCTTTCAAATTCTGGTATCTACTCCACTTCGACTACTTCGATTCAGCAATTAGCAGAAACCAATATGCCAAGAAACTATCTGAGCGCGGGCTTGAATACGACAAGGCAGACCGCTACGTTTACGAAAAGGTAAAGGCAAACCAAGAGACGGCAATTGGGAACGCCAAAAGACTTGAACGGCATTGGAACGACTCTGGATGTAAGCTTCCCGAGCGTGAAAATTGCTCAACGAATGTGCACAAGCTCGTCGAATTTTTAAACGAGCTCGCGGACCTTGGGAAAGTGGACTGAATCAGTCGCGTTGTACTTTCCTTGCGGAAGGTGACAACTTATCGGTTGTCACCTCTGTACCACCTGACTATATTTAGCTTGTCATGCGCGGCGAATTCCGCAAACAAATGAGCACAGTCCTTGCTAACCCGGCAGAGATGATTGTGCATGGCGCTCCTCGGCGCATTCACAATGACGCGGAATTGGAAGCCTACACCGACGCTCTATTCCATCTGACAGCCCAGGAGAATCCCTCTGCGTCCGAAGCAGAAGCCGTTGAACCGGTAATCGGTTTCGGGAGTCGTTTTTTGGGCTTGAAGTTAGGTTGGCCGGGAAAGAGCCGCGATTGTTGTCGCCACTCCCGTAGACCAGCGATCGGATTTCTAACGCATCATGTGAATGAGACACGCGAAGCATCGGTGTCGCAAATGAGATCCCGGAGCCGTTCATTGACCCAGCCGAAGCTGACGTACTCTTGCTCAAGCCTTAATTCTTCCCGGATCGAGTTGTCGCGTAAGCTGCAATAAAGTGTTCGCTCTTCTTGTGAAAATGACGAACTAGCCGGCACGAATCCGCAAACGATTTCCACCAAGACGCGTGAAAAGTTCCCCCCGGCACGTAAGTATTAGGATTTGCGTCCTCTTGGCAGCCTCGGTAAGCAGATCGAACATCCTTTCCATTCGGTCAGGATCGGAGTACGCAAGAGCATCATCCAAGATGACCGTCGCCGGTTGCCCTCGTTCGAGGAGCATGTCCGCAAGGGCAAGACGAGTCAAAACCGCGATTTGCTCTTGTGTGCCTATGGACAAACCAGAGAAAGACTCCGTCTGCTGCCGTTCACGGATGATTCCTGTGATCTGAAACTGTTCGTCGCAGTCGATTGCAGCTCCCGGAAATAGCATCTGGAGATAGGGCGTCACTCGCTTGACCACGGGAGCCATGTAACGCTCCTTGGCTGCCTGTTCAGCCCCTTGGAGCGTTGTGAGCAGAAACTCGAGGACTTCGGATTCATGCTGGTAGCGGGCCATCTCCTGGTTCAGCCGATCGACGGCGTGCTGCGCTACCAAAACCTGTTCTTCGATGCCCTCGCCTTCGTCCCTGGCGATTTGATGCTTCAAGACTTCGAGCCGCTGTTGCATCGACTGCCGCTCCGAAGCATAATCCGTAATCGCCGTATTGAGACGGACAATGCGCGCGTCCAGCGTAGCGACCGATTCGTCTGGACGCGAGAGCTCCATCGCCTTGAGCAGCGCCTGCTGGTCGAGAAGCGACTCCTGAGAGACGCGGAGTCGCTCCGACAGGGCTTCTGCACTCTCTCGCTGAAGCCGCAGATCTTGTTCTTCGATGAGCCTTCGCTGCTCTTCGATGGCTGCTGCTTTCTGGCTGTCAGCTTGCGTGTGAAGGCGAACCGCCGTTGTGTGGTCTAGCTCGAGGGTTTGAAGAGGAGCTCGCGCCAAAGCGACTTCTTCTGCAGTTGCGCGTTCATTCCTCTCCGTGTCTCGAGCCACCTCGCCCGCCGTGGTGATGTTGGGCAGAACCTTTAATCCGGCGGACGACATTTCCACGGTCAGGCGATTGTCAAGAATCGATACCTGATTGCGTAGCGCTTCAAGGCCTGGTTCCATCCTGGATGCGGGATCGGCTGGGGTATGCCCTAACAGTTCCTGACGGGTTTGCGCCAGTTCATTCTCGCAGCGTACTCGCGCGGCATACAGATCCTCAGCCTGCTCGACGCGAGCGCATGCCAAAGCCTGCAAGGCATCGCTCAGTTGACGCGCCTCCTC
The DNA here is from genome assembly GCA_036519195.1 of Occallatibacter sp. Taxonomy (GTDB): domain Bacteria; phylum Acidobacteriota; class Terriglobia; order Terriglobales; family Acidobacteriaceae; genus Telmatobacter. The sequence goes on along the minus strand of DATDLS010000363.1, from coordinate 29,469 downwards.
GATCTGGCGACCGAGTAATTTCTCCCGATTCTGGACACCGGGCTGAATAAGAATTTCTCCCACTCCTTCGACGCTTACAACCGCATCTTGGATGAGGGAGATGGGACCGGTCGGTGCGGGCCCGCCATCGAGGCGCACCAAATCCAAGGCAGAGGGGAGGAGAGTCATCGTCAGGTGGGTCGCCTGCGCGGAAAGCACAGCCTCCGTTTTGCGGAGCTGTTTCTCGAGTTCACGAACCCGGGCCAGTTCCGGCTCAGTGATTGCGAGCGAAGCAAGACGCGCAACGAGTGCATTGACGCGTGCCTGCGATATATCGGCGAGAATCAAACGATCCCGGAGCGCCTGCAAGGTCGCAGCCATTGCCGCCAGATCCAACGCCGTTCTTGCTTCGCGGCGTTTCTTACCGGCCGAATCGTAGCGCGCTGTTGCCTGCTGAAGCCGCTCCCTCTGCCGATTCAATGCCTCTTCAGCTCTGTCGAGCGAGAGCTTTCGGGCGAGCTCGGTCTCGGCAAGTGCCTCAATGCGCTCTGCAACGCCTTGGAGCGTCTTGTTGTGCTCTGCGCGGAGCTCACCCTCTTTCTCCGCAGAGGTCACTCGATCGGCCCATAACCGTCGTGTGGCAAGCGCGGCTTGCTCCTGATCCTCAAACCTTTGTGCACTGTCGCGTTTGTGGTGAGCCTCATCCAGCAACTGGCTGGTTCGAGCCTCTTCTCCCCCAGTAAGGGCCTCGGCGAGCTTACGCTTGACCGTTTGCAGCTCGGCGATATCCTGCTCGAGTCGTTGCTTTCTGGTCTCGAACACGACCAGGGCCTGCTCTGCCACCACCTGGTCGGCGACCGCCTGCTTATACTTGCCAGCAGGCTTCTTATTTCCGTCTCGGATCTTGGCCAGTTCGGCACGGACACTGGCCAGCAGCTTCTTGCCTCGGGTTCCCCCGGTGAGGGCGCCAACCTCTTGGTCCAGACAGCCATGGATAGTTTGTCGCGCCGAATCCGTAAAGTCGGGTTGGTCGACCGACTCCCTTTGCGTTACCCACAGTGCCGCCCACATGCCTACGTTGTCAGGCTTCGAACCCGTCTTGCCGGCCTGGGTGAAATTAAGGACGCGTTGCAGATGCTCTTCAGCCGCTTCATCGTGATGAAGGACGCCGCCCGGCATCGTAAGGCGTGCGTAAGGTTCTTTATGGAGGAAGCGCTTCTCGACCCTATACAGCCCCGAAGGAAGCTCGAAGTCGAGCGAGATAATGGGCGAAGTCTTGTTGCTCCAGTGTTGCATCTGCATCACGGTCGATGCCCTTGAGGCGTAGCGCTCAAAGAGTACACCACGGATGGCTGACAGAAGGGTCGACTTGCCAAACTCATTCGATTCCGCCAGGACGTTGAGTCCATCGCTGAAGCCGGACAGAACGATCGGATCGGTGAACTTGCGGAAGTGTTCGAGGTGGAGCGATCGAATCTTCACAGAGCCCCCGTCCCCTGACGCAGATGCAGAACGTAGAGTCTCTGCAGCGCTTCGGCCGCCAGCTCCCGTTCCGGATTGGAGTTGTTCTGGGCAAGCGCTGCGAGGCGGTCTGCAGCCACCCGCACAAAACCGTCATGGTCCATGGCTTCGAGGTCTGCTATCGATGGCTTTGCGAACAACTGATCCGCTTCGAGCCTCAGGTAGCGTAGCGCGCTTCCCAGGCCAGTCTGAATGCTGCGTTCAAAGAGCTCGCGGGCCGACAGATCGAGCGTGCCCTCCACGCGGAGTGCGAGCAGAACGCGGCTCAAGTCGCTGTGAAGTCCGCGAATCCGAGCCTCGAGTGCTGAAATGTCCTCGGCCGAACTGAGCGTGACCGATTCGCTCAGCCACAGGAACTTTCCCGATGCAATTGGGGTCACCACAGGGGGAGAGCCGGAGCTAAGTTCGACGAGCAGGATCTGGCCGCCCCCCGAGCCGCCAAGATGGAATCCATCCGCCTCCGGAGTGCCGCAATACCAGGTACGATCATCAATCTGCTGTGTCCCGTGCCAATCACCGAGCGCGAGGTAGTCGAGTTTCGCGCGCCGCACACGGTCAAGGGCAAGCAGATTGTTTGTGCTGTGTTCGCTTGAGCCGAAGCTGCGTACCGATCCATGGGCGAGACCGATGCGCAAAGCTCCCGGTGGCGTAATCATCGCGTCCATGGCCTCAGTAGGATCGATACTCATATGGCGGTGAGTCAGAATCGCTGGCAGAATCCATGCGGCTCCTCCCAGGGCGGCCCGCGGCTCCGGTGCGACGTGAATCACGACATTGGTTGGAGTGGGCTGGTGAAGCAAGCGTTCCCAGGGAGAATTTGCTGAATGTGCGTCGTGATTGCCCGGGATGAGATGCCACTCCACCTGGGGAAACTGCCGCATGCGCTCGATCGGGCGCAATAATGTGTCCAGGCTGGGATGGGCGCCATCGAAGATGTCTCCGGCGACCAGCACGACGGGCGCTTGAGAATCGACAGCCAGTCGGCCTATGCGGCCAATCACCTCGAGCCGCTCGGCACGGAGGACCGCAAGCGTCTCGTCGTCGACGAACCGGAATGGCTCGCCAATCTGCCAATCTGAGGTATGGAGGAAGCGCATTGAGTCCAGCATATCCCGGCGCGGGGGGTTGGCAAGGCTGAAAATCTCCGCGTCTTCGCCAGGGGGCGGCTGACCACAAAGTGAGCGCAAGCCCCAGCTTTCGCTATGGGGTAGGCGATCGGGACATGGCACTCGCCTGGGGAACGCTTTCTCCTCTGAGTCAGCCCAAGTGGGAGTCCGCCGAAGTCTCTCGCGCCTGGATGCGCTTCATGCACATTTGCTCCCCCGGACCTTATTCTGGACCCTATTCTGGCCGTAGGGATTCGCCTGACGCCACCTGATTCGGCCCCTTCGAAGACGGTTGGATGAAGAGAAAATCCAAGTACTTTTCCGGCAATTGAAGAGGATTCATCAGCCAGTCTGTGAGTCTTGATCTATCGGCTGGCTTGATGCATGGTGGTCGTGCTTCGCCGTGCCATGCCCTCGCTTTGTCTTGCTCGCCTCTCTAACGCTCTTCTTGTTCCTTGGCCTGCGGTCCGACGCCTCTCCGCAAAGATATTCCCGGATCGACTCGTTTCCCCGGCTCACGCTATGGGCATGGGAGCGGGGCGAAGATCTTCGCTCGTTCGAGACGAAGAAGTCCGCAAGCGCCTAGCTGGATCAGACGATCACCATCGGCATGAACAGCAACAGCCAGCCACGCCGCGATCCGGTCCTATTCCCCGCGGCCTCAACACGCATGCCGGTCCTTCGCATCGAGGCCTCGGGACTTTCCGTCCTCGACGATGACAACCGAAACGAAGCGCTTCAATCGATCCTTTTCACCGCGCGGGAACCCGGCATTGCGGCTCTCCAGACCAATTTCGACGCTAGGCGCTCTCAGCGACTGTATTACCGGAATCTGCTGTTCGATCTGCGACGGCAAATGCCCGCCGGACTCCGGCTCTCCATCACTGCTCTTGAATCGCCGAGCGTCGCCCCCATCCGATTTCAGATCATATCGGTGGCCATCCATGCGTCTTGTTCTGCCGCAGGGATGAAGAAGCAGCAACGCCCATCGTCCAATCCTTTCTAGATTCAGCGGCGCTTCTACGTGCGGCCAGTCAACTGGCAAATGCGCGAGTACGAACGTTTTCCAAGATCGCCATTTCTGCATCCGGGCCCGACAGATGGGTGCGATATTTCGCTTTCTCCTTGCCCAACCTGACCGCTTCCCCGCCGCCTGAACCGCTGCTGACTCCTCATGGGAAATTGCTGGCGACACGGTAGGGCCGATGACCCATCCCCGCCTTCTGGGATTATTCCTAATCGATTGTGGAGTTTCGGGTTAAACTGTTGACCTGCGTGCGACATCGATTCCAAGGCGGAACCCTTCCCTGGCCAATGATGTTCCAATTCGCTTCGCTGGATACCAGTTAGATCCTGCTGCGCGCTCTTTGAAACACGAGGAGCGCTCCATACCGCTAGGGCCAAAAACCTTCGATTTGCTGCTGTATCTTGCCCAGCACCCGCACCAGGTGGTGACCAAGGAAGAACTGCTGGCTGGGGTGTGGCCCAACTCCTTTGTGGAAGAGAGCAATTTGTCGCAGCACGTGTTTCTGCTGCGTAAGGCGCTGGGTACAAGCGGGCAGGGCGAACAGGTTGTCGTGACGATTCCGGGCAAGGGATACCAGTTTGCCGCGAGCGTCGAACAGGCTCCGCGACCAGGGGTAAACCATGGGCGGGGCGAGCCGCGTCTCGATTCGGCCGAGTCGGTAACCCGGTTGGTGATCGAAGAAGGGACCGATGACGCGACGCCGGAGGTGCTCGAACTGGCGGCGCCGCCCAAGCAGCGGCGATGGCTGGTGTGGGTTGCAGCGGGCGCGGCGGTTCTGCTGCTCGGGGGAGCGTTTCTGGGCTGGCAGCGGCTGCATCCGGTGCGGAGCGGGCATGTTGACCTGGTGCTGGCGGAGATCGAGAACACCACCACCGACCCGGATTTTGATCGAACGCTGAACCAGGCGCTGTTAATCGATCTGGAGCAGTCTCCATTTTTGAATCTTCTGACCCGGTCGCGGGTGCGGGAGACGCTCAAAGAGATGCAGCGCGCCACCGACGAGCCTCTGACACCGGCCTTGGCGATGGAAGTATGCGAGCGGACCAATGCGCAAGCGATGCTGCATGGCACGATTGCCAAATTCGGCAGCCACTACGTGCTGATTCTCGACGCCGACAGCTGCGTGAGCGGGAAGGAGATTGGCGGGTACAAGGCGGAGGCCGCGGGCAAGGAAGAGGTACTGAGGGCATTGGAAACGGCGGCGGGACGAGTGCGCAAGCAGCTGGGAGAATCGGCGGCTTCGCTCGATCGCTATCAGATTCCGATTACTCAGGCAACTACGCCTTCCCTCGATGCGCTGCGCGCGTTCTCATTGGCGGGGGAAAGCTTTCGGCGCGGCGACATGAAGGCGGCGCAGATTCTGTTGAATCGGGCTGTCAGCCTGGATCCGGGTTTTGCTTCGGCGTATCGCGCCATTGGCTCCAGCTATTACAACCTGGGCGACTACAACCAGGCGGCCAAGTACTACACGAAGGCCTTCGACCTGCGCGAGCGCACCACGGAACGGGAACGGCTGGGCATCGAGGTGATGTATTACGCCTACGGATTGAATGACTACGAAGAGTCGATTCGCCGTACGCGCCAGCTGCTGGAAATTTATCCGAACATGACCAACAGCTGGGTAAGCCTGGCGAATCTTTACACCAAGCTGGGCGAGTATGCGCAGTCGATTGATGCGGCCGAACACGCGAGCCGGCTCGATCCGCAATCGAGCGTGGCGACGGTGGAACTGGCGCGAGCTGAACTGAAGGCCAGCCATTTTGCCGACGCTAAACGGATTGCAACCGAAGCGATCGCGGAGGGCAAAGACCACTGGGACATTCACAGCATTCTGTACCAGATTGCGTATCTTGAGCATGACGTGGCGAAGATGAAGGAAGAAGGCGCGTGGGGCCTTTCGCACCAGCACGCCAATACTTCGCTCTATGACATGGGGGTTGCAGCGGCAACCGGAGGCAAGTTGCGCGAGGCGACCGACGATTTATCGCGCTCGCGCAGCGAGGCGCTGCGCGATGGGGAAGCGGATTTCGCCGAAGGGGTTCTGCTGCGCGAAGCGCGCGTGGCGATGGAGCTCAATCAGCCTCGGCTGGCGGCCCAGAGTTTGAAGCAGTTGAAGGCGTACCAGGGTGATCCGAGCGATCCGGGACAGCTGGCGTATCTGAAAGCGATGATGGGCGACATTGCTTTCGCCGAGCGTTTTGTGGCCAATAGCGAGTCCAATGAGAGCCACAACACGGTGATTGAAGGCATCTATGTGCCGCTAGTGAATGCGCTGCTGGCCCTGAAGAACCACAAGCCGGAAGAGGCGGTCAGGCTGCTGGAACCGGCGCGGGTTTACCAGCTGCGCGATTACACGGTGCCCAGCCTGCGGGCGCAGGCCGAGACCGAAGCCGGCAGGCTGGAGGAAGCAGCGGCCGATTACCGGTTGATTCTGGATAACCGGGGAGTGGATCCGATCTCGCCGCTCTCCTCGCTGGCGCATCTGCGGCTGGCGCGGGTGCTGGTGCTCGAGAAAAAGACCGATGCGGCGCGAAGCCAGTATCGGGAGTTTCTGGAAGCGTGGCGGGATGCGGACCCGAGCATCGCCCTGCTTGCAGACGCCCGGCGGGAGCTGGCACAGCTTGATTGAGGTCGGTCAAAGCGTTTGCGCTCTAGAAACGGACCGTCGATGGGCCTAGGACGGGAAGAGCATATCGGAGGCGATCGGCAGCGCAGTCAGGCGTGGTCGGCGGCGCACCGGACGCGGGGTTGGCGAGGCGAGGAGGGTGGCGATCTCGCGCAGCTCGGCGCGGGCATGACCGATGGTGGCGGCGACTGCGTCTATGCGCTGAATGGCAGGGGATGGCGCAGGGGGCAATTTTGAGCTCGAGACCGGCTGAGGCTCGGGACGCGCTTCCTGGGCGGCGGGCCGGCGATGGTTGTGCTCAAGAGCCTGGCGAGCGCCGGGCAGCGTATATCCCTCGGAGTGAACCAGGCGCTTGATTTCAAGGACCAGCTCGACTTCACGACGGCGGTAGAGGCGCTGGCCGGTGCCGCTCTTATTGGGCTTGAGCTGGGGGAACTGCGACTCCCAGAAGCGGAGGACGTAGGTTTCCAGGCCACAGATGCGGGCAACGTCCCCAATCTTGAAATAGAGCCGATCGGGGATCGTGGGCGATTCCGGTGCGCGCTTGTGGGAAAGGTGAGTAGCCATGACGGCGGTGAGGAGGGTTATCCGGGTGCAGCGGAATCCTCGCTCTCTCCGCAGTATAGGTCACAGTTTGCACAATTTGTGAAGCAATTTCGCGATAATTCGGGTGGGGACTGTGGGAAAGTACTCCCCTGCGCGATTTCCTAAGGGGAGGCGAAGCGCCGGGATCGATCAGCTTTGCGGGCTGGGGACCGCGGCGCGACGCGGGGATTGGGGGGGCGCGGCGCGAAGATATTGCGCCGGCCAGCTGGCGGCCTCGTCCAGGAACTGGGCGGCGTGGACCGGCCAGTAGGGATCGCGCAGCATTTCGCGGGCGAGAAAGACCAGATCGGCTTCGCCGGTGGCGATGATGCCATTGGCCTGAGCGGGGTCGCTGATCATGCCGACGGCGGCGGTGGGGATGTTGGCTTCGCGGCGGAGGCGCTCGGCGAACTGGACCTGGTAACCGGGAGCAACGGGGATTTTGGCATACGGCACCAGGCCGCCCGAGGAGCAATCGACGAGGTCGACGCCGTGCCGGCCGAACAGATGAGCAAGTTCAACCGAATCGTCGATCGTCCAGCCCCCGTCAGCCCAGTCGGTCGAAGAGATGCGGACAGAGAGAGGGAGATGGGAAGGCCACTCGGCACGGACAGCGTCGACGACCTCGAGGATGAGGCGGGTGCGGTTTTGAAAGCTGCCGCCGTAGGCATCGGTGCGCTGGTTCGAGAGCGGGGACAGAAACTCATGAAGCAGGTAGCCATGGGCGCCGTGGATCTCAACGAAGTCAAAGCCAGCCTCAGCGGCCCGGCGGGCGCCGAGGCGAAAGCCCTCAATTACGGCGTCGATGCCGGGCTGGTCAAGTGCCTGAGGGATCGCATAGGTGGCAGAAAAGGCGATGGCGCTGGGAGCGAACGGGGTCCAGCCACCTTCCGAGCGAGGGACCAGGCGCTCGGGGTCGAAGGGGACCGACATGCTGCCTTTACGGCCGGCGTGGGCCAGTTGGATGCCGGCCAGTGCCCCCTGAGAGTGGATGAACTGGGCGATGCGCCTCAGATTTGAGATGTGCTCGTCTTTCCAGATGCCGAGATCGCGGGGGGAGATGCGGCCTTCGGGGGTGACTGCGGAGGCTTCCAGGGTCACCAGACCGGCTCCTCCCTGGGCGCGGGCGCCGAGATGGACCAGATGCCAGTCATTTGCGAAGCCGTCTTCGGCCGAGTATTGGCACATGGGAGAAACGCCGATGCGGTTGGGGAAGGTGAGAGAGCGGAGCCGGAAGGGAGAAAAAAGAGGATGACCCATGCAGGTTTGGATGTGTCGGAGGGCTCGAAGATGCAAAGGGGGAGCGGCTCGGGATGACACGGTCTGGCTACTGCTTTTTCAGAACGGCTGTTCCCCTTTCGTCGGCAACGATGGCGCTTTGGAGCTTGCGGAATTCGGAGGCCTTGCCGGCAGGGATTTCGACCTGGCGGACGACGTATTCGCGCTCGTAGTGGAGCTTGTTGTCCTTGGCGGTAACAGTGGAGTGGTAGGCGGCGAAATCGAGATCAACGTCGACGGCGTTCGGGGTCTCATCGACGACGTAGCCGGGAGGAAGGACGATGTCGAACGAGTCGTGCCACTTGCCGGGATGGCCGATCTCAATGGGGTAGGCGCGAGGCTTATCTTCCATGACGTCGGGCACGATGCGCGCCAGGCCTCCAAGGACGTGGGGATGGAGAAGCATGAGCGATCCGGAGGTATTGGCAAAGCCTGAGGCGCTTAGGTTGAGATCGAGATCGAGGGACTTATCGAGATCGGCCGTCTGGCGGAATTCGAAGCTCTTGAAGGCCACGCCGGGAAGATCGGATCCGAGCCCGCGCTCGAGCCGTTCGCCGAGTTCCTTGGGGTCGCTTTCCTCGATGAATCGGCGCTCGGTTGCGGCATTGTCGCCGGTAAAGACTTCCGCAAGGTCACCGGCGAGGACGCCATCGGATGAAAGAGTGAAGGAGCCCTTGCGCGTAAGGCCCGAAGATTCGGGCGCAAGAACCGGCATTTCGAGGACCTGACTATCGGCGCCGTCGGAAATGTTGGCCCAGGCTCCCTGTAAATCGGCACGGATGAGGCCAACGGGGGTTTGCTCATCTGTGGGATCAAAGATGAGCAAGGTTTTGCCAGTGACTACCTTCACGCGGGCCATGAGTCGAGGATCATTTTCGCCGTCGGGCAGTTCGATGGCGGTGATCATGTGGTTACCCCAGAGTGAGGGGGCCTGTGGGTCGATGATGCCCCGGCGCGTGTCGACGTGGAGGTAATACGCGCGGACGCCGATCGCCTGGAGCATGGAGATGAGGAGGGTGGTTTTGTCCTTGCAGTCGCCATACTTGTTGCGATAGATGTCGGCTGCGTAGTGCGCCTGCCAGCCGCCAATGCCCCGCTCGACGATGAAGTAGCGGATATTTTTCTGCATGAAGTCGGTGATGCGGTTCAATTTGGTGTAGAGATCCGGGGCGCCGGTGATCAGTTCCTGGGCTTTGGCGGTAATTTCGGGGTCGGGATCAGTGCGGTGTTCTTCAAGATGGGCCTGCCAGAGCCCAAGAGCGCGCCACTGGTTGTCGGCTCCTTTGACTGCATCGTCTCCCCACTTGACCGACATCCGGGCGGCGAGCGCGCCCCAGGGTGGGGTGGCGTGAATGTTCTCAAGGTTGAGGGCGGGCACGTCCATGATCTGCCAACGGAGATGGTTGGATGTGACTTCCTCGGGCTTGACGGGGGTGAATTTTGCCCACGATTCGGCATAGTGGCCGCCGGGCGGGAGGGCAAGTTCGAGGGCTTCAGAAACGACAGGGATGGAAGATTGGATCTGCCAGGCTTCTTCCATCATGTAGGGGCGGAGCTGCTCCTCGGTTTCGCAGACGACTACGGAACCGGGATCGCTGGCGGGGGGATTCACGACGCGGATGCGCTCAGTGAACTGAAGGACGGCGCCGGAATAGGCGCCGTGATCGGTAAAGTTCGACTCCATGGCCTGGAGCTGGCGACCATCGGGAGTGAAGGTCCAGGAGCGGAAGTAGTTGAGCTTCTCGTCGATGTCGTAGCCGATCTGGCAATGGGAGTAGCTGCGGCCCTGCGGCTTGAGAATACGGACGGCGAAGCGCTCGCGCTCAACGGCGCGATTGCGCTCGTCGACCGTGATGAGGTACTCGTCAAAGAGGATCACAGCCGAGGCGTCTTTGATGTTGGCGGGCGTAAGAGTCTTGGACGCAGTAACGGCCCAGTCCGGGGCAGGCTGGGGCCTGTCTTTGGCCACGGCGGGAAGAGCGCACGCGAGAACCGTGGCGACGGCAGCGATCGACGCGGTGGAGAAGAATCGCGCAGTCATCAGTTGCCCTTTCCCGACGGCGAAGCGGTGAGAACCAATTGCTGCTGGTCGGTGGCGGCTACTTTCTGGTAGAAGTCGCGCAGGTCGCGATACTCTTCCGGTTTGACAATGGTGAAGCCGCGGGAAAGCTGGCGGGCAATGATGACCTGGTTGAGATTCACGACACTATTGGTTGCGAAAACGGCGCGGGTGGCCCATGGAACTTTTGCCGTCTGGGGCGCGCCCTCGACCGAGAAACCGGCGGGGAGATGAATTGTAATCTGATCGGTGACCTGGTCGGCGTAATGCATATCAACTGGCTCGATGCGTTTTTCCTGATCGACGAAGGGTTGGTTGCCGCGGGTTTCAAAGAAGAACCCGGGAACCAGGACGCGCTTGGAAGTGACTGTGCCCAGGGCTCCGTCTGCCTGGACGACCGCAATGAGGTTAACCTCTGGATCGTCGATGCTGAGGAAGTGATCGAGGTGCGCTTGGACCCCGGCGGGGACGATGGACTGAAGCCAGCGGTCGAACCTCTTTTTCACCTCCTCTGGATCGTTTTCAAGTGCGGTCTGACGCCAGAGAAGTGCTTGCTGGCCAGTCATGACAAAGCGGAAGCTGCCGGAAACCGAACCGTCCTCGGCGAGGGCAAGGTCTCCCATGCGGGTGAGGGTGTTCGCCGTGTAGGCCTGGTAGGGAGAAACAGCTATGGCCCGGCCATCGGCGCTTTGACGGATACCGGATGCGCCGGAGTGCTTCCAATGCACGGTTTGAAAGGGGCACATTTTTTCACCGGGATCGAGAACAATGGTTTTGCCGTTGATCGTGAGGATGACGATGTCGTCGTCAAGCTGCCCAAAGAAGAGGTAGCCCGGCTCGAAATTGCCGCGGTCGCGATTGCGGACTTTCATGTCGTACGCGGTGAGGCCTGCGGCGCGGGCCATGGCGATGTAGAGAAGAGTGATGTCTTGCCGGGAACCGCTTTTCTGGGCCCAGGTGTCTTCGGCTCGTTTGGCGGTGCGGAGGCCGAGCTGCTTGATTTCCGCCTCACCTCTCTTGCGCGAGAAGTCAGTATTATCGAGAGCCTCGACGGCCTGGTAGATCTTTTTCGCCTTGTCGAGATCAGAATCTCCTGGTCGAACCAGACCGGCCACTGCATCGCTGAGGGGCTTGGTGGGCTCGGCAAAGTGATCAACTTCTCGGGACCAATTCTTGGCTTCTGAGATCCAAAAGTCGGTGCTGCTGGTGGCGCTCTTGTAATAGAAGTTGACGCTATAGAGGAAACTGTCGCGGGGCGGCATCCACTCTTCCTGGGGCACAGGCGGGATATCTGAGAGGTTGAGCGTGAAGCGACCCGGAGCTTCAGTCTTTACCTGGGTGCCGGGAGGCAGCCGCTCGAACCAGATGAGGCTGTTGATAGCGTTGCCATGCTCATCGAGCAGGGTAGTTCTGCTCGCCACCTGAGCGCCAGGCGCGAATGCTTTGAAGGGTGTAAAGACGTAGCGGGCCTTGTGAACAAAGTATGGGTGCTGGATCTCCCAGCTGGGGGAGGAGAAGTGGTTGTCGTCGTAGCGGACCTGGTAGCGGTATTCGAGGATGCTGCCGACTTCGACACTGGGCAGGTTGAAGACCTTGCGGTCCACCTGCCGCTCGCCGGATTTTGTTGACAGCAGATCTTCCGGCTTGCCGACAAGAGGGATTACGGCTCCATCGGAGTGGATGGTGCGCGCCTTGATGTCCGTGATCTGGGTGTTGCCCCGCACGAAAGGGAGATCGACGGTGGCCAGGTCCTTTGCCTTTTCCGAAAGGATCTTGATGCGGGCGTAGACGCTGTGGTAGTGGAGAGGGTCGTCGGTGGTCTCTTCAAAGTTGAGATAGACGGCGGCGGCGCCGGGCGCCTTGGGATCTTCTGTCATTTTGAGTTCTTCGGGGGTCGGGTCCTGGAACTGGGCGCGCAGCAGGGCCGGTGCTGCGATCAGAACGACGAGGAAGATGGAACGCATGAAGGCGCGAGTCGGCATGGATGTTTTCCTTGATTTGGGGAGCGAGAGTTAGTGTACCTCGAAAATGCGCGGTTGGGGGCAGGAGCTTTGATTCGATAGCGCGCTTGAGGCTCGGTGGCCATGGAATTGCTGCACTTCGGGCCCGAGCTGGCGTAGACTGATTCCGTCTGCTAAAGCGATTAAGGAAAGGGCTCTCGGCATGCAACGGTTGAGGATTCGTGGGCTGGTTTTGGGATTGGTCGCGGCGGGGTTTTTGGCTCCCGCGGCGCCGGGGCAATGGAACCCGCCGAATCCTGTGGTGAGCTTTGAGAAGAGCGCGCAGGGTCTGGAGGTAACCGAGAAGTACGGCGTGCTGCGGCTGGATGTGGACGCGGACGATCTGCTGCATGTGACCTACGCTCCCCAGAGATCGACTGCGCCCAGGCGGGCCGACGACGACGTGGTGGTGAAGAAAGACTGGCCGGCAGCAGCGTTTGAAGTGAGCTCGGATGAGAAGGCGATTACGCTTCTAACAGCCAAGCTGCGGGTGGTGATCGAGCGGGAGACGGGCGCGGTGCACTACCTCGAGCCCGAGGGTGCTACGGGTGCCGGGGCGACCGGGCCGGGGTCGACCGGCGGACTGATGCGGGGAAAGCTGTTGACGACGGATGGGTATCGCAGCCTGCGGCCGGTGGAGGTCAATGGAGAGCACACATTTCACGCCGAGGTGTCGTTTGCTATCTACGGCTCGCATGAAGGGCTGTACGGGCTGGGGCAGCACCAGGCGGGGGTGTGGAACTATCGCGGCGAGACGGTGGATTTATCCCAGGAGAATACGAACATCGCAATTCCGCTCCTGGTTTCGACGAATGGGTACGGGATCTTCTGGAACAATCCGTCACGGAGCCGGGTGAACAACCGGTTTGTGCATGCACTTTATTTGAGCGCGGAGGTTGCCGACCGGGTGGACTACTACTTCATCTACGGACCGGATGCGGATAGGATTGTGGGCCGGTACCGCGAGCTGACGGGAGAGGTGCCGCTGTTTGGCCGCTGGGCTTACGGGTTTTGGCAGAGTAAGAACAAGTATGAGTCACAGCAGGAACTGGAGACGGTGGCGGCCAAGTACAGGACCGAGCACATTCCGGTGGACAACATCGTGCAGGACTGGTTCTGGTGGAACACGATGGGCGAGATGACGTGGAACTCGCACTATCCGGATCCGCAGGGAATGATCGACACGCTGCACAAGGAGCACATTCACCTCATGGTTTCCATCTGGCCGTACTTCCGGCCGGGCACGGCGACCTATGACGCGTTTGACAAGAATGGCTGGTTTATCGCAAAGACCATTCAGCCGAGTTTTCATCCGGTAGGCCAGGCGCTCTATGACGCGACGAACCCGGCGGCCCGGAAGCAGTATTGGGCCAATGCCAATGCGGCGCTGTTTCAGAAGGGCGTGGACGCCTGGTGGCTGGATACAGATGAGCCGGAGACCGAAGCGCACGAAGACAATATTTTGACGACCAACAAAATCCATCTGGGCTCAGGGGCACGGTATGCGAATGTGTATCCTCTGTTCCACTCCGGCGGCGTTTCGGATGGGCAGCGGGCGGCGAGTGATGCGAAACGGGTGTTTATTCTTTCCCGGTCGGCGTACGCCGGATCGCAGCGGTACGGAGTGACGGCGTGGTCGGGCGATGTGCTGAGCGACTGGGTAACGTTTCGGCGCCAGATTCCGGCCGGACTGAATTACGCGATCAGCGGCATGCCGTATTGGACCACGGATATTGGCGGGTTTATTTCGGGTGGGAATCTCAAGGACGCGAAGTTTCGCGAGCTGTTTGTGCGCTGGTTTCAGTTTGGTGCCTTCTCACCGATTTTTCGCGTGCACGGGACGCGCTGGCCGAATGAGAACGAGCTGTGGAGCTACGGGCCGGAGGCGGAGAAGATACTGGTGGACTACGACACGTTGCGCTATCGGCTGATGCCGTATATCTACTCCGAGGCTTGGCAGGTGACGAGCCGGCACGGGACGCTGATGCGGCCACTCGTCATGGATTGGCGGGAGGATGTGGAGGCCGAGAACACGGGCGACGAATATCTGTTTGGGCCGGCGATCCTGGTGAGCCCGGTGACGACCCAGGGGGCGACTTCGCGGACGGTTTATTTGCCGCAGGCGACGTGGTTTGACTTTTGGACCGGAGCCAAGCAGGAGGGCGGCAAACGTGTGGAGGCCGATGCGCCGCTGAACAAGCTGCCGCTGTTTGTGCGGGCAGGATCCATCGTGCCCATGGGACCGAAGATGGAGTGGGCGACCGAGAAGCCGGCGGATCCGATTGAGCTGCGGGTTTACCCGGGGGCGGACGGGGATTTTACTCTTTATGAGGACGGCAACGATGGATACGCGTATGAGCGGGGCGCGTATGCGACCATTGCGCTGCATTGGGACGATAGGGCGCGGGCGCTGACGCTGTCGCCGCGCGAGGGGAGCTTTCCGGAAATGCTCGCCGAGCATAAGTTTCGTCTGGTCATTGTGGGAAAGGATCACGGCGTGGGGATTGGCGAGACTCTGGTGGCGGATGCGGCGGTCGTCTACCAGGGGACGCGGCTGGTGGTGAAGCCTTAGGGATAAGTGGCGGTGGGGGCCGTTCGCGGGGCACTCGCCCGGACACGTAGATCAGAAGGAATTCAGAAGCGTGGAAACGAGAGCAATCGGCAGGCCGACGACATTGAAGTAGTCGCCTTCGATGCGGGGAATCCAGCGGGCGGCGCGGCCCTGGATGGCATAGGCGCCGGCTTTGTCCATGGGCTCGCCGGTGGCAAGATAGGCGGCGATCTCTTCTTCCGACAGGGTGAGGAATTTTACCGCCGTCACTTCTGCGGCGACTTCGGTGCGTGCGCCGGTGACGACGGCAATGCCGGTGGCGACGCGGTGGGTGCGGCCGGAGAGCAGGCGCAGCATGCGTCGGGCGTCCTCGCTGTCTACCGGCTTACCGAGGATCTGATTGTCGAGCGTAACCGTGGTGTCGGCGCCAAGAACGATCAGATCTCGCTTGGCGCCTGAAGCCCCTTCCGTTTGAGCTGGTCGATGGTGTGGACCGAAGTCGGTGCCGTTCATTCTTGCAGGGGCGGTCTGATCGGGTGTTCTCGCGGGGGTGGCTTCATCGGGCCACGCGATGTTTTCCCCAGAGCTCATCTGAGCATAGACGGCTTCCGCTTTTTGGCGGGCCAGGCGGGTGACGTAGGCGATGGGGTCTTCGCTGGGGTGAGGGTCTTCGGGGATATCGGCCGGGTGAACGAGGAATGTGTAGCCGCCCTGCGCGAGCAGTTCGCGGCGGCGCGGGGATGCAGAGGCGAGGACCAGCATCCCACAATTATTGCAGCCTGTTTGGCGAGCGGGCGCGGCGGCACTTGTGGTGCGCGCTCAGTTGACTTTCACAGAGAGCTCCGTGCCGCCTTTGATGGGCAGTGTCATCGATCGAAAGCCGTGGGTCGGGTTGCGGATGTATTCGAGGTAGTCCGGTTCGGCGTTGTCATTCATGACCAGGCCGCCGATGCGGATCTGCGGGGCGACGATCCCGATGACCTGGCGGGCGAGCGAGGGCTCGTGAGGGCTGGGCCAGCCGTCGACGAGCATGAAGTCAACGGGGCCGCCAAGGTCGCGCAGAGTGTCACGGGCGTCGCCCTGACGGATGTCGACCAGATGAGCAAGACCGGCTTCGGTGAGATTGCGCCAGGCGGCAAAGGCCTTTTGCGGGACAAGCTCCGAGCCGATGACGACCCCTCCGCCGTTATCGCGAAGGGCAGCAGCGGCGTAGAGTGCGGACATGCCCAGGGAGGTAGCGAACTCGGCTACGCGTCGGGCGCGCTGCGCGCGGCAGAGCAAGTAGATCAGTTTGCCCTGATCAGGATGGATGGAGAAGCCGCAGTCGGCATAGGCGTACGGATCGTGGCTGTTGGCGGAGTTTGCCATCGGGCCGCCGTTCGACGGGCACTTGCAGGTTTGTTCAAGGCGTGCGATGACGGCGTTGACCTGGGGGTCAAGCAGCGGACCGGTGAGGGTATTGGGGATGGCTTGCATCGAGAAGTTCTCCTGGATTGGTTCGGGGATTGGTTCGGGGATTGGTTCGGGGATTGGTTCGCGGTCGGTGATCATGGTTTGCCGCTGATCTGCTGGGCGGCATGGCGAAGAAGCTGGGCGATGCGCCGGGCTTCATCGGGCGGGCACCCGCGTTTTTCGTAGAGGGCCATTTTCAGCTCGCGACGGGCTTCATGCACTTCGCGGGAACCACGGCGCGGGTCGAAAGGCTCTTCTTCGTTATCGCCGCGGCTGGGGCGGGGTTCTCCGGAAAAAACTCGGCGCACATCGTCCATCCGGGAGCCAATCTGTTCCAGGTCGCGGAGCATGGTTTCAGTCATGGTGCGATTCTGTTCGAGATGGTTGCGACCGGCCTCGGTGATCGAGTAAAGCTTTTTTGAGCCTTCGGATTCAATCGTGGCGTAGCCGATCTCTTCAAGATAAGTGAGGGCCGGGTAGATCATTCCCGGACTGGGGGTGTAGAAGCCACCGGAGCGCTCTTCAAGAGCTTTGATGATCTCGTAGCCGTGACGAGGTTTGTCTTCGAGCAAAGCAAGGATGATGAGGTGCAGATCGGTGGAGGCGAACTTGCGGCCGCTCGGAAAGCCGCCGCCACCGCGACCGAAGCCGCCGCCCCAGCCGGATGCGATATGGCCGAATCCCTGGCCGCCATGGTGACGCCCCATGCTGAACAGTTCGGGGCGGAAGTCGTGAGAGTGATGTGTTCTGTAGTCGTTAAACATATCTTACGATATATCATACGTTAAAAATGATGACAAGGCTTCCCCGGAGGCGAGGACAGGCCTGTCGTGTCAAGTAAAAGATTTTAAGGCAGTTGTGCCGGAAAAATTAAACGCTGAGGCCGGTTTGAAGGCCGCCGGGGGTAGCCAGACCCCAGGCCATGGCCGGCGTGTTGTGGGCGAGGCCGAAGCGGCCGTCGGGGCCCAGGAGGATGATTCCACCGTGGCCGCCAAGACGGTTGAAGAGGTAGGAGATGGCTTCGCGGGCGGCGATATCCGGTACGGTTCCGGCCGCGACGCGGTCGGTGGCCCACTTGCCGAGGACCAGCTTCATGATGGGCTCGCCCCAGCCGGTGAGGGAGACCGCAGCCGCGAGGTTGTCGGCGTAGCAGCCGCAGCCGATCAGCGAGGAGTCACCAACGCGGCCGGGAGTTTTGTTGAGGGTTCCGCCGGTAGAGGTGGCGGCGGCGAGGTTGCCGCGGCCATCGAGGGCGACGGCCCCTACAGTGTCATGCGAGTATTTTGTGCCGTCCTCGTCATCGGGTGTGCTGCGGCTTCCGGAATGAGGCGGGAAGGCGGTGGCGGGATCTTTGTCGTCGCGGAGGATCTCGGCCATCTCGGGACCGGAGAAGGTTTCATCGCCAAAACCGGCGGCCTGGCGGGACTGCGCGTGCTTGAGGCGCTCGCGCTCACGGTCGAGGACCAGTTCTGAGTTGTCGATAAGTGCCATGCCGTGGGCGGCGGCAAACTGCTCGGCGCCGGGACCTACGAAGTAGACGTGCTGGCTCTTTTCCAGTACGAGGCGGGCGGCCTGGATGGGGTTGCGGAGCCGCTCGACGCAGGCCACTCCCCCGGCCTTCATGCGGCCGCCGTCCATGAGCAGAGCGTCGAGCTGGACGCGGCCATCGGAGGTGAGGAAGCTGCCGCGGCCGGCGTCGAAGGTAGGGTCGTCTTCAAGGACGGTGACGGCGGCCTCGACGGCGTCAACCGCGGATCCGCCGAGAGACAGGATGGCGTAGCCGGCTTCGAGCGCGGCGCGGACGCCGGCCTCATGAGCGGCGCGGGCGTCGGCGGGAATGGCCCAGGCGCCGCCGTGGACGAGCAGGGTAGGATCATGTGTGGCTGGGACGGTCACGGGATTCATGGTAGAGCATGGCGCAGGGGAGGGGAACGGGGGGCAAAGCGCGTTGCATGGTTGGCGAGCCATAAACAACTGAAAACACGTACATTGAGGAGCTTCACTCAATTTCCGGGGCAGCCGTTCAGTTGCGTCCATTTTCCCAGTTCCTGAAAGGCTGGCGCAGCGTAGCTGAACCATCCTCCCTCATTGTCGGGTGTGATCGGAGCAACAGCTTCGCTGATCGCGCCGTCGAGCTCTTGCCTGCTTCTGGCTTGGGTCAAGCGAAGGTGCGCAAGGATCTTGGGCCAGGCTTTTTGCTCTCTGATCAGGTGAATACGGCAAAAGATACAGAAGTTCTGCTCTCTGAGCCTCAGGCCGTTCGTCGGCTCCCTGCACGTTGTGCGAGCTGAACATGCTCGGCAAAGGCCGGCGAGAGATCGCGTTCGTAGCTTCTTCGATGGTCACGACGCGTTGAGTCGGCCCAGGCGCCGGCGCGACCAGAACCGACAGCGCTCCAGGAGGATCTCTGGCCGCAGCCAGTCGAGCGTTGATTGTGTTCGAAGTGGTCGTCGAGGCGAGGCGACGGCATTGAAATTCGATGATTGCGATCGCGATTTCGCTCTTTGGGGCGCCTCCTGTGGACTCGTATAATCACCCCTATGGACGAACAGTCGCTGGTGGGCGTGGTGATGGGCAGCAAGAGCGACTACGAGGTGCTGGTTGCCGCAGTGGAGATTCTGCGCACCCTCGAGATTCGCTACGAAGCGCGCGTGGTAAGTGCCCACCGCACGCCGGATCTTCTCTTTGAATACGCTCGGACGGCGCGGGAGCGCGGGCTGCGCGTCATTATTGCCGGAGCCGGCGGTGCCGCGCATTTGCCGGGAATGCTGGCCGCCAAGACGCTGGTTCCGGTGCTGGGTGTGCCGGTGGCCGCGACGCAATTGAATGGGCTGGACGCGCTGCTCTCGATTGTGCAGATGCCCAAGGGCGTTCCGGTAGGGACGCTGGCCATCGGCAAACCGGGCGCGGCCAATGCGGCTTTGCTGGCCGCCCAGATTCTGGCGGCGACCGATGCGGCGCTTTACGACCGGCTTGCTCGGTGGCGTGCTGCCCGGACCCAGGAAGTGCTCGGACAAACACTGGGCCAGGAGCTGGGAGGGTGAGTACGGTCCCCGGCCTGAGAGCCAAGCAAAGCAGCCTCGTCGTTCGTCCCGGCGGATTAATCGCAATCCTGGGCGGCGGACAGCTGGGGCGCATGACGGCCATGGCCGCGCGCACCATGGGCTATCGCGTACGCGTGATGGATCCTGAACCAGCATGCCCGGCGAGTTTCGTGGTGGATGAAACCATCGTAGGCCAATGGAATGACCAGGCTGCGGCGCGGCGCCTGGCAACAGGCGCCGATGCCGTGACGCTGGAGATTGAGCAGATCGGCGTCGAGGCTCTGGCCGAGGTGGCAAAGCTGGCGCCGCTGCGGCCGGGTGTTGAACCGATTCGCATCATTCAAGACAAGACGCTGCAGAAGATATGGCTCGCGGAGGAGGGCTTTCCGGTGGGCCCTTTTCGCGTGGTGCAGACTGAGAGCGAGTTGCAGGAGTCGGTGGCTGCTTTGGGCGGTCGTGTATTTCTCAAGATCGGCCGCGGTGGCTACGACGGGCGCGGGCAGGCACGGATTGGGTTCGATGCACCCGCGAAGGACGAGACGATTGCCCAAGCATGGAATGCGATGGACCGAAAGCCCGCTGTTGCCGAGCAGGCGCTCGATCTGGATTACGAGATCAGCGTGATGGCGGCGCGCAATCCGGCGGGCGAGGTGCGCAGTTTTCCGGCGGCGCGCAATCATCACGAGAACCAGATCCTGGCCTGGAGCGTGCTTCCGGCCGGCCTGCCTCAAGAAATGGAATCGCGCGCGCAGGCACTGGCGGCTGAGCTCATCGCTCGGCTGGGCATGGAAGGTCTGCTGTGCGTGGAGATGTTTGTGACCAAGCAGGGCGAGCTGCTGGTCAATGAGCTGGCGCCGCGGCCGCACAACAGCTATCACCAGAGCGAGCGTGGCTGCGTGACCAGCCAGTTTGAGCAGCTGGTGCGGACAACCTGTAATCTTCCCTTGGGCTCGACGGAGCTGATCACGCCGTGCGCCATTGTGAACCTGCTCGGAGAAGTGTGGCTGACCAATGCCGGTGAGCCGGACTTTGCTCGCGCACTGGCGGTACCCGGAGTGCGGCTGCATCTCTATGAAAAGCACACGCCGCGGGCGGGAAGAAAGATGGGGCATCTGTCTTCGACCGGAGCCTCGGCCGAAGTAGCGTTGGAGCGGGTATTCGAGGCCAGGCGGAGGCTCTAACCGGGCTCCCAGGTCTCAGCATCGAGCCCCCGGGGGCAACTGACAGAGCCTACGCGCTAGGATCGCCGCCAACGCGTTCCTAGCCTTACTGGTTTTTTTCCCAGCGCTTGGGACGGCGGTTGGCTTGCAGGATTTTCTTGCGCAGGCGGAGCGACTTTGGCGTCACCTCGACCATCTCGTCTTCGGCGATGAATTCGATGGTCTGCTCGAGATTGAGCGCCTTGACGGGAACCAGGCGGATGGCTTCGTCGGCACTGGATGCGCGCATGTTGGTGAGCTTCTTCTCGCGGACGACGTTGACATCGAGGTCGTTGTCCCGCGAGTGCTCGCCGACAATCATGCCTTCATAAACATCGACACCCGCGCCGACAAACAGGATGCCTCGCTCCTGCAGGCCATTGAGCGAATAGGTCGTGGTGAGGCCTTGCCGGTCGGCGATCAAAGCCCCCGTGGGACGCTGCGGAATTTCGCCCTGGTAGGGAATATAGCCATCGAACAGCGCATTCATCACGATGGTGCCGCGCGTCTCGGTGAGCATTTCACTGCGCAGGCCGATGAGCCCGCGGCTGGGGACGCGGAACTCCATGCGCACGCGTCCGGAGCCGTGATTGTGCATCTTGGTCATCTCGCCTTTGCGCGGCCCCAGCTTTTCAATGACCACGCCGGTGTGCACTTCCGGCACGTCGATGGTGAGGTGCTCAACAGGCTCCATGCGCGTTCCGTCGACCATCTTGGTGACGATCTCCGGCCGGCCAACCATCAGCTCGAATCCTTCGCGGCGCATCATTTCAATCAGGATGGCGAGCTGCAATTCACCGCGGCCGAGCACCTTGAAGCTGTCCGGCGAGCCGGTGTCTTCGACACGAATGCTGACGTTGGTAAGCAGTTCGCGTTCCAACCGCTCACGCAGGTTGCGGCTGGTGACGTACTGGCCTTCGCGCCCGGCGAATGGCGAGTTGTTCACGCTGAACTGGATGGCGATGGTGGGCTCATCGATCACAATCAGGGGCAGCGGCGCGGGATTCTCCAGG
Source organism: Occallatibacter sp. (assembly GCA_036519195.1). Classification (GTDB taxonomy): domain Bacteria; phylum Acidobacteriota; class Terriglobia; order Terriglobales; family Acidobacteriaceae; genus Telmatobacter. Next base: position 8,029 of record DATDLS010000363.1, on the reverse strand, counting down.
CTGGTGATGGTCTCGCCAATGGTGATCCCCTCGACGCCCGCCACGGCGATGATATCGCCCATCGTGGTTTCCGTGGTCTCGGTGCGCTTGAGGCCATTGAAAGTGAAAAGCTTGGTGATGCGGGTCTTTTCGAGCGTTCCGTCGCGCTTGGAGATGGTGACATCATCGCCGGCGTGCAGCGTGCCCTGGAAGACACGGCAAATCGCGATGCGGCCGAAGTACTCCGAGTAGTCAAGATTGGTGACCAGAATCTGCAGCGTGCCGGTTTCATCGCCCGTCGCCGCGGGAATCGTGGAAACGATGCTCTCAAACAAGGGCTGCAGGTTTTCGCCAGGCTTGGCCAGATCGAGCGTTGCCGTGCCCGCCTTTGCCACCGCATAGAGCACCGGAAAATCCAGCTGCGACTCGTCGGCGTCCAAGTCGATGAAAAGATCGTAAATCTCGTTCAGCACCTCCTGCGGGCGGGCATCGGGGCGATCGATCTTGTTGATCACTACGATGGGCGGCAGTTTGGCCTCAAGGGCCTTGGCCAGCACGTAGCGGGTCTGCGGCAGCGGGCCTTCGGCAGCATCGACCAGCAGCATGACGCCGTCGACCATTTTCAACGCGCGTTCTACTTCGCCGCCGAAGTCGGCGTGGCCGGGCGTATCAACAATGTTGATTTTGCCGCCTTGAAAGTTAATGGCCGTGTTTTTGGCCAGGATGGTGATGCCGCGCTCCCTCTCCAATTCGTTCGAGTCCATCACCCGATCGGCCACCTGCTCATTGGCGCGGAAGGTTCCCGATTGTCGCAGCATGGCGTCAACGAGGGTGGTCTTACCGTGGTCTACGTGGGCAATGATGGCGATATTGCGTATCGTCTGGGTCACAGAGAGTTTTTTCCTTTTGTGTTCAGGCCCTGGAGGCCTCGGCTCAGGTTGGGGGCGCCACGGCGGCGAGTTGCCACACAGTGCGGCATCTTCCATTCTACCAGCAAGGCAGACGTGGATAATCCGGGCGGTGGCCGGAGTGCTTCCGGAGGAGAGATTCGGGGAAAATTCGCCTTCGAAACGAAGGGCGATTCGGCGTACCCGCCAGCCCATGACCAGCAGATCATGACCCGCAGATCAATGAGCGCGGCCAGCGACGAATCCACGATCGAAAGGCCAAATCAGTCCGCCCTATCCCGGGAGCCGATGTGCCGGGAGCTGACGTTTGAGGAGCCGATGTCCCGAACTGAGCGTGCTCAATTGTGACCGTAGCGGGCCATCGCTCTGTGGAGACGAATCCAGGTTGACTTGAACCGAAGAATCAGCGGCAAGCCGAAAGTGGCAAGAAACAAGGTATGGATTCCCCGGTGGCACGTGTTCGGGCGCGGATTGTCGCCACGGATTATCGCCACGAGGAAGGAGAACCTGATCGGTTCCGGCATACATCGCCAGATTTAGATTCTTTTGCTTCTCGCCTGCTCCCAGAAAATACCGGACGTACCCCATGCCAACGGCCCAAAGCAGCGCTACTCGGCAGTCGATGACCCGGCAATTCGACACCAAGGCCGGTGTCAGGCGTGCCCGGAACCATAGGGCAAACGAGGACGACGTGCCGGTAAGAGCGTGGCCAGCCAAACCTTTGGCTTGCCTATTGTGGCCTGTACTTGCGACCCGTCTACCCAGCCTGGGATTTCGACCAGATCGTGAGAGACAATCACGGCGAATTCGAGGACGATCCGGCACGTGAACAGGGTTTTAATCATTCGCGTTCAACCGATCAGGCAGCGGGTTGCGATCTCGCAACAGCACGGCGCCCCGCACGAAGATCAGTGTGACGGCGGAACGTATTCTGAAGGCAGCGCGGAGCCGGTGCCGAAGAAAAACTCTTCCATCTGCTCTACCAGAAAAGTCTGCGCCTGCGGAGTCCAGGGTTGCAGCCGATATTCATTGAGCAACATCTTTTGCCGCTCCACCCACTCGCCCCAGGCCTGCCTGGAAACGTTCTTGAAAATCTTCTGGCCGAACTCCGAGTCGAAGGGCGGCTCATCAAGGCCCTCCATCTCCTTCTTGTTCCGCGTACAAAAAACCATGTGTGCCATTGATTCGTGCTCCCACAATCCATTGTATTGGAGAGTTCCCGGCGCCCGCACGAGATTCTGGGAGCCCGGTGCGACCGCTCAGCGCGAAAATTGACGGGGAGAGTTCTCGCCGACCGGTTTGGCGCGGGAAGCAGAGGAGATGCCATTTTTTGCACCCAGCTGCCACGCCGCGCCCGACTGCATGCAGATGGTAGAGTGGCTGAATCGCGATCCCGGCCAGCGGAGTTTGCGCAACTCGGCTGGGGCCTGGCTGGCCGCAGAGCTGCCGAGTCACAAGCGTCCACCACGCCTTGCGGTCAATTTCGGGCCGAGGTCCGAGTTACGAACGGCACACCGGCACTGCGTTTGCGCTTGACAAGGAATCAAATCAAAGGTTTCCTTGAGCTAAACCAGGACAATCTATCCGCCGTCGATGAATCGGCTTGTTCCTGCGACCCGAGCGGAAGTACTTGACTCGAGCCTCGTTCCGAAAGGACATCTCCCTTGACCGAAACCACGGAGTCGGGCTTCTCCGACAACGGCGCTGGCGCCATCGCCTATATTACCTTCCTTCCGGCCATCGCCTTTCTGGCCTTGCCGCCCTATAACAAGAGCTCGTTTGTTCGCTTTCATGCCTGGCAGTCCATTTTTCTCACAGTTGGCTGGGTCGCTCTATTTGTGATTCTCGCCATCCTGGCGCGGATTCCGGTCTTCGGCCTGATTATCTTTCCGATCATGCTCCTGGTCGACCTGGGCATGTTCGCACTTTGGATTCTGGCGGTGATCAAGGCCCTCAATGGCCTGCGCTTCAAGCTGCCGGTCATCGGCGCTCTGGCGGAGAGCCAGGCCGGCAGATAGCGGCTCATCGAAGCCTCTTGGTCGCTTCCATTGCCTTTGCCGGCGCGATCGCGCTCGGCGCCCTTGCCGAGCCGTGGCCGTTTCTCTTGTACGCCACGCGCCTCTGCCCGCACCTTCCCTGCAATTGCTCCCTGATAATGGGCGGCCTCCGCGGCTCCCTTAAGCCGCCAGGCAAGCCGGCGTCTAAATAGACCTAAAGCCGGCGCGAATGAACTTCAGCGCCTCTTGCCCTTTTTGCCGGGCCTCTTGTTGGCCTTGGAAGCTGGGGATTTCACATCCTTGCGCTTGCTCTTCTTTGTCCGTGAAGGGCCGCCGGCCGGCTTTTTCCCGGTGAGAGAAATGCCGTCTTCCACGATGGAAAACTGCAGCTTGCGCTCCTGGCTCAGAACGCGGTCAAGGATGACCTGAACGCGATCGCCGGCGCGGAAGCGGCGTCCCCAGTGCTCGCCGATAATCTCGTGCGTATTCTCCCGCCACGTGTAGCGGTCGTCCCGCAGACTGTCGATGGGCACCAGGCCTTCGACGAACAAGTCCGTCAACTCGACAAACAGGCCGTATTTGGCAGGGTTGAGCACCAGCGCGGCGAACTCCTCGCCCACGCGGTCCTGCATGAAGCGGACTTTCTTCCACTCCACCAGTTCGCGTTCCGCTTCGGCGGCTCGGCGTTCGGTGAGACTGGTTTCCTCGGCAATCTGCGCCAGCTCTGCTTCGGGGATGGGCGGCTCGCCGGCAAATGCCGTCCTCGCCTTGTGCGGCTGGCGAACGTGCAGTCCGGCCAGGGCTTCATGCGTATGCGTCCAGGGTGAGTTGTGGCGGCCCTGTTCCACCACGCCGTCGCCGCGCACTCCTGCCTGCAGCAGCGTCTTCGCGATGCGATGTACGATCAGGTCCGGATAGCGGCGAATGGGCGACGTGAAATGCGTGTAGCTTGGCGCGGCCAGCGCAAAGTGGCCTTCATTGATCTCTGAGTAGCGTGCCTGCTTGAGCGAGCGCAGCATTAAATAGCTCAAGATTCGCTCTTCCGGCCTGCCCTCGATCTTCGCGGCCAGCTTCTGATACATGCGCGGCGTTACGGGAATGTCTTCCGGCACTTCGTAGGTGCGCACATTGCGGCCGCTGCGCGCGGCATCACGCCGATCGCCGCGCGTCTGGACGCGCTTGACAGGCAGCGCACCCAGGCCGAGCGAGTAGCCGAAGGATGCAGCCAGCTCTTCGAACTGCACGACACGCCGCGGCTCTGGCTTTTCATGAATGCGATAAATTGAGGGCACGCCGAGGTCTTCAAGCCAGGTGGCCACGCATTCATTGGCCGCCAGCATGAACTCTTCAATGAGCCGATTGGCCCAGGTGCGCTCGGACTTGGTCACGCCGCGCATCTGGCCCTGCTCATCAAATTCGATCACCGGTTCGGGCAGGTCGAAGTCGATGCTGCCGCGTTCTTCGCGGCGCTTATTCATCAGCCCGGCCAGCTTGCGCATGCGCTCGAAATTCGGAACCAGCGCTCCATACCGCGCGCGGGTGTCCGCATCGCCTTCCAGAATTCGGTGGACTTCGGTATACGTCATGCGCGCGGCGGAGCGAATCGCGCCTTCGACAATCTCGTAGCTCTCGATGCGCGCCTCGGCATCGAGCTCGATGATGCAGCTCACGACCAGCCGGTCCTCGCCGGGACGCAGGCTGCAGATGTCTGTCGACAGTTCCTGCGGCAGCATGGGAATGGCGCGATCGGGGAAGTAGACACTGGTTCCGCGCAGGCGCGCTTCCAGGTCAAGGTCCGTTCCGGCGCGGACATACTCGGCTACGTCAGCGATGTGCACTTGCAGCTGGTAGCCGCCGCCCGCGCGCTCGGTCACGAGCACAGCATCGTCAAAATCACGCGCCGTTTCGCCATCGATGGTGACGATGGGCAGGGCGCGAAAATCGCGGCGATGAGAAACCTCTTCGCGGTCGAGATGGGCAACGCTGCGCGCTTCGGCCAGGACCTTCTCTGGGAAGACGCGCGGCAGCTGATGCTTGCGGATCATCATCTCCACATCAACGCCGAAGTCGTCGGGGTCGCCGAGTACTTCAATCACGCGCCCGATCGGCGGCCGCGTGGGCGAGGGCCAGCTGGTAATCTCGACGTCAACCACTAGGCCCTCAAGGTTGTCATACGGCGAGGCCCCATCGGGATGGCCGGTCCTGGTGAAGGGTACCGGCTTCAACCCGTAGGTTGGATCAGCCAGATCCTCCGGGGCATTATTCGCTGGGGGATGTTCTTGCTCCCGCCGCAGGCTCCTGTTCGCCGTACGCAGCGCGGCCTCGCTGCCAAGCACCCGATGCGTGGTTTGATCATCTCCCTCCGCTGGAAGCTCCTGGCCCGGCGGGATCAGAATGTGCTGGGTCATGCGGTCGTCAAACGGGATCACGCTGTGGCCCTGCTGACGATCGGAGCGCGCGTAATGAAACACGCCGACGACGGTTGGGTTGCGACGCTCGAGCACGCGAACAATGCGGCCCATCAGGCGTCCATCGGCCTTGGGCGGCTCCACTTCCACCAGCACCTGGTCGCCCTGCATAGCCCCGTTGATCTCGCTGGGCGGAATAAAAATGTCTTCGCCGCCGGTGGCCTGCCGCGCGTTCGGCCTGACGAAGCCGTAGCCGTCGCGATGCAGATCGAGCCGGCCAGCGATCAAATTATCGCGCGTGCCGACAGCTTTGGGAATGCTCCAGTATTCGCGGTCCAGCTTGACCAGCGCACCGCGCGCGGTCATGCGCGCCAGCTGCTCGAGCAGCAGACGCCGACCGATGCCGCCGCCGAGGTTCAGCTCACGGACGAGCTGTTTGTAGCCGGCCTTCTGGCCGGCGGAGCGTGCGATCCGCTTCAACAGTTCCCGATCATCCATAGGTTAAGAGTACGACGTAACCGGAGGTTTCGAGGCTGGGACCGCTGGCCAAGGGCGGACTTGCTGGGAAAATGAATCAGGGAACGGAAATACTCCGCAAATCCATGGTGGCCCTCTTTCAAGCCGGGGTCAGAACATCGCTCCAGGAAGAGCGAACTGATGTTTGTATTTTGCCCGCATCACCACAGCATTGCAGTGAGAGACGCCGAATCAGACCAATCCGAAGCGGCAACCGGGAAATGCACCTGCCCCCCTGCGGGATAAGATCTCAGGTTTCACTTCCATTTCGAGCAAAGGCAGCTAGCTTGAAATCAACCCATCCCCACGCTCAGACCCAACACTAAGCTGGGCAGCCGTCAGCCCCCGCCTCCCGTGCTTTATCACGCAAAGCTGACACAAGCTCATCAGCTTTGCGGTTTTTCTTCAGTTTCCCTGGCGATAGGTTTCATGTTGTCCCGCAGCAGGTTCGCCAGCAGCACATCGACCAGCGTGCCACTTCCACTGCCGCCCCCGGCCACAATCTGCGGCACCAGTTGCACGTGGTTCTCCGCCAGCGCCTGCGCAATCTGCACTGCCGCGTAGTTGCCGCTTTCCATCGACGCAATCTTCAACTTGATCACGTCCGCCTCGGCCGTGCCCACGGCCCGCGCTTTTTCGGCATCCGCATTGCCCACCGTGATCACCACCTGCGCATCCGCTTCGCCATTGATCGTCTTGGCCCGCGCTTCGGCCTCCGCGCTGATCGTTCTCACCCGCGCGTCGGCCTCTGCGTTGATGGTCTTCGACTGACCTGAGCCGGTGGCCTGCTTCACCTGCGCCTGGGCTGCGAACTCGGCAATCGAGACGGAGCGTTCGGCGTCCACCACGCGAGCCTGCGTGTCAGCCATGGCACGGGCCTGCTGCAGATCCTTGCGGGTCTCTTCGGCCAGCTGCTGCGTCTTGTAGGTCACCTGCTCCTGTTCGGCGATCTTGCGGTCGGTGAGCGTTTTCATCAGTGCTTCCGGGGGTGTGATGTCGCCGATGAGCGTATCGATGGCGTTGACGTTGTACTCGGTGAGTGCGGCGGCGATCGAGACTTTGGCTTCCGCCTGGCGTTCGCTGCGCTTTTTCAGAAACTCGATCACGTCAGAAGTCTGCGCGGCGTTGCGGAAGTAGTTGCCGATGGTGGGCTCAAGCACTTGTGTGACCAGGTTGGCCATGGTGCCAAAGCGCGCGATCACCTTAGGCGCATCGTTGCGTGGAACATGAATGATCTGGCTGACGTCGAGATTGAAGGTGAAGCCGTCTGAGGAGCGAACAGTAATGGTCGAGAGCTTTTCGTCCAGCTTGTGGGCTTCGCTTTTGCCGGTGGCCCAATTGAGAACAATGTTGGCGGTGGGCACAATCTCCACCTTGTGAGTGAAGGGATTGATGGGATATTTGCCCGGATCGAGCGGATCGAACCACACGCCCTTTTGTCCCCGGCTCACCAGATTGCCGTGCTTGAAGCTGTCGCCGGTGACGTCTTTGCCTTCATCTCCGACGTAGGCGATCACCACGCCCACGTTGGCGATGGGCACTTCGGTCATGGGCTTGGTTTCCACCGTGGCAAAGCGCGGGTTGATGAAGTAGCGGCCGGCGAGAATCACCTGCTCCTGCAGGCCCTTGTGGCCGCCGTTGGTGATGAAGGCTTCCGCGTCCTGGTACATGTTGTGGCCGGGGATTTCCTTGCCCGCAATCTCCCCGGTAGCCAGCGGCATGCCATCCTTGGTCGTAACCACGCCGACCATGTTGTCTGGAATCTCCAGCACCTCCGCGGCCGCGACCTGAAAAAGGGCGGTGTTGATGCGATACGTGCCGGGAGGAATGATGGAGATCTGTGGACCGCGCTCGCCGCCGCGGGTGAGAAAGGCGCGCGCATCCTGAAACGAATTGCAATCGACCGTGCGCGCCAGCACGCGGCCTCCGGAAAGCGGATGGCCGTCGCGCGCTTCCACAATGCCGATATGGCCTTTGTCGATCGTGGTGAAGGGCACCTTGCTCACGGCGAACTGCCAGGCCCACAAGCCGAAGTGGATTCCCGGCGCCAGCGTATCAGCCTGCAATCCGGCTTCGCCGTTGAGGGCCACAATGGCGCCATCGGGCAGGGTCCGATTCTTGCCCATCAGCACCCACTTTTTGTTGACGATGCCGATCTCATCTTTCGATACGATGACCGTTCCGAAGAAGGCGCGAAGAATTAATTTTTGCAGCAGGATGA